>JAZQKU010000060.1:0-59622 GCA_045542315.1 Eubacteriales bacterium | reverse complement strand
TGCTCCTCAGACCCCGATTCTCTCGACGGCGCCGTTTTAAACGACGGTACCGTTTTGTTTGACGGCACCTCTCCGCATCTTGCGGAGCCGCCCGTACCGGGTGCGGCGGGAATGATAATAAATACCGGAGATTATTGGGACGCAAAGAAGCTTTCAGCTAAAAAGGACAAAATTTTTGAGATAAACGGCGCTATAAAGGCAGAGTACCGCGCCGCCTATTCCCTTCTCAATGCTGCGGGCGAGATTGACGGGCTGATCTACGGCGCAGTTGAGGGAAAGATCTGCTTTGAAAGGATTGATGAATATGCGAAAAACCTCGTTAAGCGGAAAACGGTCAAAGGTGATGGCGGTAAAATTACCCGCCGATTTGCCGATGCCCTTTGCCATAAGGGTTGGATAACCCATTTCGATTCGGTATCGGCGGATTGCGACGAGGTCGTTTGTCTTGACGACAGATTCGGAGCCGTAAGCGACGCCGTTATGTCGGCTCTTTTACGAAGGTTTACCGAAAGCGGTCTTGACGCGATCGCCTTTTACTCGCCTCTTTCACCTTCAAGACTTTTACACATCAAAATTCCAAATGCTCGGATCGCATTTACTTCAAAAAAGCAAGGTTCCACGAGAAAAATAAACTGCGAACGGTTTTTAACCGAGGTAACCGAGTTTGACGGCAGGCTGAAATTTTACGAGATCTTGAAAAAAAGCAGTCTGGAGGCGGCGGTGGAGCGTCTTTCAAAAGCAAAGGAGCTTCACGACGAGTTGGAATCTTATTACGTTGATGCCCTTGACAAATCGGTGAGCGATGCTCTTTCAAAAAAAATTATAGCACTTATCTCTTGATTTTTTCGGAAAATGGCTTATAATATATAATAGCAATTTGTCAAAGAAAAGAGAAGTTGAAATGAGAGCAAGAAAAAAGAAAAACACTCCCGAAAGGCTTTTGAAGTATTCCTACTTGTTCCTTGACAAGGAAAACCGTGACGATGCCTTTTTTGAAAACAAGAAATTAAAGATCGAAATAGGCTGCGGAAAGGGAGCTTTCGTTTCGCAGTCGGCGTTACTCGAGCCCGACGTGTCTTTTGTGGGAATTGAAAAGGTGGCAGACGTTATTGCTACCGCCGCTATTAAGACCGACGAATGCGGAGCGAAGAATATACGTCTTCTGATGGCTGACGCCTCGGAGCTTTGCGATTATTTCAAGGAGCATTCGGTAGATACCGTATATTTGAATTTTTCCGATCCGTGGCCGCCCAATAACCGCGCAAAGAGAAGGCTTACTCACAGAAGCTTTCTTGAGATATACAAAAAGCTTCTCACGCCCGACGGAAAAATAGAATTCAAGACGGATAACGATAAGCTTTTCGATTTCTCCGTTGAGGAAATATCCTCAAACGGCTTTGAGATAATCTATCTCACGCGCGACCTTCACAGTGAAAACATTCAAAACGTCGTAACCGAGTATGAGGCAAGGTTTTCTCAAGAGGGCATTCCGATAAAAAAGCTTGTTGCGGTTTTGAAGAAATAATCCGTTATAAACAAAATACCGTTTTCCTTTCGGAAAACGGTATTTTTTATTAACCTAAAATGGTTCCGTACATATTGAACATAGGGAGAATTATCGATATAACGAGAAGTGCTATCATAAGTCCTATGAGCATCGTCATCACCGGTTCAATTACCGCAGTGAGCTTTCTCGTTGCATCGTTGCTCTCGGCCTCGTAAAGGTCTGCCATCTTTCCAAAGGTTTCGTCGAGCATACTAGACTGCTCGCCTATTTCAACCATCGAAACGAAAAGTGGCTCAAATATCTTCAGCTTTGCGAATGCCGAATGCAACGGAGCGCCGAGTCTTACATCGTCAAGACACTCTACCACAGATTGATGCATATGATAATTTTTGATTACAGTGGCAGAAATCTTCATTGCGTCAACTATCTCAACACCCGATTCAATAAGCGCTGATGCTATGCGGGCAAAGCTCGAGGAATTGCTTACTACGAGAAGTCTTCCCACAACGGGAACATGAAGATTTAATTTGGAAAGCTGACGACGGAATGCAGGCATTGCCTTTACAAGCACTACCGTTACAATTACCGCTACCGCGATGAAAAGAGCAATAAACAGTCCGTATTTAATAAGAAAATCGGAAACGTTTATCATCGCTTGTGTTATTCCCGGAAGCTCCGAATCAAAGGTTTCGTACATATTTGAAAACCTTGGTAAAACATATGTTGTCATTACCACAAAAAGAGCAATCATAAGAAAAACGAGAAAAAGAGGATATGTAAAGGCTGCAGAAAGCTTACCGCTTAACGCAATCTCCTTTTCAAACATCTCGGCTATACGGGAAAACGCCCAGTCGAGCTTGCCGTTCTTTTCGCCCGATGCCACCATATTAACAACGACCTCGGGAAATGCGGAAAATTTCCTCATACTTTCGGCAAGAGAGGAGCCGGCATAAAGATCTTCCGTTACTGCCTTGAATATTTTTCTGTAGCGATGGTTCGTTTCACTGGTAATGATTACTTCCATTGCCATTGAAAGCTTAACGCCCGCCTTAAGCATTATAGACATTTTATCGGCAAAGCGCATAATGTCTTTTTTCTTCATTTTGAGCTTATGGACGTCGGGTTCCATTATTTCCATTTCCCAAAAATTAGCCGCTTTTTCTTTATAGGGCTTTACCGATACGGGAGTAAGGTCCTGCTTATGAATAAAATAAACGGCGTTGTTCTCGTTTTCAGCCTCTATTACGCCCTTGACTTTTTTACCGACTGCATCAACAGCCACATATCTGAATTTCATTTAAATTCCTCCAGTCTGCAGATTATACAAATTCGGAGTAGGTGCTTCTCATTTCCTCAAGTGAAGTGGTGCCGTTTAACACGAGTTGACGGAGATTATCGTGGAGAGTTCTCATTCCGTCGGCTTTTGCAGCCTTTCTTACAGCTTCAACACCGCCGCCGCTTGAAAGTATATCACGGATCGAATTAGACATCATAAGTATTTCGTGAACTGCGGTACGTCCGTTGAATCCGGTGTTATTGCAGTGCTCGCAGCCGTGTGCGGCGTAAAGCTCTACCTGCTCGGTCTGGGGAATTCCCAAAAATTCCTTTTCAAGATCCTTGGCAAAATATCTGTAACGGCATTTCGGACATAGCTTTCTTACGAGTCGCTGCGATATTACCGCAGAAAGGGCGGAATATACCATATAGGGTTCGAGTCCCATATCAAGCAAACGTGTTACTGCGCTCGGTGAGTCGAAGGTATGAAGGGTACTGAAAACGAGGTGACCTGTGACGGAAAGCGTCATTGCTATTCTTGCGGTTTCTTCGTCACGTATTTCACCGAGCATTACTATATCGGGGTCCTGACGGAGGATCGAACGCATTACCTTCGCAAATGTTAGCCCCGTTTTATTATTTACCTCAACCTGAACGAGGTTTGGCATTATCATTTCGATAGGATCTTCAACAGTAATTATATTTACGTTGGGCTTATCAAGCTCCGAAAGAGCTGCGTAAAGTGTGGTGGTCTTACCGCTTCCGGTCGGGCCTGTGAGAAGTACAAGACCGTGGGTATAGCCGAGAATTTTATCAAAAAGCTTCATATTTTCTTCATCGAAGCCAATTGATTTCTTATCAAGATCAAAGCTCAAGGCGGTGGTAATACGCATTACTACCGTTTCACCAAAGGCAGAAGGCAGAATCGAAATACGTAAATCAACCATACCCTTGCCGTAATTATAGTTAATACGTCCGTCCTGCGGGATACGGCGCTCGGCGATGTTAAGACCCGCAATGAATTTGATACGCGAGGCAACAGATGCGCCAAGCTCTGCCTCGGTATCGAGGTAGATTATCATTTCGCCGTCGATTCTGAAGCGGATTCGCAAGAACTTCTCGTGAGGCTCTATATGAATATCGCTCGCCTTCATTATAACGGCCTGCTCTATCATATTATTTACAAAACGGACTATCGGAACCGACTCATCGTTTAAATGATCGTCCTGCTTTACCGTTTCGGTAGTTGCCGCAAGCTCCTTTGCCGCAGAAAATGCGCGCTGTGTTGTATAAAGCTCGCGTATTTTTTCAAAAATAACGTCCTCAGGCGCAAGCATAGGCTCAAGACGAAGGCCCGTATAAACGCCAAGATTGTTTACCGCATCCTCATTTTTCGGGTCTGCCATTGCAACAAAAAGGGTAGTTTTATCCTTTGAAAAATAAAGCGGAAGCATTTTATTTGCCTTTGCGATATGCTCGGGAATAAGGGACAGTGCCTCCTCGACAACTCGCGTGCTATAAAGATCGACCTGTTTAACGTCGGGCACGGTTAGAGCACTTGTCTGCTCCGTCGTTATCTTTTCATAATCTTCGGTATTATCGTTCTTTTTCTTGTTAAACGGATTCACTTCAAATCTCCTCCATTTCAGCTAAACAGTGAAATATACCACAAAACTGCCGCGTCTATATAAGGTCTTAATGTTATCGCCGCAACTGCGCCGAATACAAGATACGGACCAAGCGGACGGTATTCATCGCCCTTCGCTTTATTAAAAAGCATTAAAACCGCAAAGCATACACCGGCTGCAATTATTCCTATGATAAGTGCTATTGCCGTTCCCGTTCCGCCGAGTGCAACTCCGATTATTATCATTAGTTTAAGGTCACCCATGCCGAGCGCGTCACGCTTATAAAAAAGACGACCTGCGAGGTTTATTACGATTACCGTTCCGCCGCCGATTGCGGCGCCGATTACCGGTGAAAGCCATGAAATCAGGCTACCGCCGATTGCAGCCGTTATTACTGCTACTGTCAACGCGGGGACCGCGCCTGCGATTACAAGCTCGTCGGGAATTATTGCATATTTACTGTCGGACACCGAAATTGCAAAAAGCAAAGAGCAAAATAACAGCAAAATTACGCTTACTGCAGCATTTTCCACGTTGTTCCATAGCAAATATCCCGTTATTATACCCAAAAACGCCAAAATTACCGCATAAAAACGGTAGCTGAAGCGTGGTGCCTTATGCTTTTCCGTTGGTTCCTCTCCATAGTCGCAAAAGGAATGTTCCGGCATTTTATTCAAAACAAATACTGCAAAAAAGCCGAGAACCGCACCTATTGCCGCATATAAAAATCCCATTTAATACCGCCTTATTTTTTTGGTGTGCAAAGATGCAAAACAACGCTTACAGTGCAATAAGTTGAGGTGTTTTCAACCTGCAGGGAGTTGACGATATACGCGCCGTCGGTATTTTTCTCAAAAAATTCAATGAAATTGAATACGTCCTCGCTCTTTCCGATGAAATCTATTCGGATCGGAAGCATCTCTGTATTGCCTGAAACGGTGGTTTTTTCAAGCTGAATCGAGCGGAGAGTTATATTGTTTTCTTTTATTGCGCGGCTGATGACGGTATTGACGTTTGAAGCATTTGTATAGCCGTTTTTGTTAAGCTCCTCTATCTCGTCCAGGGTAGAATTTATTTCATTTTGAAGCCCCTCACTGTTATTGATATAGCCGCGGACGGTTGCTGCCTGCGCACGAAGGAGGGCAATTTCCGTATTTAATCGGTTCATTTCAGCTTGAGCGGGGACCATATACTGAAAATAATATACGAGCAATATCAGCAAAAGCGACACTGCAACTATGGGAAGCAACGATATTTTTTTAAGTTTCTTTAAAATATCCATTATTTTGCCTCCTTTAATTCAAAATCGGGTGAGGTTACCTCTGCGTGAACGACGTAGCTGCTGCCGGCGCTCGCAAAGGTGGGAACCGATATGAAGGAAAACCTTCCGCTTTTTTCAAGCTCTGCCTGCCATTCAAGATAGGTATCAAAGCTTTCGGTAGTAAAGGTAAACGAAATCTTTTTATTGTTTCGGCTTACGCTCATTTCGCTTAATCTGCCGTATTTTTCAGTTACGTAAGTGACCTCCTCAACCATTGAAACGACCTTTGAGGTATTATAGGGCAGATCCTCTATTGCCTTTACGAGAGCCGCTTTATCACGGTTTGCTTCAGTTCTGTCGTCAAGAAGGTTAAGAACGGAAAGGTATTCGGGTTGATTGAGAATTGCTTCTGCCGCTTCCTTTTCCTGCTTTAATCTGCTTAACTGATAGGGAGTTATTGCCATAAGCACGCCCGCTATTACAACAAGTGCCGCGCTCATTATTATCTGCTGTTTTTTATCGGTTTGCTTTTTTCTCCATTCTGAAAGGAGGTCACAGCTTGTGAAGGTTGCCGCGCCAAGGGTAAATACGGCGGTTACGTCCTCTTCTCTTATGCAAAGCTCGCTTGCACTCTTTTCAGACATTGCTCTTTCAACGTTTACACATTCCGTTGCAAGGCTTGCTCCGATGTAGGCGGCAAGCTTTTCATTTCCTACAAGAGATCCGCCGATTATGATCTTATCAATTTGAGGATTATCGGCATCAATGGATTTAACCGCCTTCTCAAGCTCGGTACAAAGACGGTTGCAGGTGCCGTATATCGCATCCTTGAGCATGGGAGCTTTATCGAGGAGCTTATCCAACTCCGAGGATTCGGGAGCACAGATTATCCTGCGGCACTGCGCCGCAGTAAGTCCGGTTATATCACAGAAATTTTCAAGGAGGCTTTGCGCGCCGGGCGCAAGAGTTCTCAAAAGGCAAACACTCTTTTTACGGACTAACGCAATCGAGGTGCAGGCATCGTCAAAAAGCACGAGCGCGGTAGTTCCCTCTGCCATTTCACAGTATCGCATTGCAGACTCTACGAAAGCAATACTCATCGGAACGATTGCGGAAAGCTTAAGCTTTTTTGCTTCAAAAGCCTGACGCAATGAGTCAACGGTACGACGTTGCGCTGTGAAAAGAACGTGTCTTGATTTGCCGGCAAATGAATATCTGCCGTTATCTATAGGGTAATCGGTTACGTATTGCTCATCGTGGCGTCCGTGAAAAACCGTTTCAAGCTCGGAAAATCGAAGACGGTCTATTTCCTTTGCCTTATGCTTTGCATGTGAAAACAAAACATTATTGCAAAGCGCCGGCCATATGCGGAGGTAAACGCTTACAACTTCATCGTCGCCTATCTCCTGTCTGATAAGAGCGGCAAGTCGCGCGGGTTCCTCGACAAGCTTTAAAACGTCTATATCTCCGAGCCACATCGGCGGAGCGTAAGAGGGCTTTTTGCCTATAGCTCCAACACGTGCGATTCCTATGCGGTCGGGGTATAACATTACTGCAATATGAGTCATTTTTGCCTCCAATCAACCTCGGATAGCGGTTGTCTTAAAATCCAAACTACCCATCCGTCGTTATAATCCGACACGGATGGGCAAGCCTTGAAAAAACGTATGCCGTGAGGTTTTGCAAACGGTGGAGACTAAGCGGCATCCTACCGAAGCAGAACCCCACGGCAAATCCGATAAGGTCTAAAAGTTATCTGTATAATTAGTTGCTTGAACCAACGTCGGAAGTAGCTCCTGCAGCAGTATATTTAGTAACTTCTACAGTACCATCTGTACCAAATGCAATCTGAAGGTCGCCGGTAACAAGATTATCGGTCTTCCAAGAGCAATTGCCGGTAGAAATATCATAATAGAAGGTCTTGTTTGTAATTCCGAGTTTTGCAGCTTCAAGCTCTGCATCAACGAAAGATGCATAGGTAAACTCTTCAGCAGTACCATCTCCGTTAGAATCGTAGGTGACGTTATCATCCGCATCATCTATAGCTGCAACTTCTTTAGAAGATAATTTTGCTTCGCTCATTTTGATCATGCTCTCAATTGCGCGGGCATTTGAATCATCAACTGCATTCTGTGCGCTGTTGGTGATGTTTCCGATAACGGGGATTGCAACAGCAACCAATACTGCCATAACGGCAACTACGATTACGAGTTCAACAAGGGTAAAGCCTTTTTTATTGTTCTTTTTCATTTCAAGGTGTCCTTTCGTTTTTAAAAATTTGACTTTGCTATTATACACTATTTCAGCCAAAATGTCAACCCCCCACCCCGAAAAATTTGCAATATTAAAAATCAAGCTGATTTTTAATAAATTTTCACATAATAATCCGCCTTTCAAAGCCACTTTTTCAGCATCTTTTGTTGACTTCTTTTCTGTTAAATGATATAATAAGCTGTCATTATATTATTTATGGCAGTTCGGTTTTCCCGAGAGGAAGGGATTTTGATAATGAAAAAAACATTATTTAAAAAAGTTAATAGAAATAAGAAAGGCTCCTCGCTTCCTATGGTCGTTGCCGTGGGTACCGCAGTGGTCTTGTGGACGATTGCACTCATGCCCATTATGACGGCGCACAGTCTTACCGCAAACCAGACGGCTCGCTACGAGGGCGATTACGTTGCCGCCCGCTCTGTTATCGAGTATGCAAAGAGCGAGCTTGCGGTTATGGTCACCACGGGTCTCCCCACAGACTTTGCCGTTTTAAAAGGCGACGAGGATTTCGATTTTGAAACGGTTATAAAAAACGAGGACGAGGACAGATATAAGCAATACGTTATCGTTGACGGCACCGAGCAGACGGGAGGAATTCCGAAGAGGGACGAAAACGGCGACAGGGTGGTTGCGATATGTCACGTCAAGAAACCCTCGGCTAACGATAAGAAATATATTATTACGATTGAGTGTTTTAATAAAGGCACCTCCACCTTCTCTTACACCGTCGATTACACTCCTCCCAGCTCAAACTTTATGATATATCCCGAATCCTATAAGAAGAGCAAGGCGCTTCCTTTAAACGATTTCGTGCTTGTTGACGGAAAGCTCGGAGCCTCTACCGTATGGCAAAGCACCCTTTTGGGAGGCAGTTTAAATTACACAAATTACTTTTCAAAAAATAACGACGGGCGCTTTACCGCATTCAGCGCTGATTTTAAAGAAACGTTGCTTTCTCTCAATGACGGAAAAATTATGGGCGATGCTTTAAGCTTCCCCGCCGTTTTCAAAACCACGGCAATCGCGCCTCCCGTTACCGGAGACATTGCAAACCCCTCAACGGGAAATGCAACATGGTCTATTGACACCTATGCGATACCCGATAGTTGCAAGATTGAGCACGCGAAAACGGTTAATTTGGGCGGTATAATTATCGGACGAGATGAACGTTTTGAAATTATGCTTACCAAGGTAGACCACGCGAAGGCAAAATACGGAATTGCAACGAGTCCCGACGGAAGCGACGTTATATGGCAGGATTCAAACAAATTCTATCCCGAGGATTTGGGCATAGACGACAGTGCAAAATATACAGGTCTTTATTTTTACTGTTACATACCCGCTTTCGTTGACGAGGTTACTCACAAGGTGAGATACGATGCGGCTGTCAAATACGTTGGAAGCTACCAGGAATTTAACAAAAATTACGCCGCAACCACTCTTGAGGCGGGCAAAAAATACGCGATTTTCAGCAACAACGGCAGTTATCATCTTACTATGTCAAACGGCGCGTTGGTAAGAAACAGCAATGCGAGTGACAGAATTGACGGTATCGTTGCCGGATGGACGGCAACACCCCTTGGCAACAGCAAATATATGCTTTATTATGGCGGAGTCGGTCTTACGAACAACTTCAACGTAAGTTACACTACCCCTTCTGCGCCGAGTGCAAGCAAAAGCTCTCCTGAGACCACCTATAAGAAAATGGATGAAAAGTTCACTTATTCTCTTTCAACCGGAGATCCCTCCGAATTTACTTATTCGGGAAATACTCTTTTCTCCACTCATACATATAACAGCAAAGAAATACAATTTAAAAAAGAATCAAAAAAAGTTTTATTTATAACAACATATGAATACAATGTGGTCAATGGCAGTGAGCAAGTCAGCGGAACCGCAAGCAAAAATTTTTACGTAAATCCCGCAAACAGTTCCTGTTATTCCGAAAGCAGCAGCAGTGTATACTTTTACGAAATAAAAGAGGGTAACACCTCTGCAATAGAGGCGGCTATTGCAGACAGAACAATTACCAAAAAGAGCTTTACAAGGGATGAGGGTATTACCCTCGGAAAGATTACGGAGCTTTACACAAGTGAATGCGGTCTTTCGGGGCTTGAAAATCTCAAGATATATCTTGATAACTCCCCGATTCCCGAATTCAATTCCACCACCGCTCCTATGGAGGGCGTTTACGAGGTTTTTGCAAGCTTTGACGAAAACGGTTATTCCCACGTTGTTAAACTCAGCAAGCTGACGATAAACGACAAGGAGATAAATAACCGCGTTGGCTCCGGAATCAAGGGCGAATCGCTTTACTTTATGGGAAGCGAATATGCCTTTGACACCAACAATACACGTATTTACCTTGAAGCCGATCTTCTCGTTATCGGCTCGAAAAACATCGCAGAAAACGGCTCTGTATTTTTAAAGCCTTATTCTGACAAGAATAATCTCGGCACTCTCGTATTCTTTGTAAAGGATATTGCCGTTAACGGCGAGGTTATTTTCGAGGGTTATAATTTCTACATTATACCCACAAGATACGAAACGGTTGATCTGTTGGCAGTAACGAAGGAGCAGGCAGACGGTTGGAAGGTGCGCGACACCGAAGGAAACTATGCGGACGGCACCGAGATAATCTACAAGGAAGGCAAGGAGGGCGACCCCGAAAGCATTGTTTCGGTTAAATTCCCTCAAAAGGTAATTGATGCATCGGGCACCGATTATCCCGTTATTAACCTTGACATTGCTTATGCAAGCCAGGAGCAGCTTGCCTACATTATTTCGGGCGAGGCAATAGGCTGGACAAAAAACGGAAAAATGCTCGGAAACAGCTCAACTCCCGACAATATAAACGGTGAAAAAGAGCTCAAATACGTTGTTTGCGCATATTTTACCGATACCGAAGGAAAATCGACCCGAATTGCAAACCGAATTCTTTTAGCGGGTAAGAAAAGACCCGTAGGCGATTTTGAAAGCAAGGACGTTGGAATAAACATTTCTCACGATCTGGCTCTTATCTCGCGTTACGTTTCATTCGATACCCTTTATCTCACTCAAAAAACGGCAAACGCAAAGCTTGAGATCTACACCGTAGCCGAAAAGAAAAACGAAGCCGGAAATTGGTGGGAAGCGCTTTGGTCGGGAGTAAGAGATTATTTTGACGTTGACGATTACAGCTCACAAACGTTACAGGTGGACTTTGAGCAGACCACCTACGTTTTCGATTACGAAAACTCCGCTGAAAAGTATGAAGGTAACGCCCGAAAGCAAAAGCCCGAAATCTTAAGATATAACACCGGCACCGATCTTTTGGCGCTTACCGATGACGATAAGCAAAATCTTGAGGTCGAATACAAAACAAGCGAGCTCGAAAACAAAAGATACGCTATTGCGGAAAGATACGTCCGCTTAAGTGACGACGGTAACGGAGTTTTTGATCTCGACAAATATCACGGATTGATAACCGACCGTCCCGACACTCTTAAGCTGTTTGCAAACTACGTTGTATTCGATAAAACCATAAAAGAGATCTCATTGGCAAATACCGACGGTCAGACCGATATTAAATTCTTTAACCAGGAAAGCGGATACACCGAAAAAGAATATCTCTTTATATTCACTTATCCCGATCCCGAATTTTATACCGGCGTGCTTATTTATTTTGAAGACGATATAATCATAAAAAATAAAACAAGAAATGACGGTATATTTATCGACGCGAAGTATGACACCTATACCATTAAAAAAGGCTTCTATTTCATTGAGGGCAAGGAGATCGACGGCAACGGATTTGGACTTATTGATCTTGCAAAGGAAGTAAACGAGCATTACGGCAATATCAAACAAAGTGATTATTATGCAGACGAGACCACCTTTGACGATTACACGGGAATCATAGACCGTGACGGTTCAACCGGTTATTCCTTTATAGATACCGGTATATTTACCGATAACGCCGCCGCAAGCGGATTCGGAGGAGGAAAAATGCAATGAAAATCTTTTCTTCGAAAAATAAGCGCGGCGTAACGCTTGTAGAGGTTGTTTTCGGTACTGTTATTTTGGCATTTTTTGCAACCGGAGTGCTTTCCCTTCTCATTTCGGCAAACAATTCCATTGACGATAACTACGAAAGAGCGTTTGCGGTAAGTGCCGCAAACCAAAAGCTCGATACTGCCATTACCCTTCTTTCCGGCGGCACCGAGGCAGGTTACGTTACTTCATCCGACAATGACGGCGACGGTTTTAAGGAGTTTGAGATCGAAGTTGAGAAGCTTTTAACACGCCTTGAGCTTGAAGAAGACAGCATCTCCTTTGAGGAGGATTTTTACGTAATTTCCGCAACGGAGAACAAAACAGTCTTGCGCGGCTGGAAAATAACCTTGTCCTACGGTGACGTCACAGTCAAGGGCTATGCATCTAACACACAGGGGGCGTTTAACTATGATGATGCCGAAGAAGAGTAAAAAAGGGTTCACCCTCACCGAACTGATTGCCTGTTGCGCTATTTTGGTAATGCTTTCCGGCGCCGTGGTCGCACTTCTCGTTTCCGGAGAAAAGCTTTATTCAAACGGTTATGCCGCCGCAGACAGCAGTATTGACATCAATCTTTTCCAAAGTCTTGTGCTTCGCGACCTGCCTTCCGCAGACGGAGTGGAGCAAAAAACGGTTGATGAAGTGAAAAACGAGTCTGTCGGAGCTTCTTTTTTCTATAACGAAAATAACGAATTTATTTTTCGTACCGGAGGGCAAGACAACATTTTCAAAAACGTTACCTCTGTTGCCTTAAGCTTTTCGGCGGCAGGTGAAAACGAAAATGCAAGAGTTTTTATGAGCTTCTCTCTTACCCTTGCAAACGGTTCCTCGCATACCGGCGGAATTACGATGAATAATTTTTCAATAGCCACCGTTGATGCTTCTCTTAAAGAGGGAGAGCTTTTGATCACCCCAAACGGTGAAATTGAAGCTATCTGTTTTAAGAAGGATATTTTATAAAAACGATTGAAGCCTTGCGTACTGCAAGGCTTCAACTTTGTTTTGTCGGAATATTTTTTATTTTACTTTTTTTCGGCGATAGTTTGGGTATATTCTGTATTTTTCACAATTTTCTTTTTGCGAGAAATCGCTTTTGCCCTTTTCTTCAACGTCGGCACCCCCTGACAGTCGATCTCGTGGGCTGCTTCAGGGCTTAAACGCTCGAATAAAGCATCAATCTCGTTGTCGGTCTGTTTCATTTTTTACCCTCCTTATATTTTATAACATTATTATACATTGATTTTTGTCCGTTAAATCGGTCTGTTATTGACAACCTCCGCTCTTTTGTGTTATACTACCAAAAAACAAAACGGGCGGAGGCTTTTTCTATGAATGAAAGATTAAAGCAACAGCTTGAATTTATACTTGAGATAGATAAAGAAAAAAGTGTCTTCAGGCAGACTCATATAAGCGGCTTTTCACGGTATGAAAACGACGCGGAGCACGCATGGCACATGGCAGTTATGATATGGCTTTTAAAGGAATATGCAAACGAGGGGTTTGACGTTGGAAAAGCTATGATGATGGCGCTTATCCACGACGTTGTGGAAATCGACGCAGGTGATACCTATGCTTACGACGATATGGCGCTTAAAAGTCAGAGCGAGAGAGAGGAAAAGGCGGCAAAGCGCATTTTCGGGCTTCTTCCGAAGGACCAGCGCGACGAGCTCCGTTCTCTTTTTTACGAGTTTGAGGAAGGCGTTACACCCGAGGCAAAATTCGCAAAGGCTATGGATAATTTACAGCCGCTTTTGCTTAACGATTCAAATAACGGCGGCGATTGGAAGATTCACGGTGTGAAAAAAGCACAGGTGACGGCACGTCAAAGTCGCACCGAAAAGGGCTCGAAGGAGCTTTGGGAGCTTACCAAGGGGATTATTGAGAAAAACGTTTTAAAGGGAAACCTCAGGGAGGAATAAGTTAAAATGAAAAGGTTAGCTTGTATTTTTATTGCGGCGGCGCTACTTTTTGGCGCGTCTTCCTGCGCGCCGAAGGGTGTTGACGTTTTTGCCGAGGCGCTTTCGCTTACCGATTTCGGAGCAAGTCTTGAGGGAATGCCGTTTATGGCGCTTGGTACCGGCATTTTCCATGATAGCGACAAGGGCGGTTATGTTTCCTTTTGGAAGGAAGCAAGAGAAAAATCGGGAATATAAAGGTATTATACGGCGTCCGATTTCGGGCGCCGTAATTTTTTTACAAATTATTAAAATTCTTCTTGAAACAGAGTTTAATATATGATAAAATATTTCTAATGGGTCGAAAAACTGTGTTTTTTGACGAAAAAAATAATATCGGAGGTCAAACATGAAAAACCTTGTCTATGACATCAAGGACAAACCCAAATTCGGCAGCTTGCTCATCTTTGCTTTCCAGCAGGTGCTTGCCATTCTTGCGGCAACCATTGCGGTTCCCGCCATCATCGGTAACGGTATGAGCCAGTCCGCCGCACTCTTCGGCGCAGGTATCGGTACCCTCGTTTATCAGCTCTTTACCAAATTCAAGAGCCCCGTTTTCCTCGGTTCCTCATTTGCCTTTATAGGCTCTATGTTTGCCGCTTTCGGCGGCGCCGCTTCCGCTTCTGCGGGATATCTCGGCCTTATCATCGGTGCAGCATTTGCAGGTCTTGTTTACGTGGTTATAGCTCTCATCGTTAAGTTTGCGGGCGTTAACTGGATAAACAAGCTTATGCCCACCGTTGTTATCGGTCCTACCGTTGCTCTTATCGGTCTTTCTCTCGCAGTCAATGCGGTCAACGACCTTTCCGCAGGCAAGGTTTTGGTTGAAAAGGTTGAGCAGGTAATCGAAAACGGCGCGATCGTCGATAAGATCTCCATGGTTTCCGGCTGCAGCCCCTACGTTGCTCTTATTTGCGGTCTTGTTACCCTTTTTGCTGTTTTCGCATTTTCCGTTTACGGCAAAAAGATGGCAAAGCTTATCCCCTTCATTCTCGGCATTCTCGCAGGCTACGTTGTTGCCTCCATCTTCACCGTAATCGGTATTGCTACCGATAACGTTGCTCTTCAGGTCATCAACTTCTCCGCATTCAAGGATATGACTATCTTTGCAGTGCCCGATTTCACCTTCATTGAGGCTATAAAGGGAGTTAAGGAAATCGACGGCTCCTTCATCGCAACCATTGCAGTTGCCTACATTCCCGTTGCATTCGTTGTTTTTGCAGAGCATATTGCCGACCACAAAAACCTCTCCTCCATCATTGACAGCGACCTTCTTGCAGAGCCCGGCTTGCATCGCACCTTGCTCGGCGACGGTATCGGTTCTGCCGCAGGCGCATTGTTCGGCGGTTGCCCCAACACCACCTACGGTGAATCGGTAGGCTGCGTTGCAATTACCAGAAACGCATCGGTAATCACCATCACCACCACCGCTATCATGGCTATCGTCATCTCCTTCTTCGGTCCCTTCGTTACCTTCCTTGCCTCCATTCCCAACTGCGTAATGGGCGGCGTTTGCGTAGCACTTTACGGCTTCATCGCTGTTTCCGGTCTTAAGATGATCCAGCAGGTTGATCTTAACGATAATGCAAACCTCTTCGTCGTTTCATCTATCCTTATCCCCGGTATCGGCGGTCTTACTCTTTCCTTCGGAGATATCACCATCACCACCATCGCTTGCGCTCTTATTCTCGGTATCATCACCAACATCGTTCTTACCAGGTTCAAGAAGAGCGGCTCCGAGGAGAAATAATTAAATGAAAGAGTTTTCAAACGTTACTATCTTTAATCATCCTCTTATTAACCATAAGATCGCAATTCTTCGTGACGAGAAAACGAGCATGAAGGAATTTCGCGAGCTTATTGAGGAGATTACTACTCTTATGACCTACGAATGCCTTAAGGAAGGCGTCCCGATGGTTGAAAAAGAGGTTAAAACTCCCCTTGAGGTCTGCACCCAGACCGTTGTAAAGGACAATTCCATCGCCATCGTTCCCATTTTGCGAGCAGGTCTCGGTATGGTAAACGGTATTCACGTTCTCTTCCCCTCGGCAAAGGTCGGTCATATCGGTCTTTACAGAAACGAGGAGACTCTCGAGCCCTGCGAATACTACTGCAAGCTCCCCGAGGGCATTGAGGACAAGCTCGTTTTGCTCGTTGACCCGATGCTCGCAACAGGCGGAAGCGCCTGCGACGCTATTTCGATGCTCAAAAAGCGCGGCTGCACCAATATCCGTTTTATGGCTATTATCGGCGCTCCCGAGGGCATTGAAAGAGTAGCAGAGGCTCATCCCGACGTAAAGATCTACGTTTCCACTCTCGACAGATGCTTAAACGAGCACGGCTACATTCTTCCCGGCTTGGGAGATGCGGGCGACAGAATTTTCGGAACGAAATAACTTTAAATTACAATAAAAAAATCCGCGGTGAAATTCACCGCGGATTTTTATTGACAGTTATTATTTGAAGTTCTTTTTGATAAGTATTGAAGCGATTATCAGTGCTGCGGCGGTTGAGCCTGTTGCAAGGAAGGTAAGGATTATATCCTGACCTCCGATCGAGAATACCGCAGAGATCGCGTTAAGCACGCCGAATACCATAAGCCATGCGGTTGCGGCGCCTGTGCTTTTAAGCTCGAGCTCGCCATTTTCAACACCCTTATAAAGGGATTTTGTGAAGTTATGGATCTTTTTCCAGCTAAAAATGTTGATTACGGTTCCGACAATGCCGACGATTGCAAAAATTGCAAAAAACAAAATGAAAAAGAAGGAAAATCCAATTCCGGCAGCCTGCATAGCCGCAATAATTTCCGCTGTAGCAGCATCAAACTCCACAGCCTCGATTATTTTATCATACATTTCGGAGCTTGCGCCGGCGATCGCAAACGCGAAAGCACCGATTGCGCCGACAAATATAAAAATTGCGTATACCACCTGCTGTATTACAAAGTTTGCAAAGGTGACGCCGCTTAAGCAGCGGAGATTGCTGACACTGCACTCGTTTTTAACGGCAGCGGCATAGCTAAGCCAAAGGAAAATGGTTGCCAGAATGCCGAGAACGTTAAAACCGCCTGTTATCATTCCCAGCGCGGTTGAAGCGGAAACGAGAATGCAAAGAGCAAGAAACAGCGGGCTTTTAACTGCCGTTAAAGCCTTTTGTGCAGCCGCGTTTACGGGCTTTGGAGTTACGAAGGGAGACGAGGTTGCCGTGGGAGCAGGTGCCGCTTCCGAAGCGGGTGCTTCCTCCTTTGGAGCGAGAGCTCCGCATTTGGGACAGAAATTGAAGCTTGAAGCTTCTTCATAGCCACAGTTGTTACATTTCATTTTTAATTCCTCACTTTCTGTTTTTATTTTATCATAAATTTTTTCGTTTGTAAAGACATAAAAATCCCCGTCTTATTGAAAAGACGGGGATTGGGATATTTATTTATTGAAATTCTTTTTGATAAAAACGGAAAGGCAGATGCAAGTTGCGGCAAATGCGCCCGGTTCAATAAAACCAATAAAGTCACTGAATCCGGTTGTAATAAGTGTCGCTAACGCACCAATTGCAGAAATTATTCCGAATATCATAAGCCAAACTTGTGCGGTTTTTCTTTTTTTAATTTCAATTTTTCCCGATTCTACTCCCTTATAAACAGATTTCACAAAGCTATGAATAGATTTTACGCCAAACAGATTTATAAGAATCTCGAATATACAGAAAATCAAATACAATACACTAATTATCTCAACTGCAATTTCCAAATTGTCAAAAATAAAGTTTCCTCCATTCGTTTCCATAGCTTCTTTTACATAATTCAGGAATTCGGAATTTTGTAAAAGAGCGTCCTTTGATATTATTATAAATACGCCTGTTATGGCACGAATGACAGAACCAACCAATCCTTTAATGAAATCGGCAAAAATTACACCGCTTAAAACTCTTAAATTTTTAACATCGCAAATATCCTTTGTTGCTCTTAAATATACTATCCACGCAAAAATCGCCAACAATATAGCTATAACAGAAAATTTACCTGACAAAAGCCTGAATGCCGCAAAGACAGTGAGCAAAATGGTAATTGCAAAAAACAAGGGACTTTTAAGCGCATTTAGCACTTTTTTCTCTGCTTCGTTTGTGCAGTTGTTACATTTCATTTTTAATTCCTCACTTTCTGTTTTTATTTTATCATAAATTTTTTCATATTGCAAGATAAAATAAAAGATCCGCGGTGAAATAGCCTCGGGTGCTAAAGGACAATGAAAAAAGCCGATATGGAGTTTATTCCGTATCGGCTCTTTTCTGTTGCGCTGACACATACAATGGTGAGTAAGTGCGCATTTCCTGACAGTTTTTAGTGATATGCTGTCTTCGACAGCGTGATATTTTTGCTGTGCAAAAGTGATATTGCTCTGCAAGCAGAGCAGTTATATTCTATTCGCCCCCAATAAACTCGCGAAGCGAATATCACTCGGCGCAAGCCGAATACCACTGCGTAGCAATATAACTCGCCGCAGGCGAATAGAGTTGGAGTTGTGTCCTTAGGAACACAACGCCATTCACCGCGGATCTTTTTATTTCGCTATTTTGCTTTTTTCAAAGATCTTGATGAGGATTATGCCGAATATCAGTCCCGCAACACCCTGAACCGCATTTGCGGGGATATTTACAAGCGACGCTCCGAAGCCGTAGAGGAAGCCCTCGAAGAGGTAATATCCCGCTATCATCAATGTTTCGGCAAGGAGGCCGCTTATTATTTTTGAAAGAAGATCGGGAGATTTTTTGTTTAAAAGCTTAAAGCCGTAAAATGCGATAATCGCCATTGCACCCTTTATGGCAAAGGTTACGGGAGCATAGACCAGATATCCCGAGAAAACGTCGGCAAGTGCCGAGCCTATTCCCGCGGCAAGGAAGCCGTAGGCGGGTGAAAGCATCCAGCCCGCTGTAAGTACTATACAGTCGCCGAGGTTGATATAGCCCTTTAACGGTGAGGGTATCTTGATTATCATTGTTGCCACGCAGGCAAGTGCGGCAATCAAAGCCGCTATTACTATCTTTTTTGTTTTGGATTGCATTTTAAATTTACTCCTTTACTTTTTTACTTAAATAGTGTATAATAAATCTGATAATATAACAATCACCAATTAAGGAGTATTTTATATAACCAGATGAACTATACAGTCGATAAAGAAAAGCGTCCCGTCTATCTTCAGCTTTACAGGCAGATAAGGGAGGATATAATTGCCGAAAACTACCCATATAATTCAAAGCTCCCCTCAAAGAGAAGTCTTGCCGAGGAGGTTGGCGTCAGCACCGTTACGGTTGAGCATGCCTACGCCCTTCTTTGTGACGAGGGATACGTCGAAGCAAGAGAGCGAAGCGGATTTGTGGTTATTTTCAGGCAGACCGACGGCTTTGCCGCCGTGGAAGAGCGCCACACAGAGCATAGCGTGAGGCAGGTTGAAAAAAGCCGTCCCGACTTTCCCCTTTCGGTAATCAGCAAGACGATGAGAAGGGTGGTTACCGATCAGGGCGACAGTCTTCTTGAAAAATCGCCCAACCGCGGTGTTGTAGCGCTCCGCGAGGCGTTACGGCGCTATCTTGCCAGAAACAGAGCGCTTCACGTAACCACAGAGCAAATAGTTATAGGCTCCGGCTCGGAGTATTTATACGGTCTTATCGTTGAGCTTTTGGGGAGACAGCGGATCTACGCCATTGAGGCACCCTCCTACAAAAAAATCGAGCAGGTATACAGAGCGGAGGATATAGCTTACGAGTCGCTTCCGCTTACAAGGGAGGGAATCGAAAGCGGCGCCCTTTCAAAAACACGTGCGAGTGTTTTACACACAACACCCTTCAGAAGCTACCCGAGCGGTGTTACCGCGAGCGCCTCAAAGCGTCACGAATATATCCGTTGGGCAAGCAAAAGCGGGCGCTATATCATTGAGGACGATTTCGAATCGGAGTTTTCCGTTTCGGCAAAGCCGGTTGAAACTCTCTTTTCCCTTTCGGAAAAGGATAACGTTATATATTTAAATACCTTTTCAATTACTATTTCGCCGTCGCTTCGTGTGGGATATATGGTGCTGCCGCTTCATCTTGTAAAGGAGTTTGAGGAGAAGCTCGGCTTTTATTCCTGCACGGTACCGACCTTTATTCAGTACGTGCTTACCGAGCTTATAAACAACGGTGATTTCGAGCGGCACATCAATCGCGTAAGGCGCGCCAAAAGGAAGCAGCTTGAGGAAAAGGAGTAATTTTTCCTCATTTATTGACAGTTTGTGTCGTATTATGATATAATTTGACTATGACGTAAAAGGAGTTTTTTATTTTGGAAATTTTCTTTCAATATCTTGAATTTTTCTTAAACGGACTTGAGTTTGCTGCTCTCGCCGCTTCGGTTGGCACCTTTTTTATTTTGATGCTTAATCAGTATTCAAAAGCATTAAAGATAATTCTCGGTCCTTCGGGATTAAGCCTTTGGCCGAGAATAAGAGTTCTCGTTATTTGCAGAAGCTCTATTGTGAAAAAGAGAGCTTTTATTGAGTTTGCTATTATGAAGACACAGGGTTATGCCTCCGTTCCGTCAAAATGGCACAGTATTATAAATGAATTCAAGGCATATTACCAGGAGGGACAGAGTGAGCAGCTCTACATCATACCGAACTGCACCTGTTTAATAAGCGAAGAGTTTTCTGAGGTCACGGAAAGATATTTCACCTTCTTTTCCTCCAAGAAAGCCCGTGATACCTTCGGTATTCACGACGACAGGATCGCTTGGGTAACCAAGCTTCGTATCGAAGACGCCTACGTTACTCCCACCTGTCTGCTCACCGGCCTGCTTTCAAAATATGAAGAGAGTTGGAGCGAATTCATCAAAAGATTCGTTTCCACAGCTTACATTTCGGAATCCGACACCGTGGAATTCAACGATATTCTTTCCAATGAGCTCTATTTCACCTTCGCGTGGCTTTTGTGGGGGCCCAGCTACGAGCTGAATCACAAGGATTACTGGACAGGTCTTTGTCAGATATCATTCGGCGATGAGAGCAACTCCGTCCCCGCCGTTGCCGATAGAAACTCTGACGTTGCAAATCGTCTGCTTGCCCGTATAAATTCCAACACGGGACGCCGATACGGCGCGCTTATCTCCGCCGACGTATCTGTCTTTAAAAACAAGGAATACTACAATTCGCTCAAGGAGTCGGCGCTTCCTGCGGAGTCTTACTTTTATGACAAGATATCCGACGGTAGCCAGTCGTTTGCAATTCAGATTGATAATTTCAGTCCCTGTGAAAGCTATAAGGCCCAAAAATATTACTGCACCGCTTACGTTTGGGTGCTTTTTGAGCAAGAGGACGGAGAGTTTGAATTCAAGCCCGAAAAGAGCGTGGCCTTTTTCGAGCATGCAAATCTTACCGACGAATCCACCTACCATTTCCTTATTTCCACTCTCATTGACAAATGCATAAAGCACTTTGAATCGGTTTTCTCAAACGAGCTTCTCGCAAAAAGAAAATACCGATTTATCTGCTCTATGAACGATCGCATAACAAAGGAACTTATTGCAAGGCTTACAGAACGCGCCAACGGCAACGATGCCCTTGCCGTCAGCTTCAAGGAGCGCATTATTTTAGAGTCCAAGCACCGTCCTGCCGATGTTTTTGCGGCATTTGACGATTTCTTTGAGCAAAACGATAAGCTTACCTTCGAAGAAATATCGCTCTCCGACAAAAATTCGATTACCGATCTCGCGACCTTTTACACCCAGATATATATGGAGTGCTTCCCCGATAAAAACGAGCGCGAAACGTTTGACAGCTTACTTTCTTACTTGAAAGATGCTGAATCGGCTACGAATTACAGCTATCACATTATCGTTGCAAAGGACAATGAAGGAAACGTTGTTGCAGGCGCAATATTCGATTATTTCAAGGCGTCAAATTCTGCAGTTATTGAGTTTATTGCGGTAAGATCCGATATTCAGTCAGGCGGAATCGGTTCAATTATTTATAAAGAGGTTATTAAGATAGTTTCCGAGGACGCTTTTATGCATCGCAAGGAAGGTCTCAAAAACATTTTCTGTGAGATAGATTCTCCCGAATACAGCCAGGCAAGCGTTAAAAAGTATCTCTATTTCTGGAATAAATTCAATTTCCGCAGGCTCGACTTCAGTTACCTACAGCCCGCTCTTTCCGCTTCACAGGAGGCTGTTACCGGGCTTTGGCTTACCGTCGTCAACTTCGACGGCGAGGCGGAGGTAAACGGCAATCATCTGCTTTCGGTGATAGGCGACTATATGCGATATGCGATGAGAATAGCCGATCCCGAAAATCACCCCGATTACAAGAAAATGAAAAAGGAGCTTAAAAATAAAAAGAGAATTCCGAGACTCCCGATCATTTAAAAAGAAAATTTACGGCTCTGCCCTATAAATATCAGTAGCCATACTATATAAATTGCAAAGGAGAATTTCATGAGAACACTGACTGTAACACGAAGCAAAAGATTTGTCGGAATTGCAATGCCCGTTGCGATTTACATTGAGGACGCCGCCTCAAACGACCACAATACCATTACTGTTGACGAAAAGAGCTGCCGTTTTCTCGGTTTCGTCAAATCGGGAGGAAGCCTTACCGTTTCAATTCCCGACGGCGAGCAGAAGATCTACGCCGTCACTCCCCGCTCTATGCAGAAATCAAATATTTCCGAGCCTTACGTAGTTCCCGCAGGTACAGAGGACGTTATGTTAAGCGGAAGTGTCTATTTCCTTTCCTCTGTTTTTAAGGCGGTAACCTTTGTTTTCGACGGAAATATTACTGAAGAGGAAAAGAAACAATATAAAAAAAGGGAATCTCGTGCCCAACTTTCTTACACCTTAACGGTATCGTTGATTTCAATGGCAATTCTCTTTGTCGCTCTCTTTTTTACTCTCTATCAAACCGATAAGACCTTTACTTCAGAAGCAGGCATTTCCATTACCCTTACCACAAAATTCAAGGCGCAGGAAGTTGAGGGTTTCGATTTCTTATATTCCTCACAAAAGGTCGCTGTTTTCGGTAGCAAAGACAGCTTTGAGCTATTCCCCGAGATTGCCGATTACACAAACGAGGAATACGGACTTTTAGTTTTGGAAACGGGCGAATTTGATCCCACCGTTACCCTAAAGCCGTTCGGTGATAGCTATTCAATAAGCTATCAAGCAGAAAACTTTTACTATTTTTGTGTTATTTACAAAACGGATGATGCATTTTGGTTCGTTCAGTTCGGAACCGATATCGATGATGCCGATGACTACGCCGACGATTTTCAAAAATGGGCAAATTCCGTTACCTTCTCATAAAATTATTGACACGGTTCTTTCGCCGTGATATAATAAAATAAACAAATTAAAAGGTGGTATTTTTATGGATCCGTTGATAGTATTGGCAATAATTGCAGTTATCGTTTTGATAATTATTCTCGCAAACCTTAAGGTCGTACCGCAGGCAACCGAATACGTTATCGAGCGTCTCGGAAAATACAAAAGGACCTGGGAAGCAGGTCTTCACGTGCTGATTCCCGTTATCGACCGCATTGCAAAAAAAGTTACCCTTAAGGAGCAGGTGCTCGATTCACCGCCCCAGCCCGTTATCACCAAGGATAACGTTACTATGCAGATAGATACCGTGGTTTATTTCAAGGTGTTTGATGCAAAGCTCTTTACATACGGCGCGGTAAATCCCATAAGTGCTCTTTCAAATCTTACCGCAACCACTCTCCGTAACATCGTAGGTGAACTTGAGCTTGACGATACCCTCACCTCGCGTGACACCATTAACGGTAAAATGACCGAAATTCTCGATTCGGCAACCGACCAATGGGGCATTAAGGTAAACCGTGTTGAGCTTAAAAACATTATTCCTCCCGCAGAAATTCAGAATGCGATGGAAAAGCAGATGAAGGCAGAGCGTGACCGCCGTGAGACACTTTTGGAGGCTGAAGGTCATAAGGCCGCAGTTATCACCCGCGCAGAGGGCGATAAGCAGGCTATGATACTTGCCGCAGAAGGTGAAAGAGATGCAAGAATCGCAAGAGCCGAGGGTGAGGCAAAGGCTATCCTTCTTGCAAAGCAGGCAGAGGCCGACGGTCTTGCCGCACTTAAAGCCGCAGGCGTTGACGAGGCTGTTTTGGAGCTTAAGAAGTACGAGGCTCTTATCAATATGTCAAACGGCACCGCTTCGAAGATCATCGTCCCCACCGATGCGGTCAATATGACGAAGGCAAACGTTATATTCTCCGAAACCACCGGTCTTGGCGACGTTACCAAGGAAGCCGCAAAGCCCGCAAAGGCCAAAAAATCAGATATTTGCTGCGAATAAATATTACAGAAGCTCTCAAAAGAGAGCTTCTGTTTTTTTTAATATTTTCTCCTTTTTTGGGCATAATAGCTTTAAAAAGGAGAATTATTATGATAAACAACGATACGATACGGCTTCTTCACGAATGCGATGCGGGAGTTAAAATGGGTGTTTCGGCTATTGACGAGGTGCTTCCCTACGTCAAGGCAGATGCGCTTAAATCAATGCTTGAACAAAACAAAGCAAAGCACGAGGAGCTTGACAGAGATCTTCGTGCCCTTCTTGACAGCTACGGCGACGAGGGCAAGGCGCCGAGTCCCATCGCGAAGGGAATGTCGTGGCTTGAAACCAAGGTGAAACTCACCGTTGACAGCTCCGACGCAAACGTCGCGGAGATCATTACCGACGGCTGTAATATGGGAGTAAAGTCGCTTAACCGATATCTTAATCAATACGGCGCCGCAGACGAAAGGTCAAAGGAAATAGCCAAGCGGCTTATTGATCTCGAGGAAAAGCTCGCCATTGATATAAGAAGATTTTTGTAATATTTTTCGGCAAATCTATTGATTTTTCGTGTGAATATGCTATAATTATATTAAATCAGATATGAAAGGACAGTAATTATGGCATTATTCAATCAAACAAAAACAGTTGCTCAGTCACCCGCTGCGAAATATGCTACCGCGAGGAGCAATCTGTTAATCGCAATTATTTTCACCCTTGCAAACGTTGTTCTGTTAACGTTAGACGCCGATCTTTATTTCCTCTTCAGCGCCTACATTCCCTATACCCTCGTGGTATACATGAAGCTCTTTTGCGGAATGATGCCCGACGAGTATTACGAGGGCCTTGAGATAGAATTTCTCCCCGAATCGGTCTTTTACGTTGCTATCGCCATTGCGGCAGTTATTATAGCGCTCTATTTTATCTGCTGGATCTTCTCAAACAAAAACAGATACGGCTTCCTTATCGCCGCCCTCGTTTTCTTTGCGATAGACACTGTACTGATGGTCCTCGGCTTTGATTTCTCAAGCTTCGATATCTACACCGTTATTGACGTGGCGTTTCACGCATGGATCATCTATATTCTCATAGTCGGTATAATGGCGGGCATTTCAATATCCAAGGCTCCCGCGACCGAAGTAAAAGCGGAATTCGTTCCCGAAGCAGTCGCACCCGAGGCACCCGAGGCAAAATTAAACGGCGAAGACGCCGACATTTCCGAAAAATAATTATAAAAACAGTAAAAGGTCCGCGCTTTTTTAGTTGCGGACCTTTATTTTATATTGAAAAACCTTTTCGAGTGTGTTATAATATAATACAATAACGACTTTTAAAGGATAACAGCACAAATGGTTTACAACAATATTTTAGAGGCGCTCGGCAATACGCCCATTATAAAGCTTAACAATATGACCTCGGAAAACGATGCGGAGATCCTCGTGAAGTTCGAGGGATTAAACGTCGGCGGTTCGATAAAGACCCGCACCGCCTACAATATGATCATAGATGCAGAAAATAAGGGACTTCTTAACGAAAACAGCATTATCGTTGAGCCCACGAGCGGCAATCAGGGTATCGGTCTTGCACTCGTAGGGGCGGTAAAGGGTTATAAGGTAAAAATCATTATGCCCGACTCTGTAAGTGAGGAAAGAAGAAAGCTTGTAAAGCATTACGGCGCCGAGGTCATCTTGGTTCACGATGCGGGAAATATCGGTCTTTGCATTGAAGAGTGCCTTGAGCTTGCCCTTAAAATGAAGGCGGAGAACAAAAACGTTTTCGTGCCGCAGCAGTTTGAAAATCCCGCAAATCCCGAAATTCAAAGAAAAGGCACCGCCGCAGAGATCCTTAAGCAGGTAAATAAGCCCATTCACGGATTTTGCTCGGGTATCGGCACCGGCGGAACGATCACCGGAATCGGAGAGGTCTTAAAGGAAGCAAATCCCGATATGACCATCTGGGCGGTCGAGCCCGAAAACGCCGCTATTCTTTCGGGCGGTTCGATAGGCACCCATCTTCAGATGGGCATCGGCGACGGAATAATTCCCGAAATTCTTAATACAAAAATATTTGACGACGTTTGCATAATCAAGGACGAGGAGGCGCTCAAGACCTCGAAGGAGCTTGCCTCAAAGGAAGGCATTATGTGCGGAATAAGCAGCGGCACCAACGTTGCGGCAGCGCTCCGTCTTGCAAGGAAGCTCGGCAAGGGAAAGACGGTGGTCACCGTACTCCCCGACACGGCAGAGCGTTATTTCTCCACTCCCCTTTTTGACGAATAAAAAATTTTCACCCTTTCGGATCTTTCCGAAAGGGTGTTTTTTATTTTGAGTTAAGTCTTTTTCTTGCCGCCTTGCAATTCGGTACTACCCTTTCAAGCCGCTCCCAGAATTTTTTTGAATGGTCGCCTACAACGAGATGGCAAAGCTCGTGAGCAACGACGTAGTAAACCAGGTCAAACGGCTTTGCGGCAAGCTCGGTGGAAAAGGTCAGAGTATTTGTGCGGACGTTACAGCTTCCCCAGCGTGACGTCATTTTTCTCACTTTAACGGTTGGAAAGGGAGTTTTCACCTCGGGAAAAAGAGGAAAAAGCTCTGCCGAAAGATCTGTTACCGTCTTAAAAAGCCTCTCTCTTTCCTCGGCGGTAATTTCCGCAATCGGTGCAGAGCTTGCTTTTTCCTTTATTTTTGCGATTTTAAAGCCGCATTTTACAACAAGTGCATCAACCGAACCAAGCGGCACAAAGTGAGGTGCCGACGCCTTTACCTCTCCTTTTGGGGTGATACGGATATTTATATTTTTCACTCTCTTACGGATAAGCTCGTATTCGACCTCTCCGTATTCTGTAATCACTTTTCTTTTCATTCCGAAATTTCCGTTTTTTTATTTATTATAGCACCTTTTCGGAGCTTTGTCTATAATATCGTTTAAACAGACTTCAAAAAATCGAGAGCAGCTTTTATTTCGGAAAGCTTTTCCGAAAGAAGCCGCTTTTCAGATTCGGATTTTTCCAAAGTCTCGGTGAGAGCTGCATTTTTTGCTTTTTCTTCGTTATAAAGCGCCTCGAAGGTGTCGGGGATCACCAAAAAGGAAAGCTCATCATAGATTGCGGCAAAGACCGTTTCGCCGTCCTTTGTGATATTTACCCAACTGTAACCGTCGTTTTCCACGGTGTAATGCGCCTCGTAATCGCCTGCGGGCAAAAATCCGACCCGTGTTTCACTTTTAATTTCGGGTGCGCTTCGGTAATAAAGAGAGCGGTCACGGAGAACCCTGAATATTGTGCCCTTTTGAAGCTCGGTTTTCATATATTCGGTTTCAGGAAGGGCTCGCACCTCGTTTTTCGGGTCATGACCTATATTCTGATCGGGATAGAGATAGCAGTAAAGAAGGGGGTCGGCGGCGTATTTGGGGACGTCTGCCGATTTGAATTTATAATCGGTGGGACATATTAAAAACTCAAAGTGAAGGTGCGGGCCCGTTGCATTTCCGGTCTTTCCCTCTACTCCGAGGATATCCCCCTTTTTAACCTCCTTGCCGACGGTCATTCCCTCCGCTATTGATTCCATATGAAAGTAGCGGGTGTGAACGGTCTTGCCGTCGATAAGTCCGTAATGCTCTATGCGAAGGGCGTTTGCCGCCGTCTGAGTGGCGTTCTGACGCCATTTTATAACGCCGTCGGCCGCGGCGTAAATATATTTTACTCCGCCCTTCCATCTGTTGGTGTAGGCCATATCCATAGCGTAGTGATGGGTTCCGAACTCCTTTTTGTATTCCTCCTCGTCGGTGAAGTAAGTGGTCACACAGACAAGGTCCTCGGGAAGTCTGGGATAATCGTTAAGTTGATATTGCACGGTAATTTCTCCTTTTCTTTTTTTATTATTTTACAGTGAAATTACTGCAATTTACTGCAATTTATCCTGAAATTACCTTCCAGATGACGGCAAAATAGAAGAAAAGTCCCGCTTTTTTTACCTCTTTTTCTGCCGTTATGGGAATTTTTGCAATAACCTCACCGTCAATCGAAAAGACCATTTCGCCGACAGTCTGATTTTGCAAAACGGGTGCTTCAAGAGCTTCAAGAAGCACTATTTCTCTTTTTATCAACGGTATTTTTTCTTTTTCCAAAAGAAGCTCGTGGCTTCCCGTTACCTTGCCGGTAACGAGCTTTGCAACTCCCTTTTTTACGGTGACCTCCAAGGGGCCCGATGCGGTGTCCAGCGTGACGCGCTTATAGTTTGCAAAGCCGTAATTCAAAAGCTTCTTTGCTTCCTCGAACCGCTCATCGCCCGATTTTGCGCCGAGTATTACCGCGATAAGCTCTGTGCCCTCTCTCATTGCCGAAGCGGAAATACAGCTTCCCGCAAGGTCGGTTGAGCCGGTTTTGAGGCCGGTGGCGCCGTCGTAGAAGCGAATGAGGCGGTTTGTGTTTACAAGGCTGTATTTCCCGTCGCGAAGGCTGTCGGTCCATATGGCGGTATATTCGCGTATGAGATCGTATTTTAACAGCTCCAAGGACATTATTGCGATATCGCGGGCAGTTGTGAGGTGGCCTTCGGCGTCAAGTCCCGTGCAGTTTACAAAATGGGTGTTTTCCATTTTGAGCCTTTTGGCATTTTCGTTCATTCTCGATACAAATGCCTCCTCGCTTCCCGCTATATGCTCCGCCATTGCGAATGCCGCGTCGTTTGCGGAAACCACGGTAATTGCCTTCAAAAGCTCGTGGACGGTCATCTGCTCGTGCTCACGGAGGTATATCTGCGAGCCGCCCATTTGGGATGCGGCGGTTGAGGCGGTGACGGTGTCGGTAAGCTTCAGATTCCCCTTCTCAAGCTCCTCCATTATTATAATGAGAGTCATTATTTTAGTGATACTTGCGGGGCTTCTTCTCTCGTCGGCAGCCTGCTCGTAAAGCACCGTGCCGGTTTTGGCGTCGATAAGTATTGCGGCGGCGGCAGACAGCTCCGATAGAGCGCCGACGGTGGGCACGCTATCTTCTGTTTCGGTGTTTTCCCATTCCGAGCTGCCGCCCCCCGCAAAGGCAGCAAAGGAAAAGAGGATAACGAATACGGTTACAAACAGCATAAATCTTTTCATAAGAAAAATTCCTTTCTTTTCTTTTTAAAAAGTTTATGAGTGATTCATGCCGTTTTATTACAAAAAAAATTAAAACTCCTTCTTTCGAAGGAGTTTTTGTTTATTCTTTAAAGGGTGTTGACGATTTCATAAGCTCTCTGAAGTAGTTTAGCTCCTCGAGCGCAATATCGGCTCTGTTTTTGCAAATGAGGGCAAATATTATGAAATAAACGCCATCGATGAAGCAGGACACTGCAAGCAGCCAGAGGTTTTCAACGCCCTCGGCTTCACCGAGGCAGAAAAGGAGGGAAAGGAAAAACCAAAGCGCAAAAAACGCGGTGAATATTATTCCGCCTATAAAGGTTATCTTTTTATAGATATTCAAGAATTTTTCGCCCTCGAAAAGCGACATAAACGCCGTTATTACGAGAAATACCGACGAAGCGGTGAAAATAACGTACATTACGGAGTTGAAGCCGCCCGTGAGTATCTTTCCGATCTCGTTTTCATTGAAAACGCCCATATAACAAATGAAGCGAAATACCGCAAGCACGAAAGTTGCCAACACGGCGGGCACCTTGAAGCGCGCTTTCTCGCTCCGTATTGCGAGAGTGAGAAGGATTGCCGAAAGAGGCATCAGCAAAAGCTGCAGAAGAACGCCGTCGCTATCCGACACACCGACGTAGCCGATGCGGTACATTTCCATTATCGGAAAGTTAAAGTATGCCAGAAAAACGGCGCCCACCGAAAGCAGAAAATATCCGATTGTTATTAAAAATAAAGTCAGATTCTTTTTCTTCATTTTATATATTTACTTCTTTTGCAATGTTATAGCTCTCTATATCAAAGGGCTTTTTCATTGATAATGCTTCGAAAATATCAAGGTCGGTGATCTTGTTCTCACGCATTACAACTACTCTCTTGCCGATTCTTTTTTCGAGAAGTCCTACCGCATAGTGGCCCATCTTTGTTGCAATGATACGGTCCTTTGCGGTGGGAGAGCCTCCGCGCTGAACGTGGCCGAGAATGGTTGCGCGGCTTTCAATGCCCGTTGCTGCTTCGATCTTCTTTGCAAGCTCGGTGCTTCCGCCTACACCCTCGGCAACTACTACGATAAAGCACTGCTTGCCGTTTGCAATATGCTTCTTGAAGGGTTCTACGATATCCTTTTCAAAATCAAAGGGGACCTCGGCTACCACTATCGCCGATGCACCTACGGCGATACCGCTTTCAAGTGCAAGCCAGCCTGCGTGGCGGCCCATAACCTCGAGCACGGCGCAACGGAGATGGGAATCCGAGGTGTCTCTTACCCTGTCTGCCATTTCCATTACGGTATCTATCGCGGTATCGAAGCCTATTGAATATTCACTTGCGCTTATATCGTTATCAATTGTTGCGGGAATTCCGACAGCGGGAAGACCTCTTTCGGAAAGATCCTTTGCGCCGCGGAAGGAGCCGTCGCCTCCGATAACCACAAGTCCGAGTATATTTCTCTTTTTGCAGTTTTCGATTGCCTGCTGCATTGCCCATTCCTCTTTGAATTCGAGGCAACGTGCCGAGCGAAGGAAGGTTCCTCCTCTGTTTATAATGTCGGAAACCGAACGCAAGGTGAGCTCTTCAAACATATCGTTTACAAGGCCGAAGTAGCCTTCTTTTACGCCGTAAACGGTAAAGCCCTTTGCGATTGCCGTGCGGACCACAGAACGTACCGCTACGTTCATTCCGGGTGCGTCACCGCCGCTTGTGAGTACTGCTATTGCTTTTTTGTCTGCCATATTTATCATCCTTCGTTGTTGCTTTATATATAATTATACAACATATTTTATTACAAGTAAAAGAAATTTCTGTGAAAATTAAGCCACATTTTTATTTTTTTGCCATTTTATTGCAAAACTACCGACGATTCGCCCAAAATCTGCTTCAGACGGCTTATCAAAAGCTCATTCGGTTCCACCCTTGCGCCGAAGGCTATCTTCTTTCGCTCGGGCTCGGTTATTACCGCAACGACTCTTGTTTTGCCCTTACTCTCGCAAATAAGCTCCGATGCCATTTTGAATTCGGGAGAGTCCTCTTTGGTAAAACGGAGGTAAAGAGTCTTTTCGGGCTCCGACGAAGGCTCGTCGGCTACCTCCTCGTTTTTCAAAAGCCTTTCAAGCTCGTTTATCATGATCTTCGGAGGCTCGTTTTCTCTTACCGAAAGCTCGCCGCGCGCTCTTATTGCAATGCCTGCGCGCATTATTCCCGAATATTTCTCAAGCACCTTTGGGAAGATTATTGCTTCAATGCCGCCCGAAAGGTCCTCAAGTCGGATTATTGCCATTTTGCCGCCCGACTTCGTGAGCTTTATATTGAGAGAAGTAATAAAGCCGCAAACGGAAATTCTGTCGCGGTCCTTGAATTCGGAGCTTATCTCTCCGCCTTCCTCGTCACCCGAAAGTGCCTCGACCACCGCGCCGATACCGACTGTTTTTATTTTGGAAGCGTCCTTGATAAAATCGGACATCGGGTGACCCGTAAGATAAAGTCCCGTAAGCTCCTTTTCCATCGTGAGCTTTTCGATAAGGCTGTATTCGGGCTTATCGGGGTAGTCAACTCCCGAAAGGGTCATTCCCTCGCCGCCTCCGAAAAGGTCCATCTGTCCGTCGGCGTTTTCCCTGCCTGAGCGGGAGATATCGGAAAGTATCTTCAGATAGGTTTCTATAAGCTGACGGCGGTTTTGCGGAAGCGAATCAAAGGTGCCGCATCTTATTAAGCACTCTACCGCCTTACTGTTTATCTCGCTTCCCGAAAGTCGGCGGCAAAAATCGTAAAAATCCGTGTAACGTCCGCCTTGGCGCCTTTCTCTTATTATAGATTCAACGAAGCCCTCACCGACGTTTTTGATTGCGGCAAGGCCGAAGCGGATATTTTTACCCGAAACGGCAAAAACCTTTTCCGATTCGTTTACGTCGGGCGGCAAAAGCTCGATTCCGAAGCTCTTGCATTCCTCGGCGTAAAGCATTATCTTATCGGGATTATCGACGACGCTCGTCATAAGTGCGGCGTAATATTCCTTCATAAAGTGGCGTTTGAGATATGCCGTCTGATAAGAAATATATGCGTATGCCGCGGCATGAGATTTATTGAAGGCATATTCGGCAAACGATACCATTTCATCGAAGATGCTGTTTGCAACGTCGTCGGGTATGCCGTTTCGGCGGGTGCCCATTACCGTTACGTTGCCGTTTTCATCGGTTATGCCCTCAATGAAGTTTTTACGCTCGGCGACCATTACGTCCGCCTTCTTTTTAGACATTGCTCGGCGCACGAGGTCGGCTCTGCCGTAGCTGTAGCCCGCAAGGCGCTGAACGATCTGCATAACCTGCTCCTGATAGACGATGCAGCCGTAGGTGACCTCGAGTATCGGCTTCAAAAGCGGATGCTTATAGACTATTTCATCGGGGTTTTCACGGTTTTTAAGGTATCTCGGAATAGAGTCCATCGGTCCGGGACGGTAAAGCGCGATTACCGCGATTATATCCTCAAGCGTTTTGGGCTTGAAGCTTACGACGGTTTTGGTCATACCGCCTTGCTCGAGCTGAAAGACGCCCTTCGTAAGACCCTGCGAAAGCATTTCAAAGGTGGCCTTATCGTCAAAGGGTATCTTTGCTATATCGAAATCGGGAACGGTCTTTCTTATCTCCTTGACGGCATTATCTATTACCGTGAGGTTTCGAAGACCCAAAAAGTCCATTTTAAGAAGTCCGAGCTTTTCAAGGGTGCCCATTGCGAACTGGGTTACGGTTGCGTCCTTCGAAAGCATAAGGGGAACGTACTCGTAAACGGGCTTATCTGCCATTACCACGCCTGCGGCGTGGGTTGAGATGTTTCGGGGCATTCCCTCAAGCGCCATTGCGTCAGTGACGAGGGAGTTTACCTCAAGGCTTTCCTCCGTTGCCTTTTTCAGGTCGGAGTTTGGCATTTTGAGTGCCTTTTCAATAGTCATACCGAGCTCGTTGGGTATCATTTTTGCAACGGTGTCAACGTCCTGATAGGGCATTCCCAAAACTCTGCCTACGTCGCGCACCGCGCTTCGCGCCTTCATTGTGCCGAAGGTTGCAATCTGCACAACGCGGTCCTCACCGTATTTCTCGGCGACGTATTTCAATACCTCCTCGCGGCGGCTTTCACAAAAGTCAACGTCAATATCGGGCATCGAAACGCGCTCGGGGTTTAAAAACCGTTCAAAAAGGAGGTTGTATTTTATTGGGTCGATATCGGTTATCCTCATACAGTAGGAAACTATGCTTCCCGCCGCCGAGCCTCTTCCGGGGCCTACCGGTATTCCCTTGGATTTTGCGTAGTTTATATAATCGGCAACGATGAGAAAATAGTCAACGTAGCCCATCTTTTCAATTACGGATATTTCATAATCAAGGCGCGCCTTATGCTCTTTTGCTTCCTCTCCGTAGCGCTCGTTTAACCCCTTTTCGCAAAGCTCGCGGAAGTGACTGTTTCTGTCGACCCCATCGGGCAGGGGGAATTTCGGAAGGTAGACCTTTTTGAAATCAAGCTCAAGCTCTATTTCGTCGGCAATTTTTGCGGTGTTTTCTATCGCCTCCGGAGTTGCGGCAAAAAGCTCGCTCATCTCCTCGGTGGATTTTAAATAAAATTCGTCGGTCATAAAGCCCATTCCGGAGCCTTCTTCAACCGTTTTGCCGGTTTGAACGCAAAGCAGAATATTCTGAAGCCTTGCATCGGATTTGCTTATATAGTGAGCGTCGTTGGTGGCAATAAGAGGGAGCGAAAGCTCCTTCGAGAGGCGGATAAGCCCTGTGTTTACCTCTTTTTGCTCGGGATAGTTATGGTCTTGAAGCTCGAGGTAGAAGCCATCCTTGAATATATTTGCGTAAAGCTCCGCCTGCTTTTTTGCTTCTTCGTAGTTATTTGAGAGAAGATACTGCGGAATTGCGCCTGCAAGGCAGGCAGATGAGCAGATTATTCCGTTTGAATATTTTGAAAGTAACTCGTTATCGACGCGGGGCTTATAGTAGTAGCCCTCGGTAAAGCCGAGTGACACGAGGCGAATCAAGTTTTTATAGCCCTCCATATTTTTTGCAAGGAGTATCAAATGGTTATAGTCGCCCGTGCGGGAGATTTTTCTGTCGTGTCTGCTTCCGCGAGTAACGTAGACCTCGCAACCGATTATGGGCTTTATTCCCTCTTTTTTCGCAAGATTATAAAACTCGATGGCGCCGTTCATTACGCCGTGGTCGGTTACCGCCACAGCCTTCTGTCCGAGCTCCTTTACACGGGAAATAAGCCTGTCTGTTTTACAGGCGCCGTCAAGCAATGAAAATTCGCTGTGAACGTGAAGATGAACGAAATCCTTCATTTTTCTTTCCCTTTACTGTGATATTTTGGAGGCAATCTCAACGAGGCGGCAAAGTCTTGTATATACCGCGGTTTTCGAGAGCTTCGGGTCGCAAAGCTTTCCGAGCTCCGTTATGCTTAAATCCTCGTTTTCAAGTCGCAAAAGAGCAAGGCTTTTAAGGTCGTCGGGAAGTCCCGAAAGGCGGTCTGTCTTTTTCAAAAGATTTATTGCCTCTATCTGCTTAAGAGATGCCTCGCGGCTCTTTTTGGTGTTGCCGCTGTCGCAGTTCATTACGCGGTTCAAATCGTTTTGCATATCCTTTTCTATTCGGGTGTTAACGAATTCAAAATAGCTTTGGAAGGCACCCATAGTCTGAAGCACAGCCTCGATATTTTCGCCGCCCTTGAAATATATTACTCTCACACCGCGGCGAAGAAGCGTCTTCGGGGAAAGCTCGTATTCCGAAAGAAGCGTTACAAGCTCCTCCGAAAGCTTTAAGCTCGAGGTTGTGAAATCCAAATAATAGTTCTTTTTTGCGGGGTCGGTTACGGTGCCGCCCGTTAAGAAGGCGCCGCGTATAAATGCAAGCTTATCGCATTCGTTTTGCAAGAGCATATAGTTTATGCCGCCCTTTTTAACGTCGCCGGGGTAAAACTTCTTCATCATTGCGGAAAGCTTGGCTTCGTCGCTTACGGTGACGATATAGTAATCCTTATCTTTTCTTGCCGACCTCTTTACCTCCGGAGTAAATCCGAAAAGCACCTTCATATCGTCGCACATTCTTTTTGCAACCGTCTTTGATGCGGTTACCGTGCGAAGCTTTTTTTCGGAAAACTCGGAGGAGAATAAAAGCATACCGAAAAGACCTGCCGTTTTGCAGCAGGTTTTCGCGTGAGATTTTGAAAGCTCTTCCTTTAATCTTCCCGAAAACGTCATTTTATCTTTCCTTATCTTGATATATCTCTGTGTATCTCGCTTACCGCGTTACCCTTTTCAGTGAGGTAATCGCAAAGAAGCCTTGCAAAGGTTACAGAACGGTGTTTTCCGCCGGTACAGCCTATTGCTATATTTATTACCGATTTTCCCTCTTCCTTGAAGAGAGGCTTCAAGAAGGTCACCATATCGCAGATCTTATCGAAATAACGCTTTGAGCAGCTGTAGCCCATTACGAAATCTCTTACTTCCTTCTCAAGTCCCGTTTTGTATTTGAGGTTGTAATCGTAGTAGGGATTGGGGAGGCATCTTACGTCGAAAACCATATCCGCCTCGGTGGGTATGCCGTATTTATAGCCAAAGGAGCTGACGTTTATTACTATCTTGTTTTCGCCGTCGGAGTAGATATTGAGTATTTCCTCCTTAAGACGCGCAGGTGTGTAATAGGAGGTATCGAGTATCTTGTCGGCGTGATCGTAAAGGGGCATAAGGATCTTACGCTCGCTTGCAATAAGCTCTCTTATTCCGCCCTTTGCACCGTCTATTTCAAGCGGATGGCGGCGGCGGGTTTCCTTATAGCGCTTTACTATCGTTTCATCGTCGGCATCTATATAAAGAAGGTTGTAATCGACACCCATCTTTCTTATTGCAGAGAGGTCACTTATAAAGGTTTCAAAATCGTTACCCGAGCGAATGTCGGTAACGAGCGCTACCTTTGAAAATTTATCCTGCGAGCCAAGACATATTTCGGTGAATTTCAGAAGAAAGTCAAGCGGCATATTGTCAACACAATAGAAGTCCATATCCTCCATTGCTTCAACGGCGCGGCTTTTTCCCGCTCCCGACATTCCCGTTATAATAACAAGCTTCATAATTTGTCAGTCCTTTTCCTGTGCGTTTATCTTATAATTCTTATTTCAGGCTTAAGTGTTACCCCGAATTTTTCATATACCTTTTCCGTTACTTTTTCTATTATCTCTTCAAGCTCCGTTTCGGTGCCGCCGCCGATATTGACGATAAAGCCCGCGTGCTTTTTTGAAACCTGCATATTTCCGACAGTAAAGCCCTTTAAGCCTGCGTCCTCGATAAGCTTTCCCGCAAAATGCCCCTCGGGTCGCTTAAACGCCGACCCGCAGGACGGTAGCTCAAGCGGCTGCTTTTCACGGCGAAGAGCGGCAAGCTCCTTCATTTTTTCCTTTATTTCGGTTTGATTACCCTTTTTCAGCAAAAAGGTTGCCGAAAGCACGAGCCAGCCGTGGTTGGAAAAATCGGTTTCGCGATAGCCGAAGAATATTTCATCGGCATTTACGGTTTTCACGTTGCTTCCGTCGAAAAGTGTAACGGATTTTAAAACATCCTTCATTTCGCCGCCGTAGGCGCCTGCATTCATAAAGACCGCGCCGCCTACCGAGCCGGGGATTCCGTGGGCAAATTCAAGACCTGTAAGAGATGCATCTGCCGCGACGGTTGCAAGACGCGAAAGGAGCGCACCGCATTCGGCGGTTATTTCGTTGCCGTTTACCGTTATCTCTTTAAGCTCCTTGGTCGAGATAACCGCGCCGTCAAAGCCGTTATCGGAAAAGACGGTGTTGGTTCCGTTTCCGAAAAACATTGCCTTTACATCTGCCGCAGCTGCGGCAGAAAAGGCGTAAACTGCCTCATCTACGGTTTTCGGGATAACGAAATATTTTATTTTTCCGCCCGCTTTCATTGACACGTGTGTCAATGAAGGCTCATTTTCCAAAAATGCTATTCCGTTTGTTTGTAATATTGTGGCATATGACATTTACAGTCACCCGTTTTTATCAGAGATTTGATTCATACTCCGCCATAAGTCTTTTATTGAGCTCCTGTGCGGAGTTATAGCCCATTTTCTTGAGTCGGTTGTTCATAGCGGCTACCTCGATTATCATAGCAAGGTTTCTGCCGGGACGCACGGGGATTTTAAGGCTGGGAACGTTCAAGCCGAGTATCTCGGTGTATTGCTCCTCAAGACCGAAGCGGTCATAGTGAGCGTTTTCGTCCCATATTTCAAGGTTTATAACGAGGTCGAGCTTTTCGCTTTCCTTTACGGCACCCATACCGAAAAGGCGGCGCACGTCAACTATTCCTATTCCGCGAAGCTCAATAAGATGTCTGATTATATCGGGCGAGGAGCCTACGAGAGTTTTGTTTGAAACCTTTTTGATCTCAACCGCATCGTCGGCGATAAGGCGGTGACCTCTTTTCAAAAGCTCCATTGCCGTTTCACTTTTACCTACGCCGCTTTCGCCGAGTAAGAGTATTCCCTCGCCGTAAACCTCAACCAGAACGCCGTGGCGGGTTATTCTTTCGGCAAGCTTTACACGAAGGCTCGAAATAATGTTTGCCATAAGCTCCGACGCCGTATTTTTTACGGTAAAGAGAGGAATGTTTGTTTCGGTTGCCGCCTGAATCATCTCGGGGAAGGGCTCTCTTTCACTTGTGATGATGAGGGCGGGAAAGCCCTGCTTAAAAAGCGTGAGGCAGCTTTGATAACGTTTTTCGGGGGTGAGCTCCTTTAAATAATAGTGCTCGACGCTGCCGACTATCTGAAGTCGGAGGCTGTCGAAGTGCCCGAGATATCCGTCAAATTCAAGGCCGGGACGGTTTACCTCGCTCGTGGTTACCTTTATTTCCTCCCAATTTTCGGGAAGGACTATTCCCTTTAATTCAAATTCCTTTGCTACCTCTGAAAGTTTAACGAAAAGTGAAGGTAAGTTCATTGCAGGCTCTCCTTTTATCTTATTTGAGTTACGGTTACGTTATTCAGAAATTTCTCGATATTTTCAAATTCGGGAGGTCTTGTGCCCTCCTCGCCGACCTTCGCAGATGCAGTGGCAACAGCCCATTTTACGCTGTCCTTATAGCTTTTTCCCGAAAAAGCGCCGTAGATAAAGCCCGAAAGAAGCGCATCGCCCGCACCCGTTGTGGAAAGGCAGCTTACGTCCTTGGCCGCTGCGTGATAGGCCTCGGTCCTCGTTGCGAAAACCGCGCCCTCCTCGCCGAGAGAAACGATTACGTTTGAAATGCTCTCTGCCTTTTTCATTGCGGCAGCGGCTATTTCGTTTAAGCTGTCGGGCTCTATGCCGATATATTCGCAAAATTCGTTATAGTTTGGCTTGATTGCAAAAACGCCGTGCTTCTCGGCGATCTCAAGCCCTTTTTTCTCCATATCTATTATTACCCTTGTGCCGCGCGCCTTAAACTGCGTGACAAATGCATCGAGGTCGCGGGGGGTAAATCCAAAGGGGGCAGAGCCGGAGATTATTACAGTGTCGCCGTTTGATATGCCCGAAATGAAATCGTAAAGCTTTTGCTTGTCACCGTCGGTTATTCCGACACCCGACTCGTTTACGTCGGTCTGCATTCCGCTTTTTCTGTCGATTATCTTGCAGTTTATTCTCACCTCGCCGTTTATCGGAACGAAGGCAGGAGTAACGCCGTAGCTTTCAAGGTGCTTTTTGTAACGGGGTATATCTGCCTCTCCCATAAAACCGGTGGCAACGCTTTTCAAGCCGAGCACCGCAAGATCCAAGGATACGTTTATTCCCTTTCCGCTTAAATCCACACGGGAGGAGACGGCTCGCGTAAAGCCTCCCTCCTTCAGATTTTCAACGGTATAGGTCTTATCTATGCAGGGGTTTAAAGTAAATGTGTATATCATTTTACGCCTCAGTATTCAATAAGACTTCCCGTCAGGTCAGACGGCTTTAAGTTATTTTTCTCAAAATACTCTTTAAGGTCGTTTACGACGGAATATGCGGCGTAGGGATCAACAAGGTTGGCGCTTCCCACCGATATTGCCGTGGCGCCCGCTATCATCATTTCAACGGCATCCTCCGCTGTTGAAATACCGCCCATACCGATTATCGGGAGCTTTACGGCCTTATATACGTCCCTTACCATTCTTACCGCAACGGGAAATACAGCAGGTCCCGAAAGACCGCCCGTATTGTTTCTCAAAACGGGACGGCGGGTATTTATATTTATTCTCATTCCGAGAAGAGTATTTATAAGAGAGATACAGTCCGCTCCCGCACCCTCTGCCGCCTTGGCTATTTCGGCAACCGAGGTGACGTTGGGGGAAAGCTTTACGATTATTGGCTTTTTGGTGCTTTTTCTTACGAGCGCGGTTATTTCGGAAACGGCGTCACAGCTTACGCCGAATGCCATTCCGCCTGCCGCAACGTTGGGGCAGGAAACGTTAAGCTCTATCATCGAAACGGAGGTTTCGTCAAGGATCTCCGCCATTTTGGCAAATTCCGAAACCGTCTTTCCCGCAATGTTTGCAATAACGGTTGCTCCCGCCTCCTCCATAAAGGGAAGCTCGTATTTTACAAAATCCTCAATACCCGGATTCTGAAGGCCTACCGAATTGAGAAGTCCCATAGGGGTCTCTGCAATTCTCGGCGCGGGATTTCCGAGCCTTTTCTGATAGGTAAGACCCTTTGACGCAATGGCGCCAAGCTCCGAAACGGGATAAAATTCGTTATATTCCCTTCCGAATGCAAAGCAACCGGAGGATACGATCACGGGATTTTTAAGAGTGACACCCGCAATAGTTACCGACATATCGATCATTTAAAACACCTCCGAGCCTTTGAAAACGGGGCCGTGCTTGCAGACGGTGAGGTTTTCGGTGGTATCCGCAACCTTGACGGGAGTTACGCAGCAAAGGCAGGCGCCGAGTCCGCATCCCATTCTCTCCTCGAGGGAAACCTCGCAGTCGATTCCGTTTTCCTTGCATATTTCGTAAACGCCCTTGAGCATTCCCATAGGGCCGCAGGAAAATACCGCGTCGGGCTTTTCTTCTTTTAAAAGCTCCTTGAATTTATCGGTAACAAAGCCCTTTTCACCGTTGCTTCCGTCATCGGTAACGACGTAGGTGGGTGCGCCCGTAGCCGCAAATTCCTTATCGGTTGCAATGGCCGCGGCGTTTTTGAAGCCTAATATCACCTTGGAATTTTCTTTATATTCCTTTGCCGCCATATAAAGCGGAAATACTCCTATGCCGCCGCCGATAAGCCAGACCTTTTTACCCTTATATTCCGAAAGAGAGTAGCCTATTCCCAAGGGGCCGAGCACGTCTATAACGGTGCCCTCCTTCATTTCGGAAAGTGCCTTTGTGCCCTTTCCTCTTACCTCGAAGATGACCGAAACAACGGCGCCCTCGACGTTATAAATGCTTATGGGACGTCTTAAATAAAGCGACTCGGAGCATTTTATGTGAACAAACTGGCCGCATTTTGCTTTTTTTGCAATGTTTGCGCTTTCAAATGAAAGGAGAAAAAGGCCGCTTCGAAGCTCCTTAAGCTTTACTATTTTTGCAAGATCAACAAACTTTTCCATCTTTAACCTCTTATCTTACCGAATTGAGCTCGTCTCTCATTCGGAGCACTTCTTTTCTTGCCGCCTCGGCGTATTTGGTTTCGTCGCCTTCTTTTTTATAGGCAAGCATTACCGCGCGGGAGGAGTTTACAACAGAGCCGAATCCCTTTTTATCAAATCCGCCTCTTACGCCCTCTGCGCCGCCGCCCTGGAAGCCGTAGCCGGGAACGAGGAAGAATATCTCGTTGAATTTTTCTCTGAAGGAGGAGAGCTGCTCGGGATAGGTTGCTCCGACTACCGCGCCTATTCTTGAGTAGCCGTATTTACCTACCGTTTCGCTTCCCCATTTTGTGAGAAGCTCCATCATCTTTTCGCAGATCATCTCACCGCTCTCAAGCTTTAAGTCCTGAAGCTCGCCCGAGGAAGGGTTCGAGGTCTTTGCAAGAACGAATATATCCTTATCAAAAGCAACCGCCTTGTCGAGGAAGGGCTTGACGCCGTCGATTCCGAGGTAGCCGTTTACAGTTAAGGCATCGGCGCTTCCTTTCTCACCGAGATACGCCTCGGCGTAGGCACCTGCTGTTGAGCCGATATCGTTTCTTTTGCCGTCTGCAATTATATAAAGTCCTTTTTCCTTTGCGTATGCCGCGGTCTTTTCGTAAACCTCTATGCCCTTGCTTCCGAATATCTCATAATAGGCAAGCTGGGGCTTGATTGCGGCTACGACGTCCGAAAAGGAGTCGATAAGATTTAAGTTGAATTCAAGGATAGCCTCCGTTACAGACTCGTGCTTTTCCTTTAAAAATGCAGGAATATAATCAACTACCGGGTCAAGTCCGATTACCGAGGGGTTATTTTTCTTTTCAATGAGTGATATGAGTCTGTCCATTTTACTTCTCCTTAGTTAATTTCAGAATAAATTATTTTACCGTTTACTACCGTCATAATTACTCTCCCGAAAAGGGTTTTTCCTATAAACGGAGAGTTTTTCGATTTTGAGCGGATCTCTTCCTCGGTGTATATAAACTGTTTTTCAAGGTCTAAAAAAGCGATATCGGCAGGATTGCCCGCTTCGAGCTTGCCGCCCTTTTTACCCATGATCTCATAGGGTCTTTCCGACATTTTATAAAGAAGCTCCGAAAGTGAAAGCCTGCCCGTTTTCACAAGGCTCGTGTAGCCTGCCGAAAAGGCGGTCTCAAAGCCCAAAATTCCGTTCGGAGCCGCTTTGAATTCCCTTGCCTTTTCCGATACCGCGTGCGGAGCGTGGTCGGTGGAGATGACGTCGAGGGTGCCGTCCTTAAGTCCTTCGATTATAGCCTGTCGGTCTTCCTCGGAGCGAAGCGGCGGATTCATTTTGAAGTTGGTGTTGCCGTTTACGGCATCCTCGTTAAAGCAAAAGTAGTGAGGGCAGGTTTCCGCCGTAACGGGAGCTCCTTTTTTCTTGGCCGCTCTTATCAGCTCAACGCCCCTTTTGGTGCTTACGTGAGCAATATGGAGCCTTGCGCCCGTTTCCAGAGAGGTTTTAAGGTCGCGTTCTATCATTGCCTCCTCCGATTCGGGAGTGACCTTGCCGTTTTGGTTAAGCGAGGGCGTTTCGCAATGAGAGATAAAGACAGTTCCCGCACCGTATGCGGAGATTATTGCCGCTTTTGCCATTTCGTCGTTAACGACGGGATAGCCGTCATCGGAAAATGCGGCGGCGCCCGATGCGACAAGTGCCTTGCAATCGGTGAGTGCCTCACCCCTCTGCCCTACCGTTGACGCCGCAACGGGAAGAACGTTTACATAAAAGCGCGAGGCCTTCTCCGAAAGGTATGAAAGAGTTTCGGGGTTATCGGTTACGGGATTCGTGTTGGGCATAGGCATAACGGTTGTAAAGCCGCCCTTTGCCGCCGCAGAAAGTCCCGTTTCAACGTCCTCCTTATGAGTGTAGCCCGGATCTCTCAAATGGCAATGCATATCGAGAAAGCCGTAGGTGGCAGCAGCACCGCCCATATCTATAATTTCACCGTCGTATTCGCCGTCGGTAATAACGCCGTTTTTAACGGCGATATCGGTTGGTTTTCCGTTTACAAAGCAGTTTTTGAAAAGCATAAAAAGCACCTGAAATCGATAGTTATAATAATCTTATTTTATTATACCAAATTTTACATAGAGTTGTCTATATATAATTATAAAAAAACCGCCGAAAACGGCGGTTTTTTCTTTTTTTATTCTCCCTTGGGGAGCTGATATTTTTCTTTATATTCCTCAAACTTCTTATGGAAGGTGGGCTCCTCACCGCGCTTGAGCTCATTCAAGTAGCCGTGAGTGTCGAATGCGGAATCCTTTATCTGGATTATCGCAACGGCGACGTTTGAGCAATGGTCGGAAACACGGGAGAAGTTTGTAAGGAGATCGGAAAGGATAAATCCGAGCTCGATGGTGCAGTTTCCGTTGGTAAGTCTTTCAATATGGCGGTTTTTGGATTCGGAAATAAGTCCGTCGATTACCTGCTCGAGAGGCTCGACCTGTTTTGCAAGCTCACTGTCGTTTTTATCAAACGATTCCATAGTAATCGAAACTATCTCGTTTACTGCGGCAACGACTATCTTCAGATCCTCCATTGCGCTTTCGGAGAAGGATATCTCCTTATCGTGCATTTCGGCGGCAAGCTCCTGAATATTCACGGCGTGGTCGCCTATTCTTTCGAAGTCGCCTATCGTGTGAAGTATTTCGGAAACGTTATTGCTTTCCTGCTCCGAAAGCTCATAGCTGCTCAATTTTACAAGGTAGGTGCCGAGCTTATCCTCATACTGGTCGATCTTCTCCTCAACGTCGGTTACCTCTTGGGATACCTTGGGATTGTATTCGCTAAAGAGAGATATTGCTTTTTCAAGGTTTTCCTTTGCAAGCGAAGCCATCTTTTTGGTTACGTTGCGGCTTTCGGCAATTGCAAATGCAGGAGAGCGCATAAGACGCTCGTCAAGGATTTCATAAGCCTCTTCGGACTTTTTGGCTTTGATAACTACGTTTGCAAATCTTACAAGCATCTTGGAGAAGGGTAACAAGAGTGCGGTGGTAAATACGTTAAATACAGTGTGAACTATTGCAACGCCCACCTCGTTTACGGTGCCGTTTAAAAATTCAAGGGGATAGCAGAGGTTTACGCCGTAAAGGAGAATAAGAGCAACAACAGAGCCGATTACGTTAAACATTATGTGGATAACCGCAACACGTCTTGCGTTTTTGTTAACGCCTATTGACGAAAGAAGTGCAGTTACGCAGGTGCCGATGTTGGAGCCCAAAATTATCGGAATTGCCATTGCGAAGGTGATGTTACCGGTGCCCGCAAAGGCCAAAACGATACCTACCGTTGCCGCGGAGCTCTGGATTATGCCGGTAAATACCGCACCGACCAAAAGGCCGAGTATGGGATTGGTAAATGCAACGAGTATTTCTCTGAATTCGGGAAGCTCTGCCAAGGGCTTGACCGCATCGGACATAAAGCTCATACCGTACATCAAAACGGCAAAGCCTACGAGTACGCTTCCAACGTCTGCCTTTTTGCCCTTGCCCGTCATCATAAGAATAACGCCGATAATGGCGACTATGGGCGCAAACGAGGTGGGCTTTAACATCTGAACGAAGAAATTTTCTCCGTCGATACCGCTTAAGCTGAGCAACCACGCGGTAAGAGTGGTGCCGATATTGGAGCCCATTATAACGCCGACTGTCTGCTCAAGAGCCATAATTCCCGAGTTGACAAGTCCTACGAGCATTACCGTCATTGCAGACGAGGACTGAATTGCAACGGTTATACCCATTCCGAGCCCTATGCTTTTTATGGGATTTGACGTCATCTTGCGAAGGGTACGCTCAAGCTTTCCGCCCGCTACCTTCTCAAGACCGCCCGACATTACCGTCATTCCGTAAAGGAAAAAGGCAAGACCGCCGAGCAACATAAAGAATTGAAAAATATCCATTTTATCACTACTCCGTCGTTTTTGTGATGAAGCTCATTTTTTCTCAATTTATTATATAATAAATTTCGACAGATTTCAAGGGGTGCCGCGCTTTTTTGGCAAAAAACAGCGTTTTTATTTTAACTTTGTCTTTTTTTGGAGTTGACGAAACGGAAATTTAATGGTATATTATTATCGGTCGGTTCGCAAAATCCCGACCTTAATAAAAACTACGAAAAGGAAAATTCAAAATGAAAAGCATCAAGTCCCTCACACTCGCAGGCGTTATTGCCGCGCTTTACGTTGCCCTCACATGGGTAACGCTCCCCATCGCTTACTCCCCTATCCAGCTTCGCATATCCGAAGCGCTCACCGTTTTACCGTTTTTCTTTCCGCCCGCGGCGGCTGCGTTGACGGTTGGCTGTTTTTTTGCAAATCTGCTTTCGGGCTACGGTGCCGTTGATCTGATAGTAGGTCCGATCGCAACTCTTTTGGGCGGAATCCTCACATCGGCCTTCGGCGCGGGATACAGAAAGAGATATCAAAGCGGAATTATGAAAATAAGCTGCTTCGAATATTTCCTTGCCGCATTTCCCCCTGTTTTGTTCAACAGTCTTATGATACCTGCCGTCATTGCCTTCTCGGCAGTGGCAGAGGGCGGTTTTTTCGCCGCATATACGGCGGCGTTTTTGCCGTTTTTTTGCTCCGAGGCTTTATCCTGCTTCGTTTTGGGCACGGTTTTATGCATAATGCTTAACAAATACCGATTTATATCGTTTATAAACAAAAAATGAAAGGAAATTTACTATGAAAGTAAGAAAAGCAGTTATTCCCGCCGCAGGCTTCGGTACGAGAATGCTTCCCGCAACCAAAGCTATTCCGAAGGAGCTTTTACCCATCGTGGATAAGCCTGCCATTCAATATATCGTTGAAGAGGCTGCCGCCTCCGGTATTGAGGAGATACTTATTATCACCTCGAGAGGCAAAAGCGCCATCGAGGACCATTTTGACCGCCACGTTGAGCTTGAGGACCGTCTTATCGCAGGTAAAAAGGAAAAGGAGCTTAAGGCTTACCTCGATCCCTGCGGCCTTGCAAAGATAACCTTCGTGCGCCAGCAGGAGGTAAAGGGTCTCGGTCACGCTATAAGCTATGCAAGAGGATTTGCCGCAGGCGAGCCTATTGCGGTGCTTTACGGCGACGACGTTATTATGGGCGGAAAAGCCCCCGCAACCAAGGAGCTTTGCGAGGCTTACGAGAAATACGGCAAGGGCGTTTGCGGACTTAAAGAAGTACCCACCGAGCAGCTTTCGAGATATTGCTCAATGAAGGCAGACAAGCTTGAGGAAGGTCTTTATTCCGTTACCGATATGATTGAAAAGCCAAAAAAAGGAGAGGAATTTACCAATCTTTCGATTTTGGGAAGAGTTGTGCTTCCTCCCGAAATATTCGATATTCTCGACGTCACCCCTCCCGGTGCAGGCGGCGAGATACAGCTTACAGACGCTATGAAGGTGCTTGCAAACACCGTTGGTATGACGGGCGTTATCTTCTCGGGCACCCGCTACGATATGGGCAATAAGCTCGGCGTTATGCAGGCTGCCGTTGAAACGGCGGTAAACCACGAGGATATCGGCAATGAATTCAAGGAATACTTAAAGGAATTTGTAAAGACGCTTGATTGAAATCGACCCAAAAAAATTAAAAGACTGCGGAAAATTCCGCAGTCTTTTTTAATTTTTTCTTATTTGTGATTATGCGCCTTAATAAATCCCAAAAGCTTGGAGATCTCCATTATCACCAACGGCACGAGAACGAGTCCGAGAATTATGAGGTAATAATACCACGGTAAGATAACAAGTCCGAATGCGATGCCGACGGGAGTGAACAAAACGAGCAGCATAAGTGCAAGGGATACGAGCGAGGCCTTATTAAGGGTTGCGTTTGTGAATACTCCGATTTTGAAAAGGGAGTGATCGGAGCGCATATTGTAGGCCTGAACTATCTGGGAAAGAGCAAGCACGGCAAACGCCATCGTCTGTCCCGCCGCCTCGCCGCCGAAGCCCTCTCCTATAACGTAGCCGATAAGGGTGAGCACGGCAAACATAAAGCCCTGAAGCACTACTCTTATTCCGAGTCCGTGAGCAAAAATGCCCTCGTTTTTGGGCTTGGGAGCCTTATCCATTACGTCGCTTTCAACGGGCTCCATTCCGAGAGCTATTGCGGGAAGAGAGTCGGTGACAAGGTTTATCCAGAGAAGCTGCATTGAAAGAAGGGGCGTTTTCTGCCATAAAAGCATTGCCGCAAAGACAGTGATGACCTCACCGATATTGGTTCCGAGCAAGAAGCCTACAACCTTTTTGATGTTTGCGTATATGCCTCTTCCTTCTTTTACCGCATCGACTATCGTTGCGAAGTTATCGTCGGTAAGGGTCATATCGGAGGCGCCCTTTGCAACGTCGGTGCCTGTTATGCCCATAGCACAGCCGATGTCGGCAGCCTTTAAGGCGGGTGCGTCGTTGACGCCGTCGCCCGTCATCGAAACGACCTTGCCCTTTCTCTGCCACGCTCTTACTATTCTTATCTTGTTTTCGGGGGAAACGCGGGCGTAAACCGAGATCGTTTCGATCACGTTATCGAATTCGCTATCGGTTATTCTGTCAAGCTCGGCGCCCGTTATCGCCCTGTCGCCCTCCTCGAAGATTCCGAGCTCCTTTGCTATCGCCTTTGCGGTTACAACGTGGTCGCCCGTTATCATAACGGGCTTTATTCCCGCTCTTCTGCAGGTGGCAACGGCAACCTTCGCCTCGGGTCTGGGAGGATCTATCATACCTACAAGTCCCATAAAGGTAAGACCGCTTTCAAGTTCCTCGGAGGTGAGATTTTCGGGCAATTCGTCTATAATCTTATAACCTACCGCAAGAACGCGGAGAGCGTTTTCGCTCATTTTTTCGGTGTATTCCTTTGCCTTTTCAAGGTCGCCCGATATGCAGCGCTCTGCCATCATATCGAATGCGCCCTTTACTATTACCGTCTTTTTACCGTCGATTACGTTGACGGTGGACATAAGCTTTCTGTCGGAATCAAAGGGAATGCCTGCAATTCGGGGGTATTTTTCGTTTATTTCCTCCTTGGGCATTCCGTTTTTATGAGCGGCGTAAACGATTGCCGTTTCGGTGGGGTCGCCGAGATGCTCGACCTTGTCGCCGTTGAATACCACCGAGCCGTCGCAGCAAAGTGCGCCGTAGCAAAGAAGCTTTTTCGTATTCTCCGATACCGAATCGGTTATATCCTCGGTATCGGCACCGCCGTCGAGGTATGCCTTTACGAGAGTCATTCTGTTCTGGGTAAGGGTTCCCGTTTTATCGGAGCAGATTATAGAGGCGCTTCCGAGCGTTTCGACCGCGGGAAGCTTTCTGATAAGGGCGTGTTTCTTTACCATGCGCTGAACGCCTATTGAAAGCACGATGGTTACTATTACGGGAAGGCCCTCGGGTATTGCCGATACCGCAAGAGATACGGCAACCATAAATATCTCCATGGGAGGAGTGCCGCTTGCCATGCCGACAACGAATATTACCGCGCACGCCGCAAGTGCTACTATGCCGAGGTATTTTCCAAGCTGTGCAAGCTTTTTCTGCAAGGGGGTCTGTGTTTCGTTTTCATCGGAAAGAAGGTTTGCGATCTTGCCCATTTCGGTATCCATTCCCGTTGCGGTGACTACCGCTGTGGCAGTGCCGTAGGTTATGCTGCAACCCGAAAAGACCATATTCGCACGGTCTCCCAAAGGAGAATCCTCCTTTACCGTGGCGTCGGCATCCTTTTCCGAGGGGACCGATTCGCCGGTAAGAGCAGATTCCTCACTCTTTAAGCTTACGCTTTGGATAAGGCGGGCATCGGCGGGAACGAAATCGCCCGCTTCAAGCTTGATGATATCGCCGGGAACAAGCTCCACGGCTTCGATTATCCTTTCCTCACCGTTTCTTATTACTCTTGCGTGAGGAGCCGACATATTTTTAAGGGCATCGAGTGCCTTTTCCGCCTTGCCCTCCTGATAAACGCCCATTACCGCGTTTACGATAACGATGAGAAGTATAAGAGCGGGTTCAAAAAACTCCTTGGGGTTTTGCTCAACGCAGGCAACCGTAAAGGATACTATCGCCGCCGCGATGAGTATGAGTATCATAACGTCCTTAAACTGCTCAAGAAATCGCAAAAGAGTGGATTTCTTTTTCTTTTCGTTTAAGCGGTTAAAGCCGTATTTTGCGCGTTTTTCCTCTGCCTGTGCGACGGAAAGACCGCTTTTTACGTCTGTTTCAAGCGCTTCGAGCGTTTCCTTTGCCGTTTTTCCGTGAAATAACATTTTTATCTCTCCTTAATAAAAAATCCCGAGTATAGTATATACTACACACGGGATATTTTTTCGTATTTTTGCAAAATTCCCATGTGTAAAACATGAGTCTTGCAATTTAAAGCAAGGCCAGACTCAAAAGAGCCATGATGTTGGCTTGCTACGACGGTTTCGCTTGCTACTCCCTCACTGTGATTATGATATCACAACGATTTGATTTTGTCAATTAAATAACTGTAAATTTTATGCGAAGAAGAACCAGATGTAGATATAGGCGGGGATTATTGCCGCGAAGGTAAATGGAATGCCTATCTTGAAGAAGTCCTTTGACTTCACCTCGTAGCCTGCTTTTCGAAGTATTCCTATACCCGTGATATTTGCCGAGGCACCGATGGGCGTGCAGTTGCCGCCGAGGGTCGCGCCCGAAAGAAGTCCGAAATAAAGAAGAGTGGGATCGACCTCAAGTGCCGCCGCAAGACCCGTGATTACGGGAAGCATCGTTGCAACGTAGGGAATATTATCTATAAATGCGGAGATCAGGACCGAGCCCCATACGATTACGGTGTAGAGCACGAAAACGTTTCCGCCGCCAAAGCTCTTTAAGAGGTTGGCTATCTCGTCGATTACTCCCATATTGGTTATACCGCCGATGACGAGGAAAAGTCCGAAAAGAAGCCCGATGGTTTCAAAGTCGATCGCCTTAAGACTTTCGACAGCCGATCTTACGCCCTCTCTTTTGTTTTTGATAACGGTGTAGATTATACCGATTGCAAAAAGCGAAAGGCAGATAACACCGTTTGTTACGGCGGGCTTATTGGGAATGAATGAAGCCAGAATGAGAAGCAAAACGGTGCCGCAGAGAAGAACCGACGGAACGTAATCGGTGACCTTTGTGCGAACGCCCGTTTTCTCCACCTTGCCCTTTTCCTTTCTGAAAATGAAGGCAAGTATGATCGCAGCTGCAACAGCGCCTATCTCAACGGCAAAGAATATGCCGGGCTTACCCTTATACCAGAAGAAATCAAGGAAGCTCATATCGGCGTAGGAGCCGAGCATTATGGCGGTGGTGTCACCCACAAGGGTCGCCGCGCCCTGAAGATTTGAGGAAACGGCGATGCCGATGATAAAGGGAACGGGGTTTGTCTTAAGCTTTTTGCATATCTCAAGCGCTACGGGGGCAACCATCAAAACGGTTGCAACGTTATCCACGAATGCCGAAATAACGCCTGCAAAAAGCGAAAGGGCAACCGCCGCCCACATTACGTTGGGGACCTTTTCCATAACGAGATCTGCCAAAAGCTCGGGCATCTTGCTTTCGATAAAAAGGGCAACGAGTCCCATAGTGCCGGCTATCATCATAAGGACGTTGAAGTCTATCGAGGTGAATATCTCACCTAAGGGAAGCATTCCCGTTACGATGAAGATGAGAGCCGAGCCGAGGGCAATATAGGGGCGGTATTTGCTGAATACCAGCATTGCCACGTAGGTTACGGCAAACAAAATAAGAGCGTAGATCATTCTTCTTCACTTATCTTTCTATTTTATATTTTTCGGCATAAGCCGTGTATTTTTTCTTGAATTCGTCGCTCAAGCGCCTCGCCCATAATGCTCATTCCGAAGAGGAAAAGGCAAAGGCCGCCGATAAGGGATAACACGTCAAAAACAGTCATACAGATTCCTTTCCTTGAGGCTTGGCTGTTTTTTAACAAAAAGTCCCAAGAAGACAGACTTCTCGGGACCGTTTTTTTACTGTTAAACAAGCCCCATGTAAGCACATGAGTCTTGCAATTTAAAGCAGGTCCAGACTCTTTAAAAGAGCAGTGGTGTTGGACGTGCTACGATGGTTTCGCTTGCTACTCCCCCATATTTGACGAAGCTATTTTAACATATTATTATAATATTGTCAATATTTACTCTGCTTTTTTCTTGAGAAAGCCGCAGAGAGCGGTAAAGCCGAGCGCCGCGATTATACCGCCGATTATGCAAACGGAGTTTACAAGCCACGAATCGAGGAATTTGTCAAAAGGAATTACCATTATCGTGGTTGCAATAACAAAGCCGAGGATAGAATGAGATGCGATGTTATGGTATTTATCGAATATAAGCTTCATCACCTTGGAGAGGAGAAGGAAGCATATTACCATTGCGATTCCGATGGGAACGATGACTGAAAAATCGAGCTTTGAGATACCTTCCGACATAGGCTCGTAGATTCCGAAGAAGAGAAGGAGTGTAGATGAAGAAAAGCCCGGCACGATGAAGCTGAGTCCCCATACGATACCGCAGATAAGGTAACCGATAAAGGTAGGAGCGATGGTGAGCTGCCAGACGTTTTTGAAGATATAGAAAACCGCCGAAATTGCAAGGAAGCTTATTACCATTGCAGCTATCGAGCCCTTGGTCCTTCCCTGCTCGCCCGCTTCCTTCCACAGGTCGGGCACCGTGCCGATGATAAGACCCACGAAGGCGCAGAGCACCGCGCTTTCAAAGGTATTCAAAAGCCAGTTGGTGACGCCTGCGAAGGCTACGAATCCGATACCGGCTCCTATTACGAAAAACGCAAGCATAAACCAGTATTTTTTAAGGTTCTTAAAGGGGTTTGAAAGCACCTCGAGAAGAGGATTATACATTCCGAAGGCATAGCAAAGCGTTCCGCCGCTTACTCCCGGAAGTATTGCGCCGATGCCGACTATCATTCCTTCAAGTATCCAGACTATCCAAAGAAATACGTTTTTCTTGTTCATATATCACGTTTTCCTTTCGTTTTTTTAATACTAATAGATTATATCATCTTTTATGCCTTTTGCCAACCGTTTTTCCGATAATTGTTCTATATTTTTTCAAAACAATAAATGTCAGCAATTTTTTGACATTGTTTTTTCCGTTTTGTTATTGCTTTTATAAATTAAATAGTGTATAATTTAAAAAAATCCCTATAAAAAGGCGGATGAACAAATGAGCAACAACGTTATCTATGATTTCAAGCTTATGGGCGACGAATATAATCCCGTCGTTATGTGGTATTGGATGGACATTACCACGAAAAAGGAAATCGAATTCCAGCTCGGCGAGTTCAAAAAAATGGGTATTTACGAATACTTCATCCATCCCATGTTCGGTCTTCGCGACGATTACCTTGAGGACGAGTTTATGGAGCTTATAGCTTTTGCTATTGAGGTTACCAAAAAGCTCGGAATGAAGTTCTGGATCTACGACGAATATAACTGGCCCTCCGGCACCGCAGGCGGCAAGCTCCTTGAGAGATACCCCTGGGCCAGAGGAAAGATATTAAGACGCTATCAGCTTGCGGTAGGCTCAACTCAGCCCGTCTCTCACGTTGCAAACGGTGTTTTCTACAAGGCTTTCGTTGAGAATATCGATGACGGAAGCGTTCATTTCGTTGACGTTACCAAGGAGATCAAGGTTGAGACCGACGGTATTACCACCAAGGCGACCTATCTTAACAAATCCATAAACGTCACCGTGCTTGACTTCTATTTCATAGAATATCAGGATACCCTTCTCGCATCGGCTCACTGGGCAAACGGTCTTCACGAGGTGCCCGGATATATCGATACCTTCAACCCCAAGGCGGTAAGAAAATATATTGAGCTTACCCACGAGCGCTATAAGAAATACATCGGCAAGGAATTCGGCACCACCGTAAGAGGCGTATTTACCGACGAGACCACAATGTGCGCCGTCGGCGATATCATAAAATCGGGAGCGGTGGTATTCAACGATTGCACCGAAAAGGAATTCAAAAAGAGATACGGCTACGATCTCGGAGCGCAGATAAACTGGCTCTATTTCCCGCCCGTTACCGAGGAGCACAGAAAGGTAAGAAACGATTTCTGGAATCTCGTTACCGACCTTTATCTTGAAAACTTCATCAAGCAGATGAGCGACTGGTGCGTTGAAAACAACCTTATGTTCACCGGCCACTTCGGCGGTGAGGAGCATCTTCAGTGGTCGCTTATGGAAACCGGCGATATGCAAAAGGCGCTTACCCTTTTGCACCGTCCCGGCATGGACTCGATAGCCTCCTCTGTCAAAATAAACGACACAAACTTCAACAACGCCGGAAAGATGGTCTCCTCCGTTGCAAAGCTTTGCGAGCGCGACAGAATCCTTTGCGAGGCATACACCTGCAGCGGCTGGGACACCCACTTTGATCTTCTTAAGAGAATTGCAAACCGTATTATAACGATGGGAGGCAACTTCATTCAGTATATGGGCGCCTACTACTCGTTAAACGGCAACCGCAAGGAGCAGCCGATGGGTTATCCGCCCTCGCACAGCTACAATAACCCCTTGGCAAAATACTACAAGATATTCTCCGACTATATCGGAGCGGCGCAGTACGTTTCGGCAAAAACCCACCCCGCAGGCAAGGTTGCCGTTATCGCGCCTCTTACCCACATAAAGCAGGGCATCGACCTTGCCCACTTCCCCACCAGCGCAGACACCGAGGCAAACCGTACCGATATTCTCTATGAGAATCTCGTCAACGCCCTTTTGGAGCTTCACGTTGAGTTTGATATCATCTCCGAGTTTATGTTAAAGGATTTCAAAAAGGCTGACGGCAAGGCGGTTATAGGGAAATACGAATACGATACCGTTATCTTCCCCGCGGTTAAAAACTACGACGAAAAGATCGCCGACTTTGCAAATATGCTTTACGACACCGACGTTTTGCAGATATTCATAAACGGCTTCCTTGAGAATAAAATTGACTGCAAAAAGGCGCTTCCCGATGCCGCAAAGCTCGTTAAGCAAGGCTCAAACGCCGAGGGTGCGGAGCTTTACAAATACGAGGGCAAGGATATCTACGAGATCATCAAGGAGGGCGCAACCGTTTCCGACCTCGTTTCAGAGCTTAAGGCGCTTGTAGGCGACCACAACGTTCTCAACTTCAAGGCCGAAGACGGCAAGGTCTATACCGCGCTTCGCGAAAACGATGATACCACCGTTTTGTTTATCGACAACGATGACGATAAGTCGGTCAAGGTCTCCTTTGACCTCTTGCCCGAAATGAGAATCATCTCGCCTCTTACCAAGGAGGACCGTCCCTTTACCGTAAACGGCGGCCGCGCCGAGCTTGTCCTTAACAACTTTGAGCTTGTTATGGTAATTTCCGAGAAAAACGGCGCTATCAATGCGGTTACCACCGATAACGGAGCAGACCTCTGGAACGTTTATGATAAGGCGGCAGACCGTGAGATCTCTCTTGAAAGCTTTGACTTCAAGGCAGATAATAACGTATTTATCTGTCCCTTTGAATACAAATTCAAGAAAAACGATTTCGGCTACAAGAAGGCCGTTAACTTCACAATGTTCGAGGGACGCGACTTTATCTGCTGCGGCGACAAATACGCCGCAAGATCGACCTTCACCTTAAACGGCTACAAGGGCAGAATAGAGCTTTTCACCGAGCTTGAGTGCATTAAAAAGGCAACTCTTAACGGCAAAAAGCTTAAGCTTAAGGAAAATTACAGGCTTTGGGGCCCCGAAAACTGCCTGCTTGACATCTCCGATTACGTCAAGGAGGGAGAAAACGAGCTTATTCTCGAATGCGTAATTCCCGATTACAACGCCTTCCACACCATTCCCAACACTATGATCTTCGGTGATTTCGCTCTCGGCGAAAACGACGAGCTTATTCCCTTCGAGGCTGAAAAGATAACCTACGGAGATTTCTCTGTTCAGGGTCTTAAATACTGCACCGGCGATGCCCGCTACAGCTACACCTTCGAAGCGCTTCCCTGCAAAAAGGCATTCGTTTCGGTTGAGACCGACGACGCCTTCACCGTTTACTTAAACGGCAAGGAGATTGCAAAAAGACTTTGGAAGCCCGGCGTTGCAGAGCTTATCGGTCTTAAGGACGGCGTAAACGAGCTTGTTATTGAAACCACCTCGCCCTACGGAAACCTTATGAGACAGAAGACGGTAAACGGCATTCTCGCTCCTGTTAAGATCAAATTCTTTGACTGAATATAATTTAAAAACGGCGGTTTTTACCGCCGTTTTTATTTTTCAAAAAAGTCAGAAAAACTTTGAATAAATGAGATTTTAAGAGATTTTGAGAGATATTTCAAAATCTCTTATTGTTTTTTGACCTTCTTTGACCTTGATATTTTTTGAGAGACGGCGTATAATATGGTTGTAAAGGTCAAAGATAGTCAAAGTCAAAACAACATGATGTGAAAGAGGTTGCTTATGCGTTCAAGTGATATCATTTATGAATTTTTAAAGGAGCTTGCCGACGAGGAAGAGGGCGTTAAATTCCGAAGAAACGAACTTGCAAGCCGCTTTAACGTCGTGCCGAGCCAGATAAACTACGTGGTTTCCTCCCGTTTCACTCCGGAGCAGGGCTACCTTGTTGAAAGCGTGCGAGGAGGCGGCGGTTACATTATGATAAGGCGCGTTTCTATGACGAAGGGCGAAGCTCTTATGCACATTATAAATTCCGTGGGCTCTTCAATAGACGGTAATACTTTGAGGATCTTTCTTTCCAATATGCTCTCCTCGGGTTATATTACCGAGTCGGAGGCGGCGATAATTGCCTCTGCCGTTTCCGAAAGCTCGCTTGCGGGAATAATAAACCCCGACAAAGACAGACTCCGCGCAAGAATATTCAAAAATATGCTTGCCGCTCTTTTAAATTCAAAAAGATAAGAAAGGATAATTTATTATGAAATGCAACTGTTGTAAGAAAAATGAAGCCAACGTTTTTTACAGTGAAACGGTAAACGGCAAAAAGGCCGAGGCTTATTTGTGTAATGAATGCGCCGAAAAGCTCGGCGTCAAGGTAAGGATACCCGAGCTTTCGGGATTTTTCGGAAAAAGCTTTTTTTCTCCCTTCGAGGCCTTCGAAAGAAGCTTTTTCGATGACGCTTTTTCCCTTATGAATTCCTTTGACAAAAGCTTTTTCTCCGAAAGAGCTTTCACTCCCCTTTTCATAACCGACTCCGAAAAGAAGGATTCAAAGGCAGAAAAGACAGAGAAAAAAGAAGAAAAGGTATTACCCAAAAACGAACTGCAGATCCTTAAAAAGCAGCTTAAAAGGGCAATTTCCGAGGAAAGATACGAGGACGCCGCCGTCATTCGCGATAAAATAAAGGCGTTTTCCGAGAAATCGGCTTAAGCGGTTAATATTTTCTTTGGGTTTTGTCTATAATTATATTGCAAAAAGGGATTGCGAGGCAATCCCTTGATTTTTAGGAAAGGAATGATTTTTATGTATGAAAACAGCTTTACCGAAAAGGCCGCCTCTGTTTTGCAGTCCGCTGTTGAGACCGCAAAGGAGCTTGGGCACGGCTACGTTGGAAGTGAACATATTTTACTCGGACTTCTTCGCATTGAGGGTGGGCTTGCCTACGCCACCCTGAAGGAGGCAAACGTCACCGTTTCAGAGGTGCTTGAGGTCGTGTGCGATATCATCGGCACCGGCATTCCCACCTCGGTTTCGGCTCACGACCTCACCCCGAGAGCAAAAAAGATAATCGAGGGAGCAGCCGCAGTGTCGGCAAGGCTCGATTCGGGCTATATCGGCACCGAGCATCTGCTGCTTGCCCTTCTTTCCGACGAGGATTCGAAGGCGTATGAGATACTTCTTAAATTAAACGTAGATGCCGACGCCCTTACAGATGCGCTTTACGATGCAATGGGGCTTGAAACCGATCCCGTTCCCAAGGGAGGAAGCTACTCCGGAAAGCCCTCGCAAAAGGGCGGAGACAGCCTTGAAAAATACGGAAGAGACCTCACCCGTCTTGCAAGATCGGGAAAGCTTGACCCCGTTATCGGAAGGGACAAGGAGCTTGAAAGGGTCATACAGATACTTTCGCGCCGCACCAAAAACAATCCCTGCCTTATAGGTGAGCCGGGTGTTGGAAAGACCGCTATCGCGGAGCTTCTGGCGACCGAGATCATAAACGGAAACGTCCCCGACGTTCTGAAGGATAAAAAGGTATTTACTCTTGACATAGCCTCAATGCTTGCGGGCGCAAAATACCGCGGTGAATTTGAGGAACGTTTCAAAAACGTTATAAACGAGGTAAAAAGATCGGGAAATATCATTCTGTTTATTGATGAATTCCACACTATCGTCGGTGCGGGAGCCGCCGAGGGCGCAGTTGACGCCGCAAATATTTTAAAGCCGTTTCTTGCAAGAAGCGAGCTTCAGGTAATCGGTGCAACTACCATCAACGAATACCGCAAAAACGTTGAAAAGGATGCGGCACTTGAAAGAAGATTTCAGCCCGTAACCGTTTCGGAGCCCTCGGAGGAGGACGCCGTGCTTATTTTGAAAGGACTTCGCGACAGATACGAGGCGCACCACAAGCTGAAGATCACCGACGCCGCTATCGAAGAGGCCGTTAAGCTTTCGGCAAGATATATTCAGGACAGATTTTTGCCCGATAAGGCAATCGACCTTATGGACGAGGCGGCATCACGGGTAAGACTTTCCGAAAGTGTCTCGTCTCCCGAGGCGGAAAAGCTTGAAAAGGAGCGAAAAAGAGTTATTATCGAGAAGGAGTCCGCTGTTAAAAATCAGGAGTTTGAGCGTGCCGCCAAGCTTCGCGACGAGGAAAAGGAAATTCTTATGCGGCTTGACGAAATAAAAAAGAGCCGTCTTTCCGAAAGCGGCAAATGCGTTGACGCCGCCGATATTGCCGCAACCGTTTCCACCCAGACGGGCATTCCCGTTTCAAGGCTTGAGGAAACGGAGGAAAAGCGTCTTGCGGGTCTTGAGGAGATAATCCATAAAAGAGTTATAGGGCAAAACGAGGCGGTGTCAGCCGTCGCACGCGCCGTAAGACGCGGAAGAATAGGGCTTAAAGACCCAAAAAGACCCGTCGGCTCCTTTCTCTTTTTAGGTCCCACCGGCGTTGGAAAGACCGAGCTCTCAAAGTCACTTGCCGAGGCAATGTTTGGCACCGAAAGAGATATGATAAGGGTAGATATGTCGGAATATATGGAGAAGCACGCCGTTTCCAAGCTTATCGGCTCGCCGCCCGGATACGTCGGCTTCGTCGACGGCGGTCAGCTTACCGAAAGGGTGCGCAGGCGTCCCTACTCCGTTATTTTGTTCGATGAAATAGAAAAGGCGCACCCCGACGTCTTCAATATCCTGCTCCAGATACTCGACGACGGCGTTCTCACCGACTCCCACGGCAGGCGGGTGGATTTTAAAAACACCGTTATAATTATGACCTCCAACACAGGTGCAAGGCTTATTACCGAGCCGAAGACCCTCGGATTTGCGGGAAGCAGCGCCGATTTTGAGGAGGCACAAAGAAAAATAGAGTCGGCGGTAATGGGCGAGCTAAAAAAGGATTTCAGACCCGAATTCTTAAACAGGATCGACGAAATCGTAATTTTTAAGCAGCTTGACGAGGAAAATATCAGGGCGATCGCACGAAATATGCTTTCTTCCGTTTCCGAAAGGCTTTCGGAGCTTCCCGTTTCGGTGAGGTTTGACGAAAGCGTCGTTGCCGCAGTTTCCAAGGCAGGCTTTGACAGGCTTTACGGTGCAAGACCGCTTCGTCGGGCGATACAGACCGAGGTCGAGGACCTTATTGCAAACAAGCTGCTCTCCCGTGAGATTTCAAGGGAAAAAAGCTACGAGATGATTGCAACCGAGGAAAACGGCAAGACGGTTTATGAGTTTAAGGAGATATAACTAAGAAAAACCACCCTCGAAGGAGGGTGGTTTTTGATGAGCTTTATAAAGGATTCTCTCGCAGCTGCTCCTATTCGCAGTTCGAATCCTTCTTTTTTAAAAACGAACAAACCACCCGTTTGGGTGGTTTGTTTTTTTGTGTTACGCGACCGAAATAGATGACATTACTTTTTGCTTTCAAATTCAATCGTTTTCTTTGCGCTGTCAAGGGTTGCAATAATCATAGCACCGCAAGCACCGAGTGTTGGAGATAAGCCGTTGGGAAATCCACCGATAAATTCAACAAGCATCATAACTGTTCCAAGCAATCCGCCTACCAAGAAAAAGTAGTAGAAAAAAGACATCATCTTGGGCGAAGCATTTATATGTACCACTTTATACATCAAACGAACAAAGCCATATACAACCAAGGGGATAATGAGAGAAAGGATAAGAACCATCAACTTGTCTTCTCTGTTACCGAATATCAATGCTAATATCCAAGACACAAGTAAAACGGCAGCATAAATAATCAACATGAGATTTTTCCTTGTGATCAATTTTTGAATCATACGCTTTCTCCTTTGGGCATTATTTCTTTAGATTATTATAGCATAAAATCGTGAAGATTGCAAGGCGTTTGCGGGAAAGTGGGGTGGAGCATTGGGAGTGATGTTGCGGCGTTGCCGCAGTGAAGTTAAGT
>JAZQKU010000059.1:0-7513 GCA_045542315.1 Eubacteriales bacterium | reverse complement strand
CTTGCCCAAAAAAGGAGGGGTCAATTTGTGCAAGGTGACAAAAAACCGCCCGTAACAAAAGGTTACGGGCGGTCTGTCGGTTCTTTTTAAATTAAAGAGCGGAAACGATGCGAAGAGTATCTCTTGCGATTGCAAGCTCCTCGTTGGTGGGAATAAGGAATACCTTAACCTTGGAATCGGGGGTAGAGATCTCTGCTTCCTTTCTGTTGGAAACGGAGTTTATCGCTCTATCGACCTTTACGCCGAGGAAGCCAAGACCCTCAACGGTGGCAACGCGAAGCTCGGTGTCGTTCTCGCCGATGCCTGCGGTGAATACGATAGCGTCGATACCGCCCATTGCGGCAGCGTATGCGCCGATGTATTTGGTTATCTGATAATACTGGCAATCGAGGGTAAGGGTTGCTCTTTCGTCGCCCTTCGCTCTTGCGTCAACGAGGTCACGCGAGTCGGAGGAGATGCCCGAAAGACCGAGATATCCGCACTTCTTGTTGAGGAAGTCGCTCATCTGGGAGGGAGAAAGCCCCTCTTTTTCTGCAATGTAGGTGGCAACGCTGGGGTCGATATCTCCCGAGCGGGTGCCCATTATGATGCCGCCCAAGGGGGTAAGACCCATTGAGGTATCAACGCACTTGCCGCCGTCAACAGCGCAGATGGAAGCGCCGTTTCCGAGGTGGCAGGTAACTATCTTAAGATCCTTTATATCCTTGCCCATAAGTTCTGCGCAACGGTTTGCAACGAACTTGTGAGAGGTGCCGTGGAAGCCGTAGCGGCGGATATGGTATTTCTCATAATACTCGTAGGGAACGCCGAACATATATGCCTTTGCGGGCATGGTCTGATGGAAGGCGGTGTCGAATACAACGACCTGGGGAACAGCGTCGCCCAAAACCTTCTTACATGCGCGAAGGCCGAGAACGTGTGCCGCATTGTGAAGGGGGGCAAGATATGCGATCTTCTCGATGTTGTCGATAACCTCGTCGGTAACGATAACGCTCTCGGAATAAAGCTCTGCGCCCTGAACTATTCTGTGGCCGACAGCCTTGATCTCGGAAACGTCCTTGATAACGCCGATCTTCTCATCGGTGATCATGGAAATCGTCTTTTCAAAAGCCTCTGTGTGGGTGGGGAAGGGACAATCCTCTTCGATTACGGTGCCGTCGGCAAGCTTGTGGACGATGTTGCCCGCCATGCCGATTCTCTCACAAATACCCTTTGTGAGTACGTGCTCGTTCTCCATATCGATAAGCTGATACTTAAGAGAAGAGCTTCCTGCGTTGATTACGAGTATTTTCATTAACTATTCCTCCGAAAAAGTTGATTTAATTTTATAAATGAGTTATAATATAACCGTGGGATTACCCGCAAACGGCCATAATAACAATATTATAACTCTAAAACAAGATTTTTTCAAGATATTTTCGAGAAAATTGCCGAAAAATAAGCTAAAAAACGGGTGAGAATTATGATCTCGGGTGTAATTGCCGAATTTGACCCATTTCACAACGGTCACGAATACTTAATAAGGAAAGCGAAAGAAAATGCCGACGCGGTAATCGTCTGCCTTTCGGGAAGCCTTACCCAAAGAGGCGAGCCCTCTTTTCTTTGCAAGACAAAAAGAGCCGAGTGCGCGGTCAAGGCGGGTGCCGACCTCGTAATTGAGCTTCCCTCCTTTTTCTCGGCACAGTCTGCCGAAGGATTTGCAAGAGCAGGCGTCAGTTTACTTTCAAAGGCGGGCGCAGAGAAGCTTGTTTTCGGCTCGGAGTGCGGCGACGCGGCACTTCTTGAAAGAGCCGCAGGGCTTTCGGTTGCTTTACTCCCAAAGATAAAGGCAAAGCAAAAAAGCGGAGCGGGCTTTGCCGCCGCAAGAGAAGCGGTCTTAAAGGAAAACGGCTTTTACAAGGAGGCCGAAGCGGTTTCCTTGGGAAACGACATTTTAGCGGTAGAATACATAAAAGCCATTTCGGAGCTTGCTCCCGAAATGACCTTTTCCCCCGTTTTGCGGGAGGTTGGCAGAAAAACCGTTTCGGGCATCTTTGCGCCCGCGTCGTTTATAAGGAGCGCCTCTCCCGAGGAGATAAAGCCTTATATGCCAAGCTACAGCTACGAAATATATCTTTCGGAGCTTGAAAATGGTGGCATTGCAAGGCGGGAAAGAGCAGAGCGGGAAATAATCTACCGTATCCGTACCGCATCCGCTTCCTTTCTGGGCGAAATCTCCGAAATGAGTGAGGGGCTTGAGTTTGCAATAAAAAAGGCCGCCGAAAGGGCGTCTTCCCTTTCGGAGATGCTCGAGCTTGCAGCCACCAAGCGCTACACCAACAGCCGTATTTCAAGAGCGGTAATAAACGCGGTCACCGAGAAGAAGAAGTTTGACAAATCCCTTTTGCCGCCGTATATCCGAGTGCTCGGTATCGGAGAAAAGGGACGCGCTCTTATTAAAAGGGCTTCCCTTCCCGTTATCGTTAAGTCGGCTGACGGGAACTCTCTTTCGGGAGCGGCAAAAGAGATTTTCGATTACGAGGTGAGAGCCTCGGAATTCCGTAATCTTTGCCTTCAAAGCCTTTTGCCCTACGGCGAGGAATTCAGGATCACCCCTTACGTTTTAAAATAAAAAAAGCGGCTTAAAGCCGCTTTTTTCGTTATTCAGTTATTTTTAAATTTTGCGTCCTTTGAAAGGGCTACTCCCACGACGTTTATGTTTACCGCAAGAACGTTAAGCCCCGTCATGGTTGAAACCGACTGCTTTACGTTATCCTGAAGCTCCTTTGCAACCTTGGGAATGGAAATTCCGAATTCCACAACCACAAACATATCCAGAACGATTCCCTCATCAAGATAATCTATTTTAACACCGTTGCCGAGATTTTTCTTTGCAAACATAGCTTTTACGTCGCTTGCCGCAAATTTTCCGGTAACGTTTGCAATTCCTTCGGTTTCCTTTGCCGCGTTAATTGCAATGCCGGCAACAACGTCACGCGAGATCATAACGTTTACGTCGGTCTTTTCAATCTGCAATTTACCCATTAAGAATCCTTCCTTTCGGGATATTACTTCAATAGATTATAACATAAAAAAATCAAAAGGTAAAGAGTTTTTCGAAATTTCGCGTTAAATAAATGTAAAATTAAGAAAAATGCAAAAAATTGCTGACAAAAATTGCTCTCGGTTTTTTTGAAAAACACACTTGAAATATATGAATTATTTGTTATAATAATAACTGTGAATTTTATTTTAAAGAAAGGTCGCGATGCTTTATGAGGCAAAACTGCAACACCTCACTCACCGTTAAAGGCGAATGCTGCGTTAACAACCCCATATTTTCCTCAAGACTTCCGATAACGGTCACGGAGATCGGTCATTGCCGCGCAAACAGCGATTTTTTTCTTGAAAGAGTTGACGGAAATTATTACACAATAGTCATCACCGTTTCGGGTCAGGGAAAGCTTCATTATAAAAACGACGCTTTTATAATAAACAAAAAGCACGCTTTTATGCTCGACACCTCATTTTTCCACCGCATAGAAACAGACGGCGACGAATGGGAGTTTTATTATTTCGACGTCAACGGTCCCGTAATGGAAAACTACTGTATGCTTTGCGAGGAGCTCGGTACCGCAGTGGGAATGCCCGAAAAGCAAAGCGAGCTCATTTTACTCGTTGAAAAGTGCGTAAAGCTCATCAAGGAGAAAAAGCATTACCGCGATATTCAGCTTTCAATGGCGGTAACCGAGATCATAACCAAGCTGCTTATGTCCAATATCAAAAACACCGAGCTTTCCGCTTCGGAAAAATACCAGATGATAAAAGACGCCATTGAGTATATAAACGAGCATTACAGTCAGGATATAGGTGTTGACGAGATCTCGAGTCACGCATCCTTGAGTAAATATTATTTTATCAAGCTCTTCAGGAACCACACCGGTCTTACGCCCTATGAATACCTTTTGAACAAAAGGATCGCCGAGGCAAAGGTGCTTTTAAGAGAGACCGATATGCCTATGGACAAGATCGCCGTCAAAACGGGCTTTTCGGAGGCAACTGCCTTTTCAAGATGCTTCAGGCGCGTTACGGGGCTTACCCCCATTGCCTTCCGCAAAACCTCAATGGATTACAACGATAAATAATAATCAAAAGCCGCTTTCGTTAATGAAGCGGCTTATTTTTTTGCATAACCTCTTTGAAAACGGGAAAAACTACCTTTAAAAATACGAAGAGGTAACGAATTAAATGAAAAAACAACCGCTTATTATTATGATATCCTTTTTCACGGCGGCGATAGTTGCCACGGGAGCTTTTGCAGCAAAAAGCCTGCTTTGCTTAAACGTGGCGCGCTCCGAGATGCAAAACGGCTTTACCGCTTCTCTTGACGCGGTGACCGACGGCACCGAGAGGCTTTCAATTTCGCTTAACAAGGCGCGAAATGCCGTAACCGACGGCTTTTTCATAACGTCGCTATGCGAGGTCAAGTCGGCTGCCGAGGGGATAATTTCAGCGCTTGATATGCTTCCCGAGAAAAACGAATGCTCGCTTTTGATAGTTTCGGAGGTTGCCAAAATCGCCGACTACGCCGACACACTTATCCAAAAGACGGCAAACGGCAGAGAGGTGTCGGACTCCGAGCTTGAGGTGCTTAGCAGTCTTACCGAAGGGGTTGGGCTTCTTGACGAAAGCTTCCAAGGCTTAAAGCGCTCTATAAAAGACGGCAAAACCGATCTTTCGGAGCTGTTTGCTTTTTCAGAATGCAGTTACCCCGACGGCGCCGTTTCTTATTCCGACACCGTTTCGGGCTGGAAGGAAGGTCTTTTAGAATTTCCCGTGCTTAACTACGACGGCAAATATTCCGACCATTTAAGGGACGCCGAGCTTCTCTTTTTAAAGGATAAGGAGCCTATGGAGGCAAGCTCTCTTCACAGTGCGGCGGCAGAGCTTTTTGAGCTTTCGGAAGAAGAGCTTTCCGATCCTCTTTCCCGTGAGGGCGAGAAAAACCTTTGTTATTTGCACGGCGGCGTATCCGCCGAATTTTCCGAAAGCGGATATCTTATAAGCTATATTTCCGAATGCGAAAAGGGAGAGGCAACGGTTTCTCCTTCGGAGGCGGAAAAAACCGCAAAGGAATTTGCAAAAAAATACGGCTACGAAGATCTTGAAACAAGCTTAAGCCGCACCGAGGGAAACATTGCTGTTTTTGAGCTTATCCCCGCCGAAAACGGGGTTTACTGCTACGGTGACTGCGTTAAGGTGGGTGTTTCGTTGACAAGCGGAAAGGTGGTCTCCTTTTTTGCCGGAGACTACGTTAAAAACCACGACGGCATTTCGCTTGACTTTTCCCACACCGAAGAAGAGGCGGCGGCGCTCCTTTCGGACTTTGATATAATCTCCTCTAAAAAGGCCGTTATCACGACGGCAGGCGGCGTCAAGGCGCCCTGCTACGAATTCAAGGTACGCGCCAAAAACACCGCCTACGGCAACGGAGAGCACGAGCTTTTGATCTATATCAACGCCGAGGACCTTGCCCAAGAGGAAACGGTGGTTCTCTACGAAACCGAAAACGGAAGCTTTATGATAAAATAAAAAATATCCGCAGCAAAAAGCTGCGGATATTTCGTTTAGCTATGAAATTTAAGGAATCAGTCCCACTCGCCGGGGATATAGGTTCCTTCGTTTTCACCCTCGGTAGTGGGGATAGAAACGGTGATAACGTCTTCGATTTCAAAAAGCTCAAATTCGATTTCAGGTGCATTGTATTTTTTCATTTTTGTTATCTCCTTTCACCGAATTATGCGCCCATAGCGCCGTTAACGCTGATGGTACGAGCTGCGCCGTAGGTAACGGTGCCGTCTGCGTATGCAATGTAGCTTACAGCTACGAAATCTCTGTCAAGTGCAGTATCCGGAATACCGATAAGAACTGCAGTGAAGGAAATTGCAGCGTCAGTCTTCTCGTAGTAGTTCTTTGCAACGATATTGAGGTAAGAGATGCCGTTTGCCTTGCCGTCTTCGGAAAGAACGAGATCAGCAGCGCCGAGCTTGTCAGCGGGGATAATGAGAGTGCCCATCTTCTCAATAGAGTCGTTGTGGTTTACGCTGTTAAGAGCAACGGTGGTCTTGAAACGGAGACCAGCTGCTACGCCCTCTTCGGGAGCTCTCCACTGTACAACGGGTGTAGAAGCTTTGTTTTCTTCTGCCTCGTAGTAAGCATCTGCGCCCTCGAACTCATAGGGAGAAACGCCGTTGATAGCCTTGAAGTTTGCAGTGCAACCGGAGCCGCCGTAACCGGTAGCGCCAACTACAAGGTAAGCCTGATTGTTATCATCAAGAATGTTGGTTACGTTGAACTCGTAATCAACGTATGCGCCGGTGGGTTCTTCGGTCTCTTCATCGATTTCTTCAATCTGAAGAGCTTCGCCGTTGAGGTAGATCTTAACGAACTTCTCGCCGTCAACCTTGTAAACCTCGCCAACGGTGAATACGTTGTCGGTATCGTTGGTCCAGGTGTTGTTGAATACGATTGCGCCAACGGTGCCGGAGCCGTAGATAAGGTTATCGCCGCCTACGTGGATTGCAAGAGCAGTTGCGGGGTTGCAATCGGGGAAGTAGGTGTTAGGTGTCATCTGGAGGCTGTACTGAGTGGGTTTGGTTGCGCTCAAGATGAAATCGGTGTGGCCGTTGGGAGAGGGATCGGTGTTTGCAGTCTTGTTGATGGTTACGGAGAGGTTGGAAGCAAAGAGCTTGTCGTTGTAAACAACGCCAGCCTGGCCCCACCAACCGGTTGCGCTGTTGAGGTTGATATATCCGCCCTTAACGCAGGTAACTACACCGTTGGGAGCTGCGCCGTCTGCAAGCCAAGGAGTGAGAACGCTCCAGTTGGTCTCGGCAATATCGTAGGTTACTACGGGATATGCTTCCTCGGTTACGGTGTAAGCGGTGTAATCTGCAACAGAGCCGTCGTTAGAAACTATTTTGAAGTTTCTGAAGGAGGGCATGTTGTTCCAGTCGCCGCAGTCGCCGTTGGAGCCGAGAACAACGTAGTTGCCGGTAGCATTTTCGGGAGTGTAATCAACGCAAATGCAAACGTCGTTTACCCACATGGAAACAACGCCGTTATTTACAACGACCTTAACGGTGTTCCAAGCATTGGACTCGATGCCGATTTCAGCATAAGAGGTTGCTGCGCATGCAACTGCAGTAGAAGAGGTGTCGTAAAGCTCTACTACGTTGTAGGTGTTGCCCCAAGCAGCGTAGTTATCGGGGGTGCCTGCTGCCAGACCCTCGTAGTTGGAGAGTTTTACAGACATAGCGCCGGTCCAGTTTTTGTCAGCGCCTGAGGGGAATACGCCCATAACGCCAACAACGGGAACGCCGTTGGTGGGACATGCGCTCTGGGTCTTGGGTACGTATGCTTCAACGGTAACGGTGTAGTTGTTGTTGTAAGCAGAAGCATCGTAAATTGCACCAAGGTTTGCCCAATAAACCGCGGGGTTGCCCCAACCCATAGAGAGAGATCCGTCGGAGTT
>JAZQKU010000058.1:0-3938 GCA_045542315.1 Eubacteriales bacterium | reverse complement strand
AAGGTTCTTCGCGTTGCTTCGAATTAAACCACATACTCCACTGCTTGTGCGGGCCCCCGTCAATTCCTTTGAGTTTCAACCTTGCGGCCGTACTCCCCAGGTGGGATACTTATTGTGTTAACTCCGGCACGGAAGGGGTCAATACCTCCCACACCTAGTATCCATCGTTTACAGCATGGACTACCAGGGTATCTAATCCTGTTTGCTCCCCATGCTTTCGTGCCTCAGCGTCAGTTAAAGCCCAGTAAGCCGCCTTCGCCACTGGTGTTCCTCCCAATATCTACGCATTTCACCGCTACACTGGGAATTCCGCTTACCTCTACTTCACTCAAGACCGTAAGTTTCAAATGCAGTTCCGGAGTTGAGCCCCGGAGTTTCACATCTGACTTTACAGCCCGCCTACGCACCCTTTACACCCAGTAATTCCGGACAACGCTTGCCACCTACGTATTACCGCGGCTGCTGGCACGTAGTTAGCCGTGGCTTCCTCCTCAGGTACCGTCAAAATTCGTCCCTGAAGACAAAAGTTTACAACCCGAAGGCCTTCTTCCTTCACGCGGCGTTGCTGGTTCAGGCTTTCGCCCATTGACCAATATTCCCCACTGCTGCCTCCCGTAGGAGTCTGGGCCGTGTCTCAGTCCCAATGTGGCCGGCCGACCTCTCAGTCCGGCTACCGATCGTCGCTTTGGTGGGCCGTTACCCCGCCAACTGGCTAATCGGACGCAAGCTCATCTTTCAGCGGATTGCTCCTTTGGTGCAAGAGAGATGCCTCTTATGCACATTATGCGGTATTAGCGTTCGTTTCCAAACGTTATCCCCCTCTGAAAGGCAGATTGCTTACGCGTTACTCACCCGTTCGCCACTAAGTTGTTATTCAATCTGCCGAAGCTTCATGAATAACATCTCCGTTCGACTTGCATGTGTTAAGCACGCCGCCAGCGTTCGTCCTGAGCCAGGATCAAACTCTCTAGTATATCTTAGAAAATTTGTTCGACTCTTTAAACCATTCTGGCTTGTTTGTGTTCGTTATTACTTGTTTGTTATAATCAACTCAAAGTTGATTTAACGGGTCCATTCATTGTTCAATTCTCAAGGTCCGTGCCCCTCCGCTTTTCGCGTCGGGAGCTATATTGTACCACACTCGATACCCTTTTGTCAAGCACTTTTTGAAACTTTTTTATTCTTTTTTCAAAGTTTTTTCGGCGCTCTCCGCTCGGCTTCTCTTTGGCGGCGCAACAGGCAATATTATACTCCCTTTTCCACGCTTTGTCAATACCTTTTTCCAAAGTTTTTTCGATTTTTTTGGAATTGCGGTTTTGGCGTTTACCGCAGTTCAAATCTTAATTTTTTCTCAAAATACAAAAACTCGTTTACATCGACAATATAATATGTTATAATATATAAATAGTGATAAAAATCTGTAAGGTGTAACCTATGAAGCTTATCAAACGTGCGGTTTCCTTAATATTGTTTTTTGTAATTGCGGCGGGCTGCTTTTCACCCGTCTGCTTTGCCGATGTCAACGTCAGCTCCGATCCGGAGATCACGGCAGAGGCCGCAATCGTATTACACCTCGACAGCGGCACCATCCTTTATGAGAAGAATGCAGACAAGAGAGTTTCGGTTGAATTTCTGGCAAAGATTATGACCGTTCTCATTGCGCTCGAAGAGATCGCAGATCTTGAAGAAAGCGTTACCGTTGAAGCTCTCCCATTTTACGTTGAAAACGACAATCTCAAGGTCGGCGAAAAGCTCCGCGTTATTGATCTTATCCACTGCATAATGCTCGCGACCTCCAACAACGCCTCTCACCTGCTTGCGTGTTATATCGCAGGCTCCGAGGAGGAGTTTGTTTCAAAGATGAACGCACGCGCAAGGGAGCTTGGCGCGGCAGATACCCTTTTCACCTCCGCTCACGGAAGGATCACGGGAGACGCCGATGCCCCCGAAAATTATCTTGCCGCCGATATCCAGCATACAACCGCAAGCGACGCGGCAAAAATCGTCAGCCATGCTCTTACTATTGAAAGATTTACCGATCTGAATGCCGAAGAAGGCAACCGTACCGCCGTCAGCTTTGAGGGTATTGCAAACACGGCGTTTTATAAAATCCCAAAAACCAACAAGCAGGCTGCAAGAAACCTCTATTCCACCAACCGCTTCAGGCTCGGAAACGACAGCTTTTACTCCGAATCGGTCTCCGGCATCAAGACAAGCGGAAGCTATCTCGGCGATTCGATCTGTTCGGTGAAGGAAGCAACGATAAACGGTCTCGGAAAGCAACGGCTTCTTTGTATTACAATGCTTTCAGACCGCGGCGCCGAGCTTTACAAGGATACCAACAAGCTTTGGAGCTACTGCTTTTCAAACTACCGATACGTAAAGCTTCTTTCAAAGGGACAGATAGCAAAGACGGTAAGCGTTAAGCTCGGAAGCAGCTCGGATAAGGTGAATCTCGTTTCCGCCTCTGAGGTATCGGGCTTTATTTTCGGAGAATACAGCCGCGACAAGCTTGAATACAAAGGCACGGTGCCCGACTACGTAAACGCTCCGATAGCAAAAGGGGACCCGATATGCGCCCTTGAAATAATTTACGACGGAAAAAGCTACGGCACCGTTGAATTTGCCGCAGCGGCAGCGGTTGCAAGAGATGAGCTTGATTATCTTTTTGCCCGGATAAGCGATTTTTTTGCCTCGATCTACGTTAAAATCTTCTCGATCCTTATCTTCCTTGCAGTTGCGCTTTATATAGGTTACGCTGTGTTCTATAACAAGCGAAGAAAGCGCGCAAGGGCCAAAAAGGTAAGAAACAGATTCAGGTTCTGATTTGAAGCAATAAACCCGCATCATACGATGCGGGTTTTAATATAAGAATAAATCGACATAAAAAAATCTCACTCGAAAAGGCAGGTTCTCATAAGGATGTTTGATTTTTCCTTGTAGGGACCGACGTCCCCGACGGTCCAAAAAGGCATAGTTGCGCCGCAGAAGACAAAGAGTAACCCCGACAGATTTTCTGTCGGGGTTCGTTTTATTCTGTTAGATAAATTGAAATTTGTTGATAAAAATCATCAAGAAATCACATCTGTAAGTGGAACTGATATGTTCACAAGTTTACCTACAGGGCACTCTATGCAGAACAACTCATTAGAAGCATAGAAGGTTTCCCACCCGTTTGACTTTTCGCAAAATTCACGAAAACTAATTGTGGGTTGCGTATTGAGCCATTCACGAACATTGTAATAAGACTCGATGTCCGCATAACTGTCACTGGGTATAAACCAAAAATGCAGCTCTCCACCATATTTTGAAACTTTGTATGAGCCCCTAAAGAACACATTTTCAGGTATTTCCTGCACGTCTGTTTGCAGATTAAAATAGTAAATGTGAACTGTTTTTGCCTTTATGGATTTATAATTGGGCGTCCTTGCCTTCCACGCAGCCTTAGCATCTTCCTTGGTTTTGAAGCACCCCAAAATAACCGGCGACTGGTAAATATTATCTTCTTTGATTTCCGGAACGGAAACCATTACATACATTGGCATTGCGTATTTGTGAATGTGCCTAATTACTTCATTTAACATTGTTATTCGCTCCTCTGCTAAATTCACCTTTATTTTTCCGCTTTATCGCCAGTTTCGCCTTTGTATTACAAAGCCTTCGGGCAAAGGCCATACCCCTATAATCCTGATTATATTATATCACAAATCGGCAGAGAAAGCAATAGTGATATTCCGACTTGGTCGGAGTGATATTATTGCTGGCGCAATAGTGATATTGAAGCCTTGCGGCTTCAGTGATATTTTATTCGCCCCTTAACTTGCAAAGCAAATACCACTCGGCGTGAGCCGAATATCACTGCGAAGCAATATCACTCGCCAGAGGCGAATAAAACTGCCCAACTTCCTTATGAGAAGTTGGGCAAGAGTGAGATTCTT
>JAZQKU010000057.1:0-11821 GCA_045542315.1 Eubacteriales bacterium | reverse complement strand
AGTTACCGACGAAGTCTTTGAAAGCGAACGCTCGATAGTATTCGACGAAGCAGAAAACCGTATGCATACAATAAAGGCAGTTCTCGCCGCATTTGTAGGTTAAAAAAAACACCGCTCGACAATTGGCGTGATGCTCTTAACGGAGTATCACGCCAGTTCTATTCGCCTGCGGCGAGTTCTATTGCTGCGCAGTGATATTCGGCTGTCGCCGAGTGTTATTTGCTTCGCAAGTTATAAGGCGAATAGAATATCACTGTGAGGCAAAGCCGAACAATATCACTGCCCGAAGGGCAATATCACTCTTTGCGTAGCAAAGAATATCACTCACCTATAAAGCAGAGAAGAGAGAGCTTCACGGAAATTTGTTTCCGCGTTACTCTCTCTTCTGTTTTTATCGCCGGTTTCGCATTTGTTTAACAAATGCCTCCGGCTATGCCCATACCCTTATTTTATTTCTCCGATAAGGACATCACCCAATCTCCGACTTCTTTTTTGTTTTCAGTTATTCTCCTCGGGGAGCGCCTTTGCAGAGCTTGTAACGGTTGTCTTTTTGTAGCAGGCAAATATCGCGTCGGTCTTATCTGCGCTCATTTTGGGAGTAATAAGGCTTATTAAAGGGATTATCGCAAGTGATGCCACCATCGAAACAGCGCCGGCGGCAGTGGGAGAGGTAAAGGGGAAGAAAAGGTTTACAACGTTAATTAAAAGACCTGCCGCAATCGAAATCCACACCGAAAGCTTTGTGGTCCTTTTCCAGTAAAGACCGTAGAGGAAGGGACCAAGGAAGCAACCCGCCATCGTGCCCCACGAAAGACTCATAAGCGACGTGATCAGCGCGTTGGGGAAGAGGGCGATGGCAAGCGAGACGCCGATAAATAAAACGCAAAGAACTCTTATAAACGAGGTCTGCTTTTTGCTTTCGGAGAAAAGCCTTGCATTTTTGAAGATCGGCTTTAAAAAGTCGAGTGTGACCGTTGAGCTTGAGGTGAGCACCAGCGAGGAAAGGGTTGACATCGATGCCGCAAGCAAAAGGATAAGAACTACGCCGATAAGGGCGTCGGGAAGAGCTTTCTGAAGCATGGTGGGGACGATATTATCGAAAACCACCGTTTCCTCATCGTAGAAAAGTCTGCCAAGACCTCCGAGGAAGTAGGAGCCGCCCGCAACTATTACAGCAAAAACGGTTGAGATGACCGCACCGGTGGTAATAGCCTTTTCGTTTTTAATGGTGTAGAATTTATGCACCATCTGGGGAAGTCCCCAGGTGCCGAGGCTTGTAAGGATAACAACGCTGAGAAGCGAAAGCGGGTCGGGGCCGAGAAGCGAAACGAAGGCGCCGTTTAATTCGGGAGCGACCTCACTCGTCTTTTGGGAAAGAAGATTTAAAGTCTCGAAAAGTCCGCCGTTTGAACCGAGAACACAACCGACCACCGTAATGATTCCTATAAGCATTACTATACCCTGGAAAAGCGAGTTTGCGGCAGTTCCGAGATATCCGCCCACCACGACGTAAATTCCCGTAAGCACCGCCATACCGATAAGACACCAGTTGTAATCAATGCCAAAGGCGATAGAGAAAATACCTCCGAGCCCCTTGTAAACCGAAGCGGAATAGGGAACGAGGAAGATAAAGATGATTACCGCCGACGCGATCTTCAAGGCGTTGCTGTCAAAGCGCTTTGAGAAGAAATCGGGCATGGTTGCCGCGTCAAGATGCTTCGTCATAACGCGGGTGCGTCTTCCGAGCACGACCCATGCAAGAAGCGAGCCGATAAAAGCGTTTCCGAGGCCTATCCACAGTGCCGAAATGCCGAAATTCCAGCCGAACTGTCCGGCATAACCGATAAAAACCACGGCAGAGAAATAACTCGTGCCGTAGGAAAAGGCCGTAAGCCACGGACCGATTTTACGTCCGCCGAGAACAAAGTCGCCGAGTCCCTTTGCATTTTTACTGCAAAAGAAGCCGATAGCCACCGTGATAGCGGTGAAAATAATAAGAATAATAATTTTGATCGCCATTTTAACCATTCCTTTCCGAATAACCCCCGTTGGCGAAGGGGGAAGTTTCGGGGAATAAAAAACATCCCCCGTATTTTAAAATACAGAGGACGTCGTTAAACGTGTTACCACCTCAATTTATCATATTCTTGCGAATATGACCTCACTCTCCGCAGACTGTCCGCCAAGATCTGCGGCGACATGCTGTAACGGGCAAGGACCCGTCTTTCCCTACTCGAAGCCTTTTGGGAAAGCAGCTGGCGAAAGGTATTCGTCCGATCTTCGTTTACCGTGCTCGCACCGACCGACGGCTCTCTTAAAAACTCCAAACGGCTACTTGTTTTCGCTCATACGCCTTTAACAATAACATTATAATACTGTTTTGCCCGATTGTCAAGAAAATTTTAAAAAAAGCTGTGAATTGCCCGATTAAAACAGTTGAAATCTTTTGCAAAGTGATATATAATAATAGTAACGTATATATTTTATGATGCTTTTGGAGGAAATGTTATGATAATCAGTAAAACGGTTAAACGGTTTGCTTTGCTTTTGCTTTGCGCCGTGCTTGCCGCAACGGTTTTGCCGATCGGCGTTTTTGCGGTTGGCGATAAAGAGGCGGGCGGACCTTTCTACAAATGGAACTTCACCGATGCGGGCGTTATCGAAAACGTTACGGGAAATTGCCTTACCGCAAACGGAATACAGGAAACGGTAACGGAAAATCAGCATTACACGCTGGAAAAGGAAATCGTTTTAGAGGCGGATAAGCCGTGGCAGATAAGCTTTACCGGCTCACACGTCACAAGTCAGTTTTACGTTCCTCTTTGCTCCCGCGAGGGTATGGAAAAAGACGGAACGACCTATATCTTCCTCGGCGGCGGCTACGGTGTAAACGTCGGCCGTTATATCGGTGCTTCTCCCGTAAATTACGGCTTTTCGGAAGCTGCGCTTTCGGCATACGCAAGCGGCAACCACACCTACACCATTCGCAACGAGTATGACGGCACGAAATATCAGGTAATTCTCTACGTTGACGGAGATCGGATCGGCGCAATGAAAAGCGGCAGCAATGACGTTGATTTTGATTTCGTTTTCGGTGCAACGGGCACCTCAGGTGTTACACACGCCTTTTATTCCCCCAAGGGTTTTAAAAACCTTACCGTCAACGAGGCACGCGGAACGACCTCGGCATCGGAGCATACGCTCGTTTCGGGCACTGAAAAACCCGCAACCTGCCTTAAAGAGGGAATGAGCGCCGAGGTTTATTGCAGCGTCTGCGGTTACCTGCAGGCGGAGGCTGCAGTGCTGCCTGTTGGCGATCACAGCTACGGCGCCGACGGAAATTGCACCGTTTGCGGCGTAAACGGAATTGTAAGCAAGCTCCTTAAAGGCAAATATATTTCCATTCTCGGCGACAGCATAAGCTCATTCGACGGAATATCAAACGGAATGTCATACCGAGAGGACATAGCGGATAATGCAGTTCATTATTACGGCGGCAACGGAGTTACTCTCGACAGAACCTACTGGATGCAAACCGCAAACCGTTTCGGTTTGAATATCTGCGTCGATAATGCGTTTGCAGGCGACGTGGTAAGAAACGGCGGCTTGACCCGTTCGGACAGACTTCACACCGACGCGGGACAAAAGCCCGATATAATCTTATTCTATATGGGTATAAACGACTGCGGATTATATAAGGAAGCGCCCGGCTCGGTTTCGGATTATTCCGCACTGAAAACGGGAAGCGGCTATAAATCCGCCGCAAACTTTGCAGAGGCTTACGCCATCTCGATTGAAAAGATGAAGGCGGCGTATCCCGATGCACAGATATTCTGCGTAACACTCCTTCCTCAAAGCTATTACGACGTAACCGAGAGCCTCGTTGAATCCTACAGCGAAGCTATAAGAACGGTTGCCGCGCATTACGGACTTCCCGTAATCGACTTTGCAAATAACAGCGGAATTACCTGGGAAAATCACCTGAATTATATGACGGCTGATAAGATACATCCCAATGCGGACGGTATGGACCTTATGGCAAAGACCGTTATTGACGCAGTTGAGGAGTTTTATCTGGAAAGCTACGGGAATAAGCCTGTCATTGAAGGCGCTCAGTACAGAATTACCGGCAGATCTGGCCTCAGATTCCTTGTAAACGCTCCGATGTATAACGACGTCAATAATAACTCCACCATCGAAAGAATGGGAACCCTTATTATTCCCACAAACAAGCTAAACGGTCAGGCACTTACCTTGACCGAAAACGGAAAGATAGGAGATACCTCCTATTTGGATATACCCGCAAAATTCTGGTATGACACCGACAATGAAAGCTATATGAAATTTACCGCAGTTTTGCTCGATATCCCCGACGATAACAGAAAGTTCACCGCAGTTGCCTATATAATTTACAAGGACGGAACCATTGTCTATTCCGAACCCATTGAAAGAAGCATTGAGGACGTAAGACCCGACGTTTACTGCCCCGAATGCGGTTACGTTCCAAAGGATCAGATCGACGCTCCCAAGCATTGCGAAAAATGCGGAGCGGAACTTATAGATAACGGCTGGTCTGAAGGTTGGGTTTGATTTAAAACAAAAACTCCCTTGGTAAACAAGGGAGTTTTTTATTGACTTTTGCGATTATATGTGATATAATTACTGCGATACAGAGTATTGGAGACGTATCAAAACAAACCCTTGTGGTTTGTTTTGGTGCGTCTTTTTTTATTTGGGAGTGTTAAAAATGTATGATGTTGTAATTATCGGCGCGGGCGTTGTTGGCGGTGTTATAGCAAGAGAGCTTTCGAGATATTCGCTTTCTGCTTGCATTCTTGAAAAGGAAAACGACGTTGCAATGGGCGCCACCAAGGCAAACACCGCAATCGTTCATGCGGGCTTTGACGCAAAGGAAGGCAGTAAAAAGGCGGAAATGAACGTTTTGGGCTCTGAAATGATGGAGGAGCTTTGCAAGGAGCTTGGAGTAAAATTCAAGCGAAACGGCTCGCTTGTAATTGCCTTTGACAAGGAAGATGAAGAAACCCTTGCAATGCTTTTGAAAAGAGGAAACACAAACGGCGTAAAGGGCCTTCGCATAATCGACAAGGCAGAGCTTAAAGAAATGGAGCCAAACGTTTCCGATAACGCCACCTCGGCACTTTACGCCCCCACGGGTGCAATTATCTCGCCTTATGAGCTTGCAATCGCGGCGGTTGGCAACGCAATGGATAACGGCGTTTCTTTAAAGCGCGGCTTTGAGGTTTTGAATATTGAGAAAACCGAGGGCGGATATACAGTATTTGGGGAGAATGAATCGGTAGAGGCGCGCGTAGTTATTAATGCGGCAGGTGTTTTTTCCGATAAAATTGCAAAAATGGTTGGCGACGATTCCTTTGAAATAACCCCCAGACGCGGCGAATACGTCCTTCTTGACAGAGGATTTGAGGGCGTTGCAAGCCACACGATTTTCAGAACTCCCTCCAAAATGGGAAAGGGAATAGTTGTCACTCCCACCGTTCACGGCAATATTTTGCTTGGCCCCACCTCCGAGGATATAACCGAAAAGGAGGATAAATCCACCACTGCAAACGGCATTTTAACGGTAATTACCGAAACCGCAAAGGAAATGAATCAAATTCCCAAGGGCGCAAGAATAACCTCCTTTTGCGGCATCAGAGCCGTTGGCTCAACGGGTGATTTTATAATAAATTCACCCAAGGAGAATTTTATAAACGTTGCGGCTATCGAGTCGCCCGGACTTACCTCGTCGCCCGCCATTGCAAAAGAGGTTGCAAAGATGGTTGGCAAGATTATTCCTCTTAACGAAAAGGGCGACTTTAACCCCGTAAGAAAATCAATGAGCTGGTTTGCCGACGCTTCGCTTGAGGAGAAAAACGCGGCAATAAGAAATAACGGTGCCTACGGAAAAATCGTTTGCAGATGCGAGCGCATCTCGGAGGGAGAAATAGTTGAGGCTCTTAACGCCGAGCCCCGTCCGCTTGACCTCGACGGAGTTAAAAGACGCACGAGATCGCAGATGGGCAGATGTCAGGGAGGATTTTGCTCCCCCTCAATAATGAAGCTTATTTCCAAAGAGCTTAATATCCCGATTACCGAAATTACCAAAAAGGGCAAGGGCTCCAAAATAGTAATGGGCAGAACGAAGGAATGAAAAAGATGAAAAAGCAAATTGCAATAATCGGCGGCGGCTCTGCGGGTATGTCAGCGGCAATCGCGGCTTATAAAAGCGGAGTTAAGGATATAATTATAATTGAGAGAAACGAGTTTCTCGGCGGCATAGTCACCCAGTGCATTCACAACGGCTTCGGACTTCATAAATTCAACGAGGAGTTAACCGGTCCCGAATATGCCTGGAAATATGAAAAGCAGATAAAGGAGCTCGGAATTTGCTACGAGCTTAACACCACCGTTATCGATATAACCTCCGAAAGGGTTATAACGGCGGTAAGCCCCGAGCGCGGCATTTTTGAAATAGAGGCAGATGCAATAATTCTTGCAATGGGTTGTCGCGAGCGCTCAAAGGGTGCGCTTGAAATCGTAGGCGAGCGTCCTGCGGGAATATTCAGCGCAGGCACGGCGCAGAAGCTTGTAAACAAAGAAGGCTATATGCCCGGCAAAAAGGTTTTGATAGTAGGCTCGGGTGATATCGGTCTTATAATGGCTCGAAGAATGACTCTTGAGGGCGCCAAGGTAGAGGCGGTCTGCGAGATAAACAGCTATTCGAGCGGACTTGCACGAAATATCGAGCAGTGCTTAAATGATTTCGATATCCCCCTTCTTTTGAGCACCACCGTAAAACAGATTCACGGAAAAGACAGAGTAAGCGCGGTAACGCTGGCATCGTTGGATGAAAACAAAAGGATAATTGAGGGGACCGAAAGAGTAATCGAGTGCGATACCATTCTTTTCTCGGTTGGACTTATTCCCGAAAACGAGCTTACCGTAAGAGCAGGAGTAAAAATAGACCGCATAACCAACGGCGCAATCTGTGATCAGAACCGCGAAACCTCGGTGGAGGGAATTTTCTCTGCGGGCAACGTGCTTCACGTTCACGACCTTGTCGACTACGTTTCAAACGAGGCTGAAATCGCAGGCGAAAGCGCTGCAAAGAGGGTAAAGGGCGAACTGGAAAAGGACACCCTTGTAGAGGTTGAAACCGATGGAAGAATCCGCTACACCGTTCCGCAGATAATTACGAAAAATGAAGATGCTTCATTCTATTTCAGAGTGGCGGCGGAATACAGAAACGTAACGGTAACCGTTAAAAACGAAAACGGCGAAACGGTATATTCAAAGAAAAAGGCAAAGGTAACTCCCGGAGAAATGGAAACGCTTAAGCTTGATGCATCGGCGTTTTCAAAAACCCAAAAGCTTTATTTCGGATTGGAGGAAGCAAAATGAAGGAGCTTGTGTGTATAGTCTGCCCCATTGGGTGCAAGCTTACCGTAAATGATGAAAACGGCAATATAACCGTTACGGGAAACGGCTGCAAAAGAGGCGCCGAATACGGTAAAAACGAGCTGATTGACCCGCGAAGAACCCTTACCACCACGGTGAGATGCAAAAACGGAGAGCTTCTTTCGGTAAAAACCGAAACTGCAATATCCAAAAAAGATATAAAAAAAGCAATGGAAATTATAAATAAATGCTCTCCCGACTTGCCTATTTCAGTTGGAGATGTTATAATAGAAGACGTAATGGGCTCAAGGGTAGTTGCAACGCAAAATCTTTAAACCACGGGTGAGAGTATGAAAAGCGGATTTGTTATAGCGGCCGTAAGAAACGAAATGTTCGATGAGGCGATAAATACCGATGTAAAAACGGTGTTTTTGTTAAATCCCAATATTGCGCTTCTTGCAAAGCAGGCAAAAAAGGCAAAGGAAGCAAACAAGAGAATTTTCATTCACATAGATCTTGCCGAGGGAATAGGAAAGGACGAGTTTGGACTTAAGTTTGTTAAGGATCTCGGGATAGACGGAATAATCACTACCCGAAGCAATATGGTAAAGCTTGCCAAAAATCTCGGAATGCAAACGGTCCAGCGCTTTTTCATAGTCGATAGCCATTCGGTTGAAACCACCGTTGAGGCGGTGAAAAACTCAAAGCCCTCAATGATGGAAATTATGCCCGGAGTTATAACAAAAATAGTGCCGAGATTAAGCAAGGAAACCGATATTCCCGTAATACTCGGCGGAATTATTGAAACAAAGGAAGAAATAAAGCAGGCAGAGGCCTGCGGCGCCGCCAACGTTTCGGTTGGCAAAAAGCAGCTTTGGATATAATTTAATAACGTCGCGGCAGAAAAGAGTTAAAACTCTGCCGCGACTTTTTCTTTTTTACATTGATTTTAAGAGAAAAAGGTGGTAAAATATATAATGAACTATTATATCTTGCCGAAAGTGAGCAAAAATTATGAGAATTCTCGTTATCGACGGTAACAGTATAATAAACCGTGCCTTTTACGGCGTAAAGAGTATGCTTACCAATTCCGAGGGCATACCCACCAACGCCGTTTACGGCTTTGCCAACCTTTTACTTAAAAGCATTGCCGATTACAGCCCCGACGGAATAATCTGCGCCTTTGACCGAAAGGAGCCCACCTTCCGTCACAAAATGTACGACGGCTACAAGGCAACAAGAAAGGGAATGCCGGAGGAGCTTGCGGCGCAGATGCCGCTTCTCAAAAAGCTTCTTTCCGCAATGGATATAACCTGCGTTGAGCTTGCCGGCTTTGAGGCCGACGATATAATCGGCACCGTTTCCGAGCGCGCCAAGGGAAAGCACAGCTGCATAATACTCACAGGCGATAAGGACGATCTTCAGCTTATTACCGAAAACACCGCGGTAGCCCTCACCGTAACGAAAAATCACGAAACCGCCACCGAGCTTATGGGAGAAGCCGAGGTCGTTTCCCGCTACGGCGTAACGCCCGATAAGCTTATCGAGGTAAAGGCTCTTATGGGTGATAGCTCCGATAACGTCCCGGGTGTAAAGGGAATCGGAGAGAAGAGCGCCTTCGACCTTATAAAGGAATACGGCACTCTTGAAAATCTTTATGAAAATATCGAGGATCTGAAGGGCAGTAAAAAAGAAAAGCTTATTGCCGATAAGGAAATGGCTTTTTTGAGTAAAAAGCTCGTAACCATTGATAAAAACGTCCCCGTCGAAATAAATTTCGAGGAGCTTTCATATAACGTTACCGCCACCGAAAAGCTGCTTGCGGCTCTTCGGTATCTGGGATTTAATTCAATTATAAAAAAGCTTGCTCCCGCCGAGGTCTTCGATACGGAAAAAAGCTCGTTTTCGGTCACGAAAAGGGAGCTGTCTGCAAAGGAAGCCCTTGAGATTTTAAAAAGTAAGGCGGAGATCTATCTCTTTTTAAAGGAAAATATCCTTTATTTTGAAGATAACGGAGAGCTTTGCGCCTTGCCCTCGGAACACTTTTCGGAGTTAAGGTCCGTTATTGAAGATGAAAATATTAAAAAGATAACCTTCGGCGCAAAGGAGCTTTACCGTCTTTCCCTTGCAAACGGATTTGAGCTTTCGGGAGTTACCTTCGACGCCGAAACGGCGGCGTATCTGTTAAATCCTTCCGCGTCGGGATACACCCTTTCGGGCGCCGTTTCCGAGCTGCTTGAAACCGAAACCTCCCATGACGCAGACTGCACCGTGCTTTTACCGAAGCTTCGCGACGAGGCGCTTTCATCTCTTGCAAAGCTTGAAATGACGGCTCTTTACAATGAAATAGAGCTTCCGCTTACCAAGGTGCTTGCCGAAATGGAGCACAGAGGCTTCAAGGCAGACAGTAACGCTCTTAAAAGATACAGCGCCATGCTCGGCACCGAAATAGAAAGAGTTACCAAAGAGATATATTCGCTTGCGGGCAAGAGCTTTAACCTAAACTCTCCCAAGCAGCTTGGCGAGGTGCTTTTCGAGGAGATAGGGCTTAAGTCCCGCAAAAAGACGAAGAGCGGCTATTCAACCGACGCGCAGACTCTTGAAAAGCTTAAAGGTACTCACCCGATAATAGAGCTTATCCTTGAATACCGCAGCCTTTCAAAGCTTAAATCCACCTATGCCGACGGTCTTTTAAAGCAGATCGCCGCCGACGGAAGAATACACTCCACATTTTTGCAGACGGTCACCCAAACGGGAAGAATATCCTCAAAGGAGCCGAATTTGCAAAATATTCCCGTGAGAAGGGAAGAGGGCAGAGAGCTTCGCAAAATGTTTATCGCCAAAGAGGGATTTTTGCTTATCGACGGCGACTATTCACAAATCGAGCTTCGCGTTCTTGCCGACATTGCAAAGGATGAGGAGATGCGGGACGCCTTCATTCACAACGAGGATATCCACACAAAGACCGCCTCCGAGGTGTTTAAAATGCATCCCGACTTCGTAACTCCGCTTATGAGGTCGCGTGCAAAGGCGGTAAACTTCGGAATCGTTTACGGCATCGGCGCCTTCTCCCTCGCTAAGGACATCGGGGTCTCCAACAGGGAAGCCAGAGATTATATCCAAAGCTATTTAAACACCTTCAAGGGTGTTGACCGCTTTATGACCGAGGGCATCGAAAAGGCCAAGGAGCAGGGCTTCGTTACCACCGTTTTCGGAAGAAGACGCTATCTGCCCGAGCTTGCCTCATCTAATCATATGCTTCGCTCCTTCGGTGAAAGGGTGGCGCGAAACGCTCCCATTCAGGGCACGGCGGCCGACATAATTAAAATTGCAATGGTAAACGTTTTTGCGCGACTTAAGCAGGAAAAGCTTGATGCACGTCTTATCCTCCAGGTACACGACGAGCTTATTCTCGAGGCGGCTGAAAAGGATGCCGAAAGAGCGGCGGCTCTGCTTAAGGAGGAAATGGAAAAGGCGGTTTCTATGAAGGTGGCGCTTACCGCCGACGTAAATATCGGAAAAAGCTGGTTCGAGGCAAAAGACTGATGAAGAAAATTATTTTCGTCTGCACGGGTAACACCTGCAGAAGCCCCATGGCAGAGGGCTATCTTAAATCTAAAAAGGGCGCGGGATATGAGATAATCAGCCGCGGTCTTTCGGCCGACGGCGGTCTTGCCGCAGAAAACGGCGTGGCGGTGATGAAGGAAGCGGGAATCGACATCTCATCCCATCTTTCCCGTCAGCTCAGCTACGACGACCTTGAAGGGGCGGACGCCATCGTCTGTATGTCGGCCTCCCACGCAGAGCTTTTAGAGGCTCTCGGCATCGACAAATTGAAGATATTCGTTCTTGGAATAAACGATCCCTTTGGCGGAGATATGGATACCTACCGCACCTGCCGCAACGAGATATTCGATGCGGTGGACGAATTTATTGAGGACGGAATTCTATGATAAGAGATTATTCTCCCGGAGACGAAAGGGCTGTCGCCGCCCTCGAGCGGGAATGCTTTTCCGAGCCTTGGAGTGAAAATGCCATAACCGAATCCGCAGAGGCGGGAACCCTTTTCTTCCTATTCGAGGAGGAGGGAGATATCCTCGGCTATGCGGGGCTTCAGGTAGTTTTGGACGAGGGCTACGTTACGAATATCGCCGTTACGAAAAGGGCGAGAAAAAGAGGCATCGGCTCGGCTCTTACCGAAAGGATAGTTTCGGCGGGAAAGGAAAGGGCTTTACGCTTCGTTTCCCTGGAGGTCAGAGCCTCCAATGCGGCAGCCGTTTCCCTTTATGAAAAATTCGGCTTTAAGGCGGTGGGAGTGAGAAAGCGTTTTTACGCAGACCCCACCGAGGATGCAATTATTATGACATTAGAAGGTTTTTAGAATATGCTTATTTTGGCAATC
>JAZQKU010000056.1:0-2251 GCA_045542315.1 Eubacteriales bacterium | reverse complement strand
CCTTTTTCAGCACATCGGTTCCGACTGTGCCCTTGACAAGAACGACGGTCGCTTTGACGATCTGACCGCGGATCTCATCGGGGACGGGGGTGACTGCACATTCGAGAACGTAGGGAAGCTCCATTATTACGCTTTCGATCTCAAACGGGCCTATGCGATAGCCTGAAGACTTAATAACGTCGTCGATTCTGCCGACGTACCAGAGGTAGCCGTCCTCGTCCATCGTTGCCTGATCGCCGGTGTGATAGTAACCGTCGTGCCACGCCTCGTTGGTCTTTTCCTCATCGAGATAATAGCCTATAAAGAGACCGCAGGGAACCTTCTCGGAGGTCCTTATGCAGATCTCGCCCGCCTCGCCCGTTTTGCATTCGTTGCCGTCGGGATCAAGGATAACAACATCGTAAAGGGGGCTCGGCCTGCCCATTGAGCCAATCTTCGGGGTTGAGCCCACAAAGTTTGCTATTGAAAGGGTGGTTTCGGTCTGACCGAAGCCTTCCATTATGGTAAGACCGGTTGCTTTCTTGAACTGATTGAACACCTCGGGATTAAGCGCCTCGCCCGCGGTGGTGGCGTACTTTATAGAGGAAAGGTCGTATTCCGAGAGGTCCTCCTTTATAAAGAAGCGGTACATTGTAGGCGGTGCGCAGAAGGTGGTGATGTTGTACTGCTTGAACAGAGGAAGGATATCCTCCGAGCGGAATCTGTCAAAGTCGTAGGTAAAGGTTGCAGCCTCACAGAGCCACTGACCGTAGAGCTTGCCCCAAAGTGCCTTGCCCCAGCCGGTATCGGAGATGGTAAAATGCAGACCGTTCGGATCAACGTTATGCCAATGCTTTGCGGTGGGATAATGACCGAGAGCGTATTTGTAAGAGTGAGTTGCTATTCTCGGATATCCCGTGGTGCCGGAGGTAAAGAGCATAAGCATGGGATCGTTGCCTGCGGGAGTGTTTTCGTTGCGCTCGAAATGGGTGCTGAAGCGCTCCATTTCAACGTTATAGTCGCGCCAGCCCTCTTTTTTGCCGCCGACCAGAATCTTTATCATATCGGGGAATGCAAGAGCCGCCTTTTCCGCCTCGGTTGAAACGTCACCGTCTGCCGTGCAGACGATCGCCTTAACCTTTGCAGCCTTATAGCGGTATTCAAAATCGTGCTCAACGAGCTGATTTGTTGCGGGAATTGCGATTGCGCCTATCTTGTGAAGGGCAAGCATACAGAACCAGAATTGGTAGTGGCGCTTTAAAACGAGCATTACCGTATCGCCCTTTTTGATGCCGAGCGACTCGAAATAGTTTGCGGTCTTTGCGGAGTATTTCTTCATATCGGAGAAGGTAAATCTTCTCTCCGACTTATCGTTTCCGACCCACATCATCGCAAGCTTATCGGGGTTTTTCTTTGCGATAGCATCTACGCAATCGAAGGCAAAATTGAATTTATCGTCGTTTTTGAAGGAAATGCCGGAGAAAACTCCGTTTTCATCGTATTCGGAGGTGATGAAATCATCTGCAACGGTCTTTGCCTCTTCTTTTTCCGTTGCAGCCGCTGCTTTACGGGCAACAACGGAGCCCTCGGGATATTCGGCGGTTACCTCGCCGTCCTGCGGATTTAAAACAACGGCGGTAAATTCACAGCCGCCCTCGCTCACGGCTATCATTCCGTGGGGGATAAGGCTGTTATAGAATATGGAATCGCCCTCGTTTAAAACGTCAACGTGGTTGCCTATCTGAACCTTAAGAGAGCCCTTTACGATAACGTCGAATTCCTGACCGTTATGCGAGCTTAAGGGAATGGGGGCGTTTTGCTCCTCGGGAAGATAGGGGAATTTTACGAAGAAGGGCTCGGCGAGCTTTCCCTTGAATTTTGCGGCAAGGTTATTGTAAACAAAGCCCTTTTTCTTAACTATCTTAAGGCCCTCTCCCTTTCTTGCTATTTCAAATGAGGTCAAAGTGGTGCTGGTGCCGTCGAGAAGATCGACGACCTCAACGCCGCAAGCCTTGGCGCATTTGTAAATAAAGGTAAAGCTGAAATCCGCTTCGCCCGCCTCGAGAATTTTATAATCCTCAACCGAAACGCCCGTAAGCTTCGCAAGCTCATCCCGGGAATATCCCTTTGCCTCGCGAAGATCCTTAATTCTTCTTGCTACCTCTTTCAAACTGTAATCCATTTTTCTTTTGCTCCTTTCTTTTCCGTTTCCCTTTTTGGAAATACGGCTTTGAATAAAACAAAAAACTCGCCTCAAAATTTCTTTTGAGAC
>JAZQKU010000055.1:0-24892 GCA_045542315.1 Eubacteriales bacterium | reverse complement strand
GTGCTCTACCGACTGAGCCATATCAGCGCTTATTTAAGCCTAAATATTATAATGCCTTTTTTTAAAAATGTCAATAGCAAAATCAAAAAAAGATAAATAAAAATTAAATTTCTGAAAAATAAAAGAAATATGTTGACAACCGTCAAATTTTTCTTTATTATATATACATAATGCAGTTAAGGAGAAAATGCTATGAAATTCAAAAGAACAGTCGCGGCTTTGATTGCCGCAGTAACGGCGGCAACGGTTGTTGTAAGCCTTGCGGGCTGTAACGGAGGAACCAAAATGGATTGGAAACAGGCAATTTTTTCAACGGGACTTACTCCCTTTGCCTCCCTTGAGGGGCTTACCGCCGCCGAAAACGGCGAGGTCACCAAGGAGGTTGCATATTCACAGATAATCCGTTTTTCGGGAGCTTTTTCGCAAAACAGAATCGGCGGCGAGGAAGAGATCGAAAAGCAACTTGGATTTTTAACCGATTCCGAGGTAAAAGAAGAAAACCGCGAGGCGCTTGCCATTGCAAATAAGCTTCGCTTTATAAATAAGGGCACGAGCGGCAAGATAAATACCGAGGAAGGGCTTTCCGGCGCCGATGCGGCCTACGCCATAGTTGCCGCAATGGGCTACGGCTTTGACGTTGAGCCCGAGAATGCGGTCGCTCTTTTCATAAAATACGTCCGTCCCGACGGAAACGCCAAAAAGGCGGCAAATTCCGAGGCTCTCACCGTTTCGGGGCTTTACTCCATGATATATTCAATGGTTCTTGCAAACGATGAAGCGGGCAACCATATAGGCAGCAAGCTCGTGCTTGACTATTCGGTTGACGAGCTCGTCGCTTACAAGGCAGGCATTGCCGACAGCGTTTTTGCATCGCGTCTTTCCGCGGCTGCGGCAGAGCTTAACGCCACCGACGTTTCGGGCATAGTCGGCGCGACTCTTGCAAAAAAGAGAGCAGAGCTTCTTTCGGAGCTTTATTCCTGCTTTACCGCAACGAACAATAAGGCGCTCAAATCTGCGGCTTCGGCGGCAAATAAGGCTATAAAATCGGCAAATAAGAAGATAGACAAATTCTATTCCTCTCTCAAAAAGGGCGGCGTTTCGGCAGTCGAGTCCTCTCTCAATATCGAGGACAGAAACGTTATAGCATCAAAGCTCACCGAGAAGGCGGCAACCGTTACCAAAACCGCAAAGACCGTCGTTCTGGAAAACGCCTACTCGAAATTTACTTTTGATATTTCCGATTTTGCACTTGAAAGCTACTTCAACTTTGAAACGAATACCGAAATGCTTGCAGAGCCTGCAAAGGTATTCTCTTTCGTATATAACGGCAAGGAGTACGATCCCTCCGACTGCGATCTCGTTTCAACCGAGATAACCGAAAACGGAGAGGTAAAGACGGTTGTATTTACCTTCTCTGCGGCAGACGGCGACCTCACTCCCGTTGTAACCGTTACAATGGATAACACCCTCGAAACAAAATTTGATTTCATAATTAAAAACAACACCGACTCCGCAGTTAACTTTACTCCCGTTTTCCCCGATATGGGAACCTTGAAAATCGGCGAAGATCCCGTTGACGACTGGTATATGTATCCCCGTAAGGGCGGTATAATTTCAAACAAGAGAGTAACTCTTACAAGCGGACTCAAGACCACCTACGGAAGCGGCGTAACCTTCCCGGTCATCTCCCTTTATCACCTTTCGGGCGGCGGAAGCTATTTTATGCTTCAGAACGATTTTTATCAGGTCAAGGATCTTAAATTTGCAAAGGATCCCCGCTACGGTACGACTCTCGAGATCGCATATCCCGAGCGTGACGTTTTGGCAGAGGAGAGCTGGACCTGTGCAACAATGGCAATAGGCTCCCACAGCGGTGACTGGTATAACGCAATAGCGGCTTATAAGGATTATCTCTCAACTTGGTTTGATTATAAGTCGGAAAGCCCTGCGCTTGACGGAAATATCCAGTTCAAGCAGGTATTCGTAAAGCAGAACGTAGAGAACAAAGAGCTTGCAAATCCCGAAAAGAGCCCCTCCGAGCTTATTGAAGAGATATTCGATCTCGGAAACCGCTTCGGCGGCTACGATACTCTTCACTGGTTCGACTGGTGGGATAACCTCGGTGACTATAATTATTACGCCGCAATGGGCGGTAAAAAAGAAATGCGCGAGGTAGCGGACGCAGTTCATGCTCTCGGTAAAAAATACAGCCTCTACACAGAGGGTATTCTTGCAAACACCTATTCAAACGTCTATCTCGAATACGGCGAGGAGATCTACCGCCTCACAAAGGACGGCAAGCATCAGAATCCCGATTCTACCTTCAGCTGCACCTGCCTCAAGTCGGTTTACAAGGGAATTTATATGAATAACCTTCTCCGAATTGCAAAAGATCTTCCCGTAGATATTCTTTATCTCGATCAGTTTGCAAACCAGATCGCAAGCGAGTGCTACAATCCCAAGCACGATCATCAGGACCACTACAGCGTTCTCGCAGGTCAGCTTGAATTCCTTAAGGAGCTTCGTGAGGGACTTGACGGCATCAGAGAGGGAATTGCAATCGGCGGCGAATATCCCATGAGCGATTACGGCTCGCAGTTTACCTCCTACGTGTTCAACTACAACAACAGTATCTGGTACACAGGTCTTGACGGCGTTTCCGTAAAGCCCACCGCAGACCTTTACACCTTCATCTTCCCCGAGGTAAAGCTTTACAACATCACCATAGCCGCATCCAAGGATGCAAGCTACGACGAGGATAACAACGCCGCAAGTGCTTATTACGAGTCACTCAAATCACTGAAGCTCGTATTCTTCAACGGCGAGGGCAGATGGCATGACGAGGGCTACACCGGCTGGTCGGACGATTGCATAAATTTCGTCAATAAGTCGATGAAGGCGGTCGAGGCGTTTGAGGACGTCTTTATGGGCAAAAACAAGACCCCGCTCCTCTACACCGATAACGACGAGGTATTCGTAAACCGCTTTGCCTCCGACGATGAGAGCACCGTTATCTTCACCGTATTGAATAATTCGAGCAAAGCAATAGAAAACGTTACCTTCACTCTTGAAAATGCCGAAGACTACAGCTTCTTCGACATACTTAACGATAACGGCATAGAATACTCGGTAAACGGCAATAAGGTTACCGTAAAGATAACCGTCGCGGCAGACGACGTTGCGGGTATTGCGGCAATAAAATAATTTTAAGGACTGAATTTTAATGAAAGAGCTCAGAGAATTTGCATCAAAGCTTATAACCCCTCCCCGTGAAGGAAACCCGGTGGTAATGTGGTTCTGGAACGGTGAGATAACCGAAAACGAAATACACGAATATCTCGTGGCATTCAAGGAGCAGGGAATATACGAGTTTTTTATCCATCCCATGTACGATATGGAGGTTGAATATCTCTCCCCCGAATTTTTTGAGCTTATAAAATATGCCGTTTCGGAGGCAAAGCGCCTTAAGATGCGCTATTGGATATACGATGAATATAACTGGCCCTCGGGTATTGCGGGCGGTAAGGTGCTTAAAGAGGGCAACTGGGCAAAATCAAAGGTGCTTTCACGCGTTACCGCCGAGGTAAAAAGCGGCGAATGCTACTCTTCCGAGATCGAAAAATTCGTTGCCGCGCATTTTCGCTCAAACGGCGAAACGGTAGATATCTCAAAAGAGATGACCTTTGAAAGAACCGAAAACGGCGAGCGCGTGTTTTATAAAAACACGAGAGGCGACGGCGAGATATTCGTGACCTACCGCCACGTGCAAAACAGGGTCGGATGCAACGATATGTGGAGCAGCTGGACCACGGGCGAGGGCGGCTACGTTGACGTTTTCAATCCCAAGGCCATTGATAAATTCATAGAATACACCTATGAGGAATACAAAAAGGCGATTGGCCACGAGTTCGGAAAAACCGTAAGGGGAATCTTCAACGACGAGCCCGCCTTCACCGATTTCGATAACACCTCAAACGGTCTTATTCCGTGGGGCGAGGAGCTTGCCGATCAGTTCAAGATAAGAAACTGCTACGATATAGTTCCGAAAATATACCTCCTTTTCGAAAACAACGAAACAGAGGAGGAGCTTAAGGTAAAGCGCGATTACCGCGACACCATAGGTGAGCTTTACCGCAAGAATTACCTCGGAAGGGTAAGCGACTGGGCAAAGAAAAACAAGCTCGAGTTTACCGCACATCTTCTCGGAGAGGAGTTTCTCACAGCTCACACCGAGCAGTTCGGCTCCTTCCTTGAGGCGCAAAGGCTGCTTACCGTTCCCGCTATCGACTCGGTATTTTCAGGTGAATATATCGATTCCGAGCGCTTTAACGTGAGCGCCGCGATGCTCGATTCGGCGGCGCATTGGCTCGGAAAGCAGAAAACTCTTTGCGAAACATATACGGGAAGCGGATGGAAGATAACGCTCGGCGAAATGAAGAGGATAGCAAACCGTATTATGATGCAGGGCGCATCGACCATTCAGTTTATGGGTGCCTACCATTGCCTTTACGGAATGAAGAAGTTTTTACTTCAGTGTTATCCGCCGTCACACGGTCCGAATAACCGGCTTTTTGAAAACTACGGTCTGCTTTCCGACTATATGTCGCGTATGTCGGCAATAATTTCGGAAAGCGTCAAAAAGGCATCGGTGCTTTTGCTTTATCCCACCGCTACGGCGGCAATGCAGAGCAAGGCAAACTATATCCACACCTGGGAATACTCAATAAAGGATTTTGAGGATAAGACCACCTACCGTCAGATGGACGGCGCCGTAACTGCGGTAATAAATTCACTTATAATGCAGAAGATATCCTTTGAAATAGCCTTCGACGAGCTTTTTGAAAATGCAAGAGTTTCAAAGGGAAAAATATACTTCACTCTTCAGAACGGAACCGAAGCAGGCCCCTACGATACCGTTATAATCCCTGCGGCGAAATATCTTCGCGGAAATACGTCGAAAATAATCTCCGAATTCGTTTCGGGCGGCGGAAAGACGATTCTGGTAAATGATATTCCCGTAACCGAGGTTGACGGATTTGAAAAAATCACCTGCTTCGACGGTATGCCGCTTGACAGCTTTGTAAAGGCCTTTACCGAGGTAAAGGAAAAGTGGCAGCAAAAGAAAACGGAATATTTTGAAATTGCAAAAAACGTAAGAGCGATTGCAACAAACGAGGTGTCACTCGAAGAGCGAAAGAACGTCACTGCGGCGCTTTCAAAGGCAATCGTAACTCTTATGCACGAGGAGCCCGCATCGGTAACGGGCGGTGACGATATCCTTTGCTTCACCAGAAGCATTGACGATATAAACGTCTATCTTATTGCAAACGATGCGAAAATGCCCGAAAGGGTAAAGGTTGCCCTGAAAAACGAAAAGAAGGCAATCGTTTTCGATATAGATAAGGGCGCCGTGGTAAACGAATTTAACAGAGAACAGGAATTTGCCCTTGAAGGCTACGAAGCAGTTGCCGTTTTTGCGGGTGAAATCGATAAAATAAACGATCTCGCAAGAGCACTTGAAAATGAAAAAAGGATTGAGACCGTCGGAGAGGGTGAGGAAATAACCTCGATAACCTTCAAAACGGCTTCCGGAAACACCATGCGCCTTGGCTTTGAGATCTGCAAAACCCCCGAGGTGGTGGGCGGTAAAAAGGGCAAGGAAATATACGATGCGGCGTTGGCGCTTGACAGAAGCAGCTTTATTCCCCAGCTTGAAAAGTGCATTGATCCCAATATGGCGCTTTGCTTCTCCTCCGAGCTCGGAGTAGGAGCGAGCTATCTTATCAAATCGGTATTTTCCGTGGTTAATAAGCCCAAAAAGCTTGAGCTTATTGTCGAGGATATCTACGAACAGAAATTCATTCTGAACGGAGTGCCTCTCAAACACGGAAAAAGCGAGAAGGTCTATGACAGAAGGAATAAGGTCTACGATATAAGCGGAATAGCGGCAGAGGGAAATAACATACTTATCGTTACCGGAAAAACTCCCGATTACGAAATGCCCTACACCGTGCCCTTTGCGGCAATAAGAGGAAGCTTTTCGCTTGATGAAAACGGCGCCGCGGTAACGGAAAAGACCGAAAACGTCTTTGAATTCACCTCGGCGGGATATCCCCATTACAGCGGCAAGGCGGTTTACGAATTCAAAAAGAAATTCGACGATACCCGCAAGGTGCTCGAGCTTGAAACGAGAGATTACGCGGCGGTATTCGTAAACAATAATTTCGTTGACGAGCGCGCCTGGCCTCCTTATCGCTTCGATCTTTCGCGTTATCTCAAAAAAGGCGAAAACGATATAAAGATATATGTTACCCCCACAATGTCCAACCTGTTCGGAGAAACTGTGGAAAGCGGAATTAAAAAAGCAATAATACTTGATAAAAAGCTCAAAGAGTGATACAATGTTATTGTAGATCCGTAAAATAAAGAGAATTGCGGTCTTGCAATTCTCTTTTGCTTTTCTAAAGGAGAAAAAAGATGAAATATAACGACGCGCTAAGCTATATAAATTCCTTCTCGAGATTTTCGCATCCCGCATCGCTTGAGAGAATAACAAAAATTCTTGCCTCTCTCAAAAATCCGCAGGAAAGCCTTGAGTTTATTCATATCGCGGGCACCAACGGAAAAGGCTCGGTGGCAGCATATATTTCAACGGCGCTTTCCTTTGCGGGAAAAAAATGCGGCGTTTATTCTTCTCCTTATATCTATGATTTCACCGAAAGAGTAAAGATAGACGGCAAGAATATTTCCAAGCGGAGCCTGTCCGCCGCTGTGGCGAGGGTTATGAAGCTCGGACTCACCCCGAACGATTGCACACAGTTTGAAATAATCACCGCGGCGGCATTCCTTTGCTTCAAAAGAGAAAAATGTGACGTTGTGGTGCTCGAAACGGGGCTTGGAGGCAGATTCGATGCAACCAACGTAATAAAAACACCCCTTTGCAGCGTTATAACCTCAATATCCTACGACCACATGAGCGTTCTCGGCGACAGCTTGCAAAAAATCGCTTTTGAAAAGGCGGGAATAATAAAGCCCCACGGTATTACCGTTGTTTCGGGGAAAAACAGCCCCGAGGTCTTAGAGGTTATAAAAAAGGAAGCCGATTTAAAGGAAAACCGCCTTGTAATTGCAGACGTATCGTCTGCCTCCGAGGTAAAAATTGAGCAGGACGGGGTAACCTTCAGTTATAAGGATAAAACGGTAAAAACGGGAATGACGGGAGAGTTTCAGCTTGAAAACGCCGTCACCGCAATAGAGGCAATAGCTGCGGTCTGGCCCGATATAAACGAAAAGGCGCTTTTGAACGGAATTTTCAATGCAAGGCTTCACAGCCGCTTCGAAATAGTTTCGAAAAATCCTCTTATAATATCCGACGGCGCTCACAACGAGGACGGTATGAGAGCGCTTGTTGAAAATCTCAAGGCTATTTATCCCGAAAGAAGGATACATGCGGTAATCGCAATGTGCGGAGATAAGGACTATAAAAAGGTGGTTTCGCAGATAGCCTCGGTATCGTCGGCGCTCTACGTTACCCGTACCGATAACCCACGCGCCCTTCGCACCGACGAGCTTGCCGCCGTTGCAAGCGATTACCTTTCGGATATAACCGAATATGAAAACGCGAGAAAGGCGTTTTTTGCGGCATTGAAAAGGGTGAGAAAAGATAAAAACGGAAGTCTTATCGTTATCTGCGGCTCCCTCTTTTTGCCCAAGTCGGTGTTTGGCCCGTTGGGGAAAATAAAATACTGATAAATTTATAAGGAATCAATATTGAAATAAATCCATATTTTTAAATAAAAGCTTTTTGGAGGAAACTATGGCATTTTGTAAAAACTGCGGAACACAGATAGCCGACGACGCTAAATTCTGCGGAACGTGCGGAGTAAGTCAAAAGGAAGAAAAGGTTGAAAAAAGAGCGGGCTTGGAAATTTTCCTTGCAGTGCTTTCATATTTCGGGATTCTTGCCGTAATACCGATAATTGCAAGAAGAAACGATAGGTTTATCCGTTTTCACATAAACCAGGGACTTTTTAATTTCGTGTTTTTCTTTCTGGCAGAGCTTGCCGTCGCGTTAATTTCCGCAATTATCAATGCGCTTGGCGCAGATCTGCTTGCGGTTGGCGGAATTCTCGGAGCTTTTTCGGGTGTTTTGGGAATTGTAAGCCTTATTCTTGTGATAGTTGGAATCGTAAACGCCGTAAACGAAAGGGAAGAAGAACTCTTCCTTTACAAAATGCAGGTGTTTGATAAAATAAAAGAAAAGGCGTCGGAATTTATCAAAAAGGCCAAAAGTGAAGCAACGCCAAAGAGTGAAAATACCACCGAAAAGGTGGTCTGCCTGCTTGCATATTTGCCGCCGCTCTTCTTTTTGCCGCTTGTAATATGCGATAAAGGCTCTCTTTTTGCCCGTCACCACGCCACTCACGCTCTCGTTTCAAACGCCGCGGCGCTCGTCCTTTCGGTTTTTTCGGCATTTTTCGGAATAGTTAACCTTATTCCCGTTTTCGGTCCCATTGCATTTGCAACGGTTACCGCGGCGACGTCGCTTGTCACCTTCACCCTGACGGTATGGGGAATGGTTTCGGCCTCTTTCGGAAAGACCGTGACCCTTCCGTTTATGAAGAAACTGAAAATATTTTGAAAAACAGGCCGCTTCTTTTGAGAAGCGGTCATTTTTTACTTGATAAACCGATCAAAATGTGTTAATATAATAGTAGTAAGAGTTACGGGGAGAAATCTTTAATGGAAGAATTTAAAACCGAAAATCAAACGGTAATCGAAAATAACGTAAGCGAAGCCGCAGAGCCCTCGGCTTCTGCAACCGCGGAGAAGGCGGAAGCAGCCGTGTTTGAGCCGCCTGCGCCCGCAGAAGCTTTCACACCGACAATAAACGGAGAGGAAAAAGCGAATAAAAAGAGGATAAAGCGCACCGTTTCGGCTGCAAACACCGTGCCGATAATAAATATGGGAGCAAGCGTTATCGCGACGTATACTCTTCCTTTTATCGTGGCGTATATTTATCAGATAGCGGTTCTCATTTCCGGATCGATTCCCTCCGAGGAAAGCTACGGCTATTTCGTTGACTACTTTTTCAACGGAAACGGCGTTGTGGCGCAGAGCGTGTCAATGCTTATCTACGCCGTTCTGATGGCAATAGGCCCCCTGATTTTCTGGATAATAAACTCAAGGCACCGCTTTAAAGAGGTTACGGGCAGCGGCAAGGTATCGCCCTCAAAGTTTCTTTACTGCACCGTTTTTTCAATAGGAATATCAAGCATATTCAACGTTATTGCGGGCATGATTCTTTCACTTCTTTCGGCACTCGGAGTTGATATGCGCGTGCCCGACTTCTCGGCTCCATCGGCAGAATATTCCGTTGCGGCAATGATCCTTTATATAATAAGCCTTACCGTGATGCCCGCACTTTTTGAGGAGTTTGCATATCGCGGCTTTGCGGTTTTCAAGATAAGAAAGCTTGCGCCCTATGCGGCGATATTCATTTCAAGCATAACCTTCAGCCTTATGCACGGAACGGTAACCCAAATACCCGGTTCGTTTGTCTTCGGACTTATACTCGGCTATTTCGTAGTAAAATACGATTGCATTTGGATAGGTGTTGTCGCTCATTTTCTGAATAATCTGTTTTCAATTCTGCCGGACGTCATTTCGCAGTATTGGAACGCACCTGCAATAATTGACTTCGGCTTCTCTCTTTTTTATTCGGGCATCTTCGTTGTAACCCTTTGCCTTGTGCCGGTCTATCTCATACGTCACGGCATAAAGCTTGACGTCGGCAAGGACGCTCTAGGATTTAAAGAGGGAATGAAGGCGGTATTTACCTCTGCAGGCTTTTATATAATGCTGGTTTTTGCAGTGCTTAATTTCGTTACCACGAATTTCGGCCAGAAAATATTTGATTATTTTCTTGCGGTTTTAAGTTAAATGAAAATGATTAACGACGAGAAATTTATGCGCGCGGCAATCGCACAGGCAAGGCTTTCCTTAAAAAGCGGCGACGTGCCCGTGGGCTGCGTTATAGTAAAGGACGGCAAAATAATCGCCCGCGCACACAACGAACGCGAAAAAAAGAAAAACGCTCTTTGCCACGCCGAAATAACGGCTATATCAAGAGCCTGCAATAAGCTTAACGGCTGGCGGCTCGTGGGTTGCACTCTATACGTTACCCTTGAACCGTGTCCGATGTGCGCAGGCGCAATAATAAACGCACGCCCCGAGCGGATCGTTTTCGGCGCCACCGACGAAAAGGGAGGAGCGGTAGCTTCAAAGGCAAGGCTCTTCGAACAAGGCTATAATCACTTTCCCGAAATCGAAAACGGCGTTTTGGAAAAGGAATGCGGCGACCTTTTGAAGGGGTTTTTCAAAGAATTAAGGTCAAAAAAACGCAAAAAGTCCGAAATTGCCGAATAAATTACTAATTCACTGCCTTTTGCATTAACTTTAAATTTCATTTATGTTATAAATGTATTATTTTTACATTAATTTTTTTCAATTTACTTGACATAAGGCACATTGTGCTTTATAATATTGGCAAACCAAAAAATTTTTAGGAGGAACAAACTAATGGACAAATTACTTGAAAAAGTCTATGGCATGTCTGCTGAAGAAATGGCAGCAGCAAAAGAGCACCTTATGGTTGGCGGCGGCAGCCCCTTCACCACCGCTCTTCAGACCGGCGACGGCATCAGAGTTACCGACATCAACGGTAAAACCTACATCGACTGTACTTCTCAGAGCTGGGCTCTCTACCTCGGTCACGCTAACAAGGAGATCCGTGAAGTAGTTTACGAGCACATGCAGAACCAGTCTCATATCCATCAGGGCTTCGACACCAAGATCAGATACGCTCTTGCAAAGAAGCTTACTGAAATCGCACCTCCCCACATCAACAGAGTTTCTTTCACCGCTTCTTCCGGTCTCGGTATCGAAGCAGCTATCAAGCTTGCTCTTAAGAACGTAGAGGGCTCCAGAAAGGTTATCGTTCTTGACGATGCTTATCACGGCAACTCTCTTACCACTGCAGCAGCTTCTTGGACTTCTACCCAGGCTTCCGGCAAGTTCACCGGCGTTATGAACTTCAGAAACGGTCTTAACGATCTCTTCGTAAGAGTTCCCAACCCCTACACCTATCAGTGGAAGAAGACCAACAATCCCGAAGATTGCATCGACTACTGCCTCGCAGCAATGGAAAATGCTATCCAGAGAGAAGTTGTTGGACAGGTTGCAGCTATCCTCGTTGAGCCCATCCAGGCTTCCGGCGGTCAGATCATTCTCCCCAAGAGATACCTCGAGGGCGTAAGAGCAATCGCTGACAAGTACGGCTGTCTCCTTATATTCGACGAAATCCAGACCTACTGCCGCATCGGTGAGTGGTTTGCATACAACTACTTCGGCGTAGAGCCCGACATCATCTGCACCGGTAAAGCAATCGGCGCAGGCTTCCCCATGGCAGCAGTTCTCCTTCGCGACGGCCTCAAGGGCTTCGAGATGAACGCTGAAGAGCTCCACACCTTCGCTAACAACACCGTTTCTCAGGTTTGCGCACTTAAGCAGATCGAAATCATCGAGAGAGACAACCTCCTCGAGAACACCAGAAACGTTGGTAAGATCATCGGCGACGGCGTAAAATCCATGATGAATGCATATCCCGAAATCGGTGATGTACGTCAGGCAGGTTTACACATCGGTGTTGAAATGGTTGCAGATCCCGTAACCAAGGAAGCACATCCCGCAGCTGGCAAGATCAAGTCCGTTGCAGTTGAGAACGGCCTTATCCTCGGCACCGGCGGCTTCAGAAAGCACATCCTTAAGATTAAACCTCCGCTGATCACCACCCCCGCAGATGCAGCAGAGATCCTCGAGCGTTGGGAAGCAACTCTTAAGGCATCACTCAGATAATTACTTTATAACGAACAGACGATGCCACCCATACTCTATGAGTGGCATCTCGTTTTAAAAGGAGATATTAAAATGTTTGAAATTTCACTTAAAGGCCAGACTGCTCTCATCACCGGCTCCGCAAGAGGTATCGGCGCAGAGATCGCACGCCAGATGGCAAAAGCAGGCGCAAATATAGTTATCAACTACGTTCCTTTCCCCGCAGACCTCGAAGCATATCCCGTTCTTCTTGAAGAGCTCAAGAGCTACGGAGTAGAAGCTATCGCTTGCGAAGCAGACGTTTCCAACGAGGATCAGGTAAAGGCTATGGTAGCAGCAGCCAACGATAAGTTCGGCGGCGTAGATATCCTCGTTAACAACGCAGGTATCACCCCCGTTTCTTCTATCGAGGATATGCCTACCGCTATGTGGAGAAAGACCATGGGCGTTATGGCTGACGGTCCTTTCTACTGCACCAGAGAGGTTCTTCCTTACATGCTTTCCAAGAAATGCGGTAAGATCCTCATGATCACCACCAACTGCACCGTAAACGGCGGCGGCGGCTCCGTTGGCTATCCCGCAGCTAAGAGCGCAGCAGAGGGTATCGTTAAGACTCTCGTTAACGCTTATGCAGATAAGGGTATCCGCGCAAATATCATTCAGCCCGCTGTTATCGATACCGACCTCTTCCGTCAGAGATATGACACCGATGAGAAGGTTGCAGAGTACGGCAAGAAGCAGCCCGTAGGTCACGTTGGTAAGCCCATCGACATCGCAAACGCAGCAGTATTCCTTTGCTCCGATAAAGCAGAATACATCTGCGGTGCAATCCTCCCCGTTGACGGCGCAAGAACCTACTACAAGAAATAAGCTTAAAAAGCGTTTAAAAAGGTCGCGAATTCGCGACCTTTTTATTTTTTTATTAAAAAAGGTTGACAAATAAAGAATATATTTTTATAATTAAGTTAACCTATTTCTCAAATAAAGGAGAACGTTATGAAAAAGCTTTTATCGGTAATTCTGGCGGCAGTGCTCGTTTTGAGCCTTGCTTCTTCTCTGTCGGTATTCGGCGCAGAGCTTGCGCCCTCGTGGACTCTTCTTGAAAGAAACGAAGGCAACAACGGCAGTCTGAAAATAGACGAAAACGGCGCATTTCTTCTTTCGTCGGGCAACTGGGGCGGCTACGGCGTGGGAAGCAAAAAGATGTATCCGCTTGATGAAAACAATCCCATAACGATAGGCGCAAATATCACCCTCGGTACAGTTTGCCCCACGGGCGAGGGCGCGGAGCGCCACAGATATTTCTCGGTTATTTTAACTGCCGAGGCACTTACCTACACGAAAACCTACGGCGCAAGCAGTCTTCCGGGTGCGGAGAGTTATATTGAGCTTCGCATATTCGATACCAACGATGTTGACGGCGTAAAAATGGCAATGATAAACATCGAAGGAGCTTTTTCCGCATACGATTATTCCGGAAAGAGCGGCGTTGCCGTAAAGATCCCCGATTTTAACTCCAAAACCGATGCAAACGCCGAAATTTCGATAAAGGTAAAGGGCGACGATATAGAATTTCATTTCAACGGCAAGCTTCTCCTTTCGGTAAATGGGGTTGCTAAAGCACTTAACGGCAAGGCGTTTCTTGGCTTTGGCGTTTCCTCCTACGGCGCCGCCGAGATTACCGACAGTGCGGTGAAAACAATAAACGGTGTTCCCGCAAACAGCTCGGCGGGTACTCTTGAATCCGATTATTCAAAGCCCGCCGTTTTAAATGAGGAAAAGTGGACGGTTTGCGCTCCTCTCAGCCAGATAGGTGCTTTATACACAATGCCCGACGGAAGCTTTCTCCTTAATTCCGCAGGCTTTGGCGGAATAGGCGTATTTTCCAAGGAAAGCATCAGGATAAAAAATATGGAAATGACGCTCGATATTTCGGTACCTGTCGGAAATATCCCCACGGGCGGCCCCGACCGTATAAGAGGCTTTTCGGTTGTGTTTGCGGTAAATCCCGTTACCCAAATGGAGATAAACGGCGCAACGGCTATTCCCACAGACGAGGGCTTCCTCGCTATCCGTATCACCGATGATGAAGCAATGGATGGCAAAAAGAATCTTTATATACTCCCCTATGGAACGATATCCGACGTGGTATTCGGCGACGTTTACGGCCCTGTCGATGAAGCTATCCCGCTTGAAGGAGTTGACGGCAGCTCGATAAAGCTTACGATAAGAGTTAAAAACAGAGATCTGTATCTTTCGGTAAACGGTAAAGAGGTCGCGGTTGTCGAGGGAATAATGAAGGGCTTTTTCGGTAAAGCCACGATAGGCTTTACCGCCACCTCATACGGCTCCGCGCTTTGCAAGGGCGCTCACGTCAAGATGATAAATAACGAGGTTCCCAACGATTTCGATTTAAGCAAGACCGTTATCTCTGAGAATAAATCCACGGGCGGTTGCGGAAATAACGGATAATTTAAAAAAATGAAAACGGCACCCGAAACGGGTGCCGTTTGTTTATATAACCTTATAAACTTCTTTGTAAAGCAGGTCGCGCAGGGCTTTGAAATCACCTTCCGAAAGGGCGGGGAAGCTTGTCATGATACGAAGCGGTATCGGCGCTCTGCCAACGTCCATTGAGGGCTGAATATAATCGTAGCCGTGAAGAAAAAAGCCGCATCTTTCGTAAAAGGCGATGCGCCTTTTTGTAATATCGCTTTCGGGTGGCTCGACCTCAAGACAAAGTGGCTTGTCATAAAGCTTTTTCAATTCCGAAAGCATTTTGCCGCCGATACCAAGACCGCGAAGCTCCTCTTTTACCGCAAAATGCTCAATGAAAATGTAATCCGAAAGCTCCCACACGGCAATAAAGGCAACAAGAGAACCCTCATGCTTTTTGCCGTAAACGCGGTAGCGCGGATCGTTAAAAAGTGCGCGCTGACGCTCCTTCCCTCTGCGTTCGTTTTCGGGAAAGCCGCTCTCGAGTATTTCGTAAATTTCTTCAAAATCATTTACCGTAAGCCTTTGCAATCGCGATGCCCCGTTTTTTGAAATAAGTGTAATTGCGAAAATTGTTTTTAGTATTTGTAAACGATATACTTGCCTTTTATAGAAGCGGATAATGCACTTCTGATTTCTTCGATTGTTCCACCCTCGATTGTTTTTTTGTCGATGATAAAAACTTGATTGTTTGTTTGAAATAAAAATAAATATCGTGAAGTTTCGTGAACCTTCACAAAAAATGAGTACTCGATTTCTGCTTCTCCGTTGTATTCATTGCTCTTTGAAAATACTTTTAAAGAACTATTGCTAAAAATATACTCGTTTTCAACATTTTTCAAATTTTTCATCGATTCATATTGGATTTTAGGAAAAATAAAATATGAAAAAAGATGTAAAAGTATACCGATAATATCTGCACCGAGTAATATGAATAAAATAATGTCCGGACCAAATGCAATAATTTCTAAAATTATAACAATAAATAGAATTACAAATGTAATAGACCAAAAAAGTAATTGTTTTTTGGGATCTGTTTTTCTGAATGTTTTGAACGCAGATAAATGAGTTAAAGCTTTTACTGAATTGTAATCGTATTTGCATTTAGCCCTGATTTCCATATTACCAACTCCCTTGGAAATAGTATAGCATAAATGCGGTAGAGTGTCAAGAAGGGACGAAGTGAGAGGTTTCGACTGACGACGAATGTGAAATATTTTTTGCGAAAATAATTTTTGCAAGAAAATAGTGAAGTTTTTGATTCATCGTGTTCAGCAAGATATGAAATGAAATAAAATCACCGCGCGCCGCGGCGCATATCGTGCCGAAGCGTATTTCATACACGAAGTGCATTTCACAAATCCTGCAAGGGATTTATTTCGGTAACAAAAAGAGAGAGCGAGTCATTGACTTGCTCTCTCTTTTTTCTGCGAAGAAACGCGTAAACGGTGCGTAAGTATAGGTAAAAACGAACAAAAGGTGCGTAAATCAATAATCGGTTAACACCGCGATTCCATGTTTGTTGTATTTCGCACGAAAAACATCGGATTCTTCGAAATCACAATACATCCTCTTAAATTTCTTTATTGCCTGCTTTTTCGACCATGCTTTGCAGATTGCACAGTCATTGTTTGCATTGTGTATTTCATCCCCTGCCATAGAACCGCTAATGTACAAGCAATAAACAAACATTATTGTCTCTCCTTTGCTGTATTGATAGAAGAAATAAGCATTACTCGAATACTCGTACAAGCGGAATCTAGCGCTTTGTATTCGCTTTCGGTAATGTAATTTGTCTTATATAAAAGTTCCAACCAATATCCTGTCTCATTTGCTTCTTTGAGCGCGATTTGAAGCTTGGCAATAAAATCAGCCTTACCGTGAGCATACTGTGCTTCACGGATGTTTGCTCCAATAGAGGTGCCGCTTCTGCCGATTTGATTGGATATTATGGATTCTCTGTTTTCTTTAAGCGATTTTACAAGATTTATGATTTGAACTGCAAAATCCATGGATTGTGATCGGAGTTTGGATTCGGACATTATATACACCTCACTTCAACCAATATTATATCACACGCTTGTAAATATTTCAATAGTGAAGTTGCGGCAAGCCGCAGTGAAGTTATGCCTTGTGGCATAGTGAAGTTGCTCCTTCGGAGCAGTGAGGTTAAGTGTTCCGCATATCGTGCCGTAAGGCACACTTCACGCACGAAGTGCGCTTCACTTGCGAAGCATACTTCACGTTCCGCTCGCGGAACACTTAGTTCAAAAAAAGCACTTTTGTCGGTAGACAAAAGTGCTTTTTTGTTGGGGTGGGAGATGGGATTCGAACCCACGACATTCGGAACCACAATCCGACGCTCTAACCAGCTGGGCTACACCCACCACATAGCCTAAACATTATAGCAAAAAAGAAAATATATGTCAAGAGTTATTTTGATTAAATTTTCAAAATACCTTTTAAATAGAGAAAAAACCGAAAAAATAAGGGGAGAAAAAGTCAAAAAAACGGCAAATGTCAAGTAAAAATACTTGACATTTAAGCGGCAAAGTGGTATAATATACGGGTAAAATATAAAATGGGGAAGGAAGGACCGGAAAATGTACGAAAAAGATTTAACGATACCGATGCTTCTTGATTTTTACGGAGAACTTTTAACCGAAAAGCAGCGCGACACGATGCTTGCTTATTACGAGGACGATATGTCCCTCGGAGAGATCGCGCTTCAGAATCAGATTACCCGTCAGGGCGTGCGCGACAGCATCAAGCGCGGCGAGGAGCAGCTCAAAAATTATGAGGAACGCCTCGGCCTTGTTGCAAGAATGCAGGAGACCCTCCAAAAGGTTGGCGAGATAAAGGAAAAGATAGAAGAGATAAAGGATATCAACTCCAAAACGAGCATGGTATTCGATATCAACGCAAAAGCCAACGATATTCTCAGAACGATTGACGAAATTAACTACTGAGGTGCTATTCTATGGGATTTGACAGCCTTTCCGAAAAGCTTTCGGTTGTCTTTAAAAAACTTAAGAATAAGGGCAAGCTCACCGAGGCTGACGTAGCCGAGGCAATGCGTGAAATAAAGCTCGCGCTTTTGTCGGCAGACGTTAACTTCAAGGTGGTTAAGGAGTTTGTCAAAAAGGTAAGCGAAAGAGCAGTCGGCGAGCAGGTAATGAAAAGCCTTACTCCCGCTCAGCAGGTCATAAAGATAGTAAATGAGGAAATGGCACTCCTCATGACCTCGGAAAATCAGAAAATAAAGCTTAAAAACAACGGCACCACCGTAATTATGGTGGTAGGCCTTCAGGGTACGGGTAAAACCACTCACGTCGCAAAGCTTGCAAGCCTTTATAAAAGGCAGGGAAGACGTCCGCTTATGGTCGCCTGCGATATCTACCGTCCCGCCGCTATCCTGCAGCTTCAAAAGCTCGGAGAAAAAAGCGGTGTTCCGGTATTTACGATAGACGGCTGCAACGATGCGGTAAAGATAGCCTCTGAGGCGGTAAAGCACGCCGAAAAGCACGGAAACGACATTGTATTTATAGATACTGCGGGCCGTCTTCATATCGACGAGGATATGATGGCGGAGCTCAAAAAAATAAAAGAAAAGATAAAGCCCGACGAGATCCTTTTAACCGTCGATGCAATGACCGGTCAGGACGCGGTAAACGTTTCCGAAAGCTTCAACGAGCTGCTTGATATTACCGGCGTAATACTTACAAAGCTTGACGGCGATACCCGAGGCGGCGCAGTCCTTTCGGTGCTTTACGTAACAGGCAAGCCGGTAAAATTTGCCGGCACGGGCGAAAAGCTCGGCGATTTCGAGGAGTTTAACCCCTCCCGAATGGCAAACAGGATTTTAGGAATGGGCGACGTACTCTCCGTCATCGAAAAGGTTGAAAGAGCCATTGATGAGGAAGAGGCGAAAAAGCTCGAGGAAAAGATGCGTGCAAACGTTTTCGACCTCGATGATTACCTTTCGCAGATCCGTCAGCTCAAGAAAATGGGAAATATCAGGTCGCTCCTCGAAAGCGTACCGGGTGTTGATAAAAAGGCGCTTGCATCGGCGAATATCGACGAGCGCCAGTTCCTCCGCTATGAGGCTATAATTCAGTCGATGACCAAAAAGGAAAGAAGAAAGCCCGAGATCATCGACGGAAAGCGCAGAAAGCGAATAGCACTCGGCTCGGGAAACACTGTTGAAGAGGTAAACCGTCTTTTGAAATCTTATAAGCAGATAAAAGAGATGATGAAGAAGATGAACAAAAGCGGTATGCTCAATATGCCCGGAATGAAGGGCGGCAAAATGCCCAAGGGCATGGATTTTTCCAAAATGGGATTTTAGTCGTTTTTTGAAAACAAAAAACGGTAAAATACAATAAAGATTTTTTCGGAGGTGAAAAAGATGGCAGTTAAAATCAGACTCAGAAGAATGGGCGCAAAGAAGGCTCCCTTCTACAGAATCGTAGTTGCAGACTCGAGATTCCCCAGGGACGGCAGATTCATCGAGGAGATCGGTACTTACAATCCCCTCACTGATCCCGCAGAGGTAAAGATCGATACCGAGAAGGCAACAGATTGGATCAAGAACGGTGCACAGCCCACTGTTACCGTCAAGGCTCTTCTTAAGAAGAACGGCGTTATCGACTGAGAACCAGTCAGAATGTGAATCGGATATCGAAAATCGGTAAACCGATGCTTTGTGTGAAAGGCATGGTCATATTATGAAGGATTTACTTGAGTACCTTGTTAAGTCACTTGTCGAAAATCCCGACGGTGTAATAATCACCGAAGAAGAATCGGGAGAAGAGGTCGAGTTTAAAATTTCGGTCGATAAGGACGACATGGGAAGGATCATCGGAAAGCAAGGCAAAATAGCACGTGCTATTCGAGTAGTTATGCGTTCGGCTGCCACAAAAGAGGGCAAAAAGGTCAACGTGGAAATAATCGAAAAAGAATAACGCCGCGCTTGGAAACCGGTAATTTGGTCAGACTGCCTCGGGCAACCGGGGCGGTCTGGCAAACAGCACTAACGACAAAAAAGGTATAAGCTATGAAAGATTTTATGGACTCGGGCAAAATAGTTTCGGCTCACGGCATAAAGGGCGAGGTAAAGATTATCGGCGACTTTTCGGTGATCTCACGCGCCAAAAATCTCACTGTGGGTGAAAACGGCCAAAGCTTCCGTATAAATTCTGCAAGACCGCATAAAAATGCGATAATTGTCAAGCTTTCGGGGATAAACGATATGAATACCGCCGAGAGCATGAGAAACAAAACGGTTTACGTAAACCGTAACGAGGTAAAACTGCCTGAGGGCGTCTATTTTGTGGAGGACGTTCTCGGCCTTTCGGTTTTTGACAGAGAGGGAAAGGGCTACGGCAAGATAACGGATATTTACCGCGCAGGCTCGAGTGACGTTTACACCGTCACCGATGAAAAGGGCAATGAGGTAATGTTTCCCGCTATCGAAAGCTGCAATATTGAAATCGACCTTGAAAACCGAACTCTTTTATTTACTCCCCTTGAAGGATTGTTTGACTGATGAGGTTTGACGTTTTAACGCTTTTCCCCGATATGCTTGAAACGGTCTTTAACGAGAGTATAATCGGAAGAGCAAGAAAAAAAGGAATAATTGAAATAAACACGGTGAATCTTCGTGATTATTCAAAGGACCGTCACAAGAGGGTGGACGATTACCCCTACGGCGGCGGTTGCGGAATGGTAATGATGGCACCTCCCGTTATCGACGCGATCAAGGACCGCAAAAGCGGATTTTCGAAAAAGCCCTTGGTGGTCTATATGTCACCGAAGGGAAAAAAGCTTGATCAGTCGGTTGTAAACGAGCTTTCGAAGGAGGAAGGGTTTGTGATCCTTTGCGGCCATTACGAGGGCATCGACGAGCGCATTATGGAGCACGTTGACCTTGAAATATCGGCAGGCGACTACGTCCTTACGGGCGGTGAGCTTCCTTGTGCGATTCTGGTCGATGCGATTTCCAGAACGGTAAAGGGTGTGCTTGCAGAGGAGGAGGGCTTTATGGGCGAAAGCCACTACAACGGCCTCCTGGAATATCCTCAGTATACCCGTCCCGAGGAATACGACGGCAAAAGAGTGCCCGACGTGCTTCTTTCGGGCCATCACAAAAATATTGAAAAATGGCGCCGTGAGATGTCACTTTTCGAAACGGCGAAAAAGCGGCCCGACCTTCTTAAAAAAGCGGAAATAACCGCCGACGAGAAAAAGAAGATAACGGCGTTCAAACGTAAGATCTCAAGAAAAACCAAATAAATACGAATATAACTGTTTAGCCCGTTTCGGGCGGAATGGAGAAAATATTATGGCAGAAGCGATTTTGAAAAACAAAAATACCGTTGAATACAACGCGGGAGAAACCGCGGCAGACGTTGTGGGAAGGATCTCACAGGGGCTTCTTAGAAACACTCTTGCCGTTATGATAAACGGCGAGGTTGCCGCAACCTCTACAGTACTCCCCAAAGAGGGCTGCGAGCTCACCGCTCTCACATTTGAGGATGAGGAGGGCAAGAAGGTTTACCGTCACACTGCGGCACACGTTATGGCACAGGCGGTTAAAAGACTTTATCCGAATGCGAAGCTCACAATAGGTCCCGCTATCGAAAACGGATTCTATTACGATTTCGACGTTGAAACTCCCTTCACTCCCGAGGCTTGCGCCGCAATAGAGGCCGAGATGAAGAAGATCATCAAAGAGTCCCTTCCCGTTGAACGCTTTGAGCTTTCAAGAGAAGAGGCTGTTAAGTTCATGGAGGAAAGAGAGGAGCCCTATAAGGTAGAACTTATTAACGAGCTTCCCGAGGGCGAGGCTATTTCCTTCTATAAGCAGGGCGATTTCACCGACCTTTGCAGAGGTCCCCACCTTGCAAAGACCTCCGATATCAAGGCGGTCAAAATAACCAACGTTACCGGCGCATACTGGAGAGGTGACGCAAATAACAAGATGCTCCAGCGTGTTTACGGTACCGCATTCCCCAAGCAATCGGAGCTTGACGCTTACCTTACAATGGTAGAGGAGGCAAAGAAGCGCGACCACAGAAAGATAGGTAAGGATCTCGGCCTCTTTATGATAACCGAGGAAGGCCCCGGATTCCCCTTCTTCCTTCCCAAGGGTATGGTGCTTAAAAACACTCTTATCGACTATTGGCGTGAGGTACATAAAAAGTACGGCTACGTTGAAGTTTCATCTCCGATGATACTTAACAGAAGACTCTGGGAGAGAAGCGGACATTGGGCTCATTATAAGGCGAATATGTACACCACCGTTATCGACGAGGAGGATTTTGCAATAAAGCCGATGAACTGCCCCGGCGGTATGCTCATCTACGGCGCAGAGCCTCACTCCTACCGTGAGCTTCCCATGAGAGTTGGCGAGCTCGGTCTTGTTCACCGTCACGAGCTTTCGGGCGCTCTTCACGGACTCTTCAGAGTAAGATGCTTCACTCAGGACGACGCTCATATCTTTATGACACGCGATCAGATGAAGGACGAGATCAAAAACGTCGTTAAGCTTTTCGATGAGGTCTATAACCTCTTCGGTCTTGAATATCAGATAGAGCTTTCAACCATGCCCGAGGACCATATGGGAGAGCTTGCCGATTGGCAGTTTGCAGAGGAAACTCTTAAGGCCGCAATTACCGATATGGGCAAGGATTTCATTTTAAACGAGGGCGACGGCGCCTTCTACGGTCCGAAGCTCGATTTCCATCTGAAGGATTGCATCGGAAGAACCTGGCAGTGCGGCACCGTTCAGCTTGATTTCCAGCTTCCCGAAAGATTTGAGCTTGAATATACGGGTGAGGACGGAGAAAAGCACCGCCCCGTAATGATTCACCGCGTTGTTTTCGGCTCTATCGAAAGATTTATCGGTGTTATCACCGAGCATTTCGCAGGCGCATTCCCCACCTGGCTTTCTCCCGTTCAGGCCGTTGTTCTTCCTATTTCCGAAAAGCAGGATGAATATGCACAAAAGGTTTACGGAATACTTAAGGATATGGGAATCCGCGTTGAGCTTGACAACAGAAATGAAAAGATCGGCTACCGTATCAGAGAGGCACAGCTTTCCAAGATACCCTACATGATAGTCGTCGGCGATAAAGAAGTGCAGGACGGCACCGTTTCGGTAAGAAGCCGCAAGGGCGGAGATCTCGGTGCAAAGAATGCGGAAGCGTTTGCAAAAGAGCTTAAAGAGGAAATTTCAATTCGCGCAAAATAAAATTAAGGTGTTATTATGACGAAAAGGACGAAAAGAGCAATAAAGAATACGGTAAATGCAACAGTATCTGTGTTGCTTGTTATTGCGTTGCTTTTATGCACCGCGTATTTCGTCGTTTCGGATATGCTCGGAAACGTTGAATACGTTGACCCGTCGAGTGACGATTATATCGTAAGCTTTATACCCGACGATCCCGACGAACCACTTGCAAGCGGTCCGGATACCGATTCCGACGTTCTGGCGAGCTATCAGCCGCTCGTTTCGGGGAATATTGCCAATAAGGTGCCTGCGGTTTCCTCAAAGGATAAGGTTACGAATATTCTTTTGGTAGGCTGTGACTCCAGAGGCTTGGATTTCCGCGGCAGAACCGATACGATGATGGTAATAACCATCAATGAAACACAAAGAAGAATCGTTGTAACTTCTATTATGCGAGATAGCTATGTCTATATCCCGCAGATTGATAATTATAACAGAATCAATGCTTCCTATGCTTTCGGCGGCGAAAGTCTGCTTATGAAGACGATAAAGCACAATATCGGAATTTCAATAGATAAATACGTTACTGTTAATTTTGATATTTTTACGAAATTTATCGACGATCTGGGCGGAATTGAAATTACCTTGGAGGCTGATGAATACGATTGCGCGTATGAGCAGATATTCAAGCAAACTATAAAAAAAGGCGAAAGAACATTAGCAGAGGTCGAGGCGCTTAAAAATGGCGGAACCATTCATGCAAGTGGCTTTGAAACGCTTGGTTATGCAAGAATGCGCTATACGGCCGGTGGCGATTTCAGAAGAACCGAGCGTCAGAGAACCGTGCTTATGAAGGTTATAAATAAGCTCGGCGAGCTCCCGATCACCGATATAATTTCTCTTTGCGAGAAATACCTCGGCGAGATAAGAACCACTCTTTCAAAAAACGAGCTAATGGGATATATTGTAAAATCTCCAACCTATCTCGGCTATGAATTTGACCTCGGAAGAATTCCTGCAGACGGTACGTGGCAGTATATCACTGTCGGCGGAAGATCTATGATAGGCGTTGATTACGCCCAAAACTTAAAATATTGGAACGAACGCGTTTATGGATAACAAGCGAACGATAGTTAAACAATCGCTATATGAAATTGAGATCAAGCACAGCCGTTTTATCGGCTGTGCTTTTCCCGTTAAAAGCGTTGAGGAAGCAACCGATATAATTGCTTCGATACGCGCCGAGCACCGTAAGGCACGCCACAATGTTTACGCCTATATAATAGGAAGCAACACAGGCTACTCCGATGACGGAGAACCGAAGAAAACCGCAGGTCTTCCGATATACGATTATCTTCGAAAGGAAGAGCTTACCGACGTGCTTGTGGTGGTTACCCGTTATTTCGGCGGAATACTTCTTGGCACGGGCGGACTTGTTAAAGCTTACACCGACGCGGCAAAGGGCGCGGTTACGGAAGCCGGACTTGCAACGGTAATTAGCTGCGAGTGCTATAAATTTGAAACCGATTACGGAACCGCCGAAAGGTTGAAATCGCAAATTTCGGATTATACGGTAGATATAGAAACCGAATACACCGAAAAAATAAGCCTCACCGTCACGGTTTTAAAGGAAAACGCGGCAAAGCTTATAAAGGAAGCCTCCGAAATATTGAAAACGAACGAATATGTTTTCCTCGGCAAGAAAAGCATTGCGGTAAAAGATAACTGAAAATTAAGAGCGCCCAAACGGGCGCTCTTTTTTATTTGCCTGAATATACCTTTCGGTATTTCGACGGCGGCATTTGATAATTTCTCTTGAATAATTTATTGAAATATACCGAATCGGGAATTCCCACATCTTCGGAAATCGTCTGAACCGACAGGTCTGTATTGACAAGCATATTTGCGGCAAGCGTTTCGTAAGCTTCGGCGCTTCGCAGACCGACGGAGAAATTTCGAAGTTTTGCGAAAAGCTTGAAGGGGCTCTTCAAAATAAAGCAAAGGTATATTACATATATTAAAACGGGTAATCGGGGTGAGAAAAGGCGCTCCGATTACCTTCGTTTATCATAAAATTTTAAACGAAAAAATAAAAAACAAAAAAATAAAAAACTTTGGAAAAAGGTATTGACAAAGCATGGAAAAGGGAGTATAATATTGCCTGTTGCGCCGCCAAAGAGAAGCCGAGCGGAGAGCACCGAAAAAACTTTGAAAAAAGAATAAAAAAGTTTCAAAAAGTGCTTGACAAAAGGGTAAGTCGGAGGCCAA
>JAZQKU010000054.1:0-17705 GCA_045542315.1 Eubacteriales bacterium | reverse complement strand
CATCTACCCCTCTTTTGGTGCGCGTCCACACTCGGTTAGTTGCCCGAGGGGTGAGGTGAGTGACGCAAAACACGGTGTTTTGCATAAACCTCCTTTCGCCTTCACGCCTTCGCAGGCGCAAAGCGCCAAGAGGTGTGCGAGTGAAAGGGAATTTTTGCTTTTCTTACTCTCACGAACCGAGGGGAAGCTCCCCTCAATAAAGGATCTTCTTTCTGCCTTTCTTGTATCCTTACAAGAAAGGCAAGCCTCCGCGGCTTCATGCGGAAAGAAGTGCCCCGCGCGTAAGCGGAAAAGAGAAAATGGGAGCATAAGCGGCTCGCTTTATACCGCAAATTATGCAAGAAAGCTTAATAAGCCCGTAGAGATATTTGAGATAATTTAAAGCTGTTTTCTTCTATTTTCCAACTTTTTTCAAAAAAACCCTTGACGGTTTCGGCGTTTTAAGTTATTATATTATAGCTTAAATAATTTGCTGGTGTAGCACAGTCGGTAGTGCAGCTGATTCGTAATCAGCAGGTCGCGTGTTCAAGTCACGTCACCAGCTCCAAAAAATCCCGTTCATTTAAATGGGCGGGATTTTTATTTATTACCTTTTCACTCTTCACTTTTCACTAAAATTTTGCGAACGGGATTTTCGGGAAGTAAAAAGTAATAGTGAATAGTGAAGAAGTAATGTGTGGCTTCGCCACGGATTATAAAATACAATGCTCCGCATTGATTTTCCGCCGCTTTTATGCTGTGCTTGTGATACAATAGGGACAAATAACTATTCATCATTGCCTGATTCATCAAATGAGTAAAGCAAGGCAGGAATAACTGTTATACCATACTTTGATTTCACCTTGTAAAACAAGGAGAAGTATGGTATAATTTCTTATATAGAAGTATGACTTTTGTCATACCGTTAAAACATAATATCATTGAGGGGATTTTGTTATGAAAAAAGGTAAAAATATAACATTGCTTATTGGTATTGCTTGTGCTTTTGCTTACGTGTTATTTTGGGTTATACAAGCTACTTTTTATTATGGTTCCATAGTGGATAAGCCGGGCTATTTAAGCGCCATAACTTCGTATATATTATCTTTTGTAATAGCAGTTGCTTTGCTTGTTTTTCCTACTGTTTTGCTTGTGCGAAATCTTAAAAACAAAACGGGAAAGGTGCTTCCGATTGTTTCTGCAATAATAAGCTGCGTAGCTCTTTTTGGAGGATTGCATTTTTCTGTCGTGCGCGCTATTCCGCATTATCTCATACTTAATGAATTGGAATTGATAGTTACATATTTACAGATGATAGTGAACTCCTTAAAAAACGGCGGAATTTTATTTATCACCGGATATGTGTTGCTAATTATCGGAAGCTTTCTATCATTTCCTAAAAAGAAAAATCAAAATGCAATCAATGATGAAAATGTCACTTTAACAAATAACTGAATTTGTCTCTAACTTGACACAAGCATATAATACACTCAAGAGGTGATGATATGAAAAAATTTAAAGTTACAAGTTATCATAAAAGTAATGCACTGATGCCGACAAATGGTGGAACATTGATTATAACTGATACTGAATATATCATTAAATATCTTTTTATAACTGTTGCAAAGTATAAAATTGATGATACTATCGCTTCTAAAATTTCTTTTGTATCAAAAGGATTAAACTTAAACGACGGAGAAAAACAAATCGATCTTTATTTTTTCTCCAAAACAGCACAAAAAGTATATGAGTTATTAAATCTTAAATAATAGTTGTAGAAAATCAGGTTTTCATAGCACTTTAATTCGTGCCACTAAGTTCAAACTACCCAAAAAATCCGTTCTCTTACGAGAACGGATTTTTTACTTTTTATCTTTTTAATTTTCACTCTTCGCTCTTCTTTACCCCGATTTTTGCCATTATCTTTTCCGAAAGCAAAAAGCAGATTATCGCCATTGCTCCCGTTGCGACGAAAATGAGCACCGCCGCAAGATAATTGCCCTCAATGAGAAAATCCGCCGCAAGCGTTGAGGTTATTATCGAGGGAATACGCGCTATTGCCGTCATCAAAATGAATTTCCACATTGAAATATCGAAAAACGCCGCCGCGTAGGTAAGCAGATCCTTCGGAAGTGCCGGAACGAGAAAAACGAGAAAAATAACGCTGTCACGCCGCGGGTGAGTGTTCAGCTTATCAAATATCTTCAGTTTTTTTCCGCCAACGACGGCGTCAATAAACCGACGTCCCGCTTTTCTTGAAACGAGAAAAATTATTATCGTGCCGAGCGCAACGCCGATTTCGGCAAGAATAAGTCCCCAAAACCAGCCGAAAGCCGCTCCCGCACCTATTTCGAGCGCCTCGCCCGGAATCAGCGCAACCACGACCTGAAGCACCTGCAACGCAAGATAGAGCGGCACTGCAAGCGCGCCGTTATCGGCAACGAAGCTCTGAAGCTTTTCGGGGCTTTCGAGAAATTCGCTTATATAAGGCCAAAGCGCAACCGTAATGACGGCGGCAATGACCAAAAATATAACGATTCCCACCGAGTTTACCAATATATTCGTTATTTTTTCTTTTCTCTGACTGTCCATTTATTTCTCGCTTCTCACTGTAATTCTCTTTATGCCGAAGGGTACGGGAGAGCCGACGTGATCTGCCTCGGTAAGCTCGCGTCTTCTCTTTGTCTTTCCTTCCTCGATATACTCGCCGAAAAGGCTTCCATAGCCTGCGGTGAGAATTATTCTTATTTCGTTTTTGCCGTCACGCAAAAACTCCGTTATCTCAACGGGACTGTCGTGAAGTATAACGTCGGAATGCTTTACTCCGTTTACGAAAAGCTCGAAGGGATTTTCGGTTTTAACGTCGATCTCGGTACGGACGCCCTTTTTGCCCTCAAAATCGGCGGTAAAGACGGCGTCGCCCGCAAAGAAGCGCATACCGTTTTCGGTAAGGTCGTAGCTTACGGTGATATCCTTATCGGAAATACCCTTTTCGTCGGCATAAAATCCGCCCTCGAAATAGAAGAAGGGCATCATATGAGGTGCCGGCCAATCGGGCACTCTCCAAAAGACCTCGACGGTATTTTTGCCTTTTTTGAGAAGTCCGCTTACGTCGTTTTTGAAGTTATAGCAGCCCCAGCCGCCGTCATCGTAAAGGGGCTTTATCTCGGTGCCGTTAAGGAGTATTTTTGAAACGTCCTCGTACTCGCCGCCAAAGTAAACGGAGCCCGTATAATCGCATTCAAGCTCGAAGGAGAGCTTATATTCCTTGCCGAGCTTATCCATAAAGAGATGTTGGAAGGTAACTTCAAGCTCCTCACCCTCCGCCTCTGCTCTGACCTTTTTCGGACGCCACAGGTTTTTACCGCTTTTCTCAAAGGTAACGGGTACGGTCATCTCGCTGTGAGCGGAAAGGGCGGGCTTTATCTCCTCGGTTGCCGCCTCGCCGTTTTTAAGAGAAACGGCAATTATAAACTCATATCCCTGAAGATCTCTCTCCTGCGTGACGTTAAGCCGCTTGCCGAGCTGATCGTAAAAGGCAATATTTTCGGGCAGATCGGTAAATTTGACCGCTTTTTCATCTTTATCGGGGTTGAAGATAAACCATACGCGCTTATCCTCGTTTTCGCGCTCGATAATATAGCATCTGCCGTCGCCGTTATATTCAAATCCGAGCGCCGCCTTAAAGGCGTGATGACGCCTAAAGAGTGCGCGTATCTTTTCGCAGTCGGGCGTTTTGCCGTTTTTATCAAAGCTTACGAATGCGACCCCTTCACCGCTTTCCACGGTGAATATATCAAAGCTCTCGCGGCGGAAGAATTTAAAGCCAAGCGAGTCGCTCTTTCCCGTTTCCGCCGTTACCGACGGCATATCGCGAAGGAAAATAAGCTCGGTTTTACTTCCCTCAAGACGCTTTATCATATTTTTAACAGCCGCGGTGGTCACTCTCATCGCGGGAAAGATAATGCGGTCAAACTCAAAGCCGTTAAAGGAGGCCTTGCCGTTTTTGACCGTTATATCGTCGGCGTGGCTCTCCGAAATAACATCAAGCGGCTCGCCGTTTCGCAAAAACGCCTCGGCAACGCTTTCAAAAAGTCCCTCCGCATGCTCTATCGAGCGCTTTTCGTTATTAAAATCCGTTCCGAAAGTGTGATCTGCAAAATCAAGCGAGTCAACGCACTCGGCACGCGGCATCATCATAAGGCTGCCCGTTGCCGTTTTCGTTTCGGAGGAAAGACGGCAGGCAAGCTCCGCCATATCGCCGAAGGTACGGAAATATTTAAAATCGGGATTATTGTAGTGGTGCGACGGCGGATATCCGTAGGGGAGATATTTTCTGCCGCCGTCTATCGAATAATAGCCGCCCATATACTGAAGCAGATTGCAGCCGAGCACGAAGGCATAACACGCGGTCCTGTTTTTCTCCGTAAAGGGATAATCGTGACCCGCGCCCGAATAGGTCTCGCAAATAACTCTTTCCTTATTAAAGAACTTGCTTACCGAGCGGCAGACGGCGCCTATCGTTATCTTATCACCCTTTTTATCATCTATCGTGCGGTTTGGCATTACCCAGTCAAATCCGGGGGCGCCGAAATGTTTTAAGCCGTCGAAGAAATCGGCGTGAGTGGTAATTCCCCACGTCATAAATCCGTCGCCGTTTAAGTGTCCCGTAAGAGTAAGACCGTTTTTCTCGCATCTCTTTGCAAGCGGAATGAGGAAATTTTCCATATAGAGATCTTCGATTATCTTCCAATATGCGTGCTTTACCGCGTAGCTTTCCTCGCTTTCACTCTTTTCAAAGAGGTAGTGAAGCGACTCGTTGAAGCTCCTTCCCGTTCTCTCTTCAAAGACCTTTATCATTGAGGGAGTATAAGAAAGACGTCCTCTGCCGACCTCGAAAACGCCGGTGGCGTAGTCCTCGTCGGTAAAGCTTCCTATTACCGTCTTACCCATTTCGTCGCCGATCGTTTTCTCGTAGCCGCCGTAGGTGTAATCAAGATAATCGTCCGCAACCTTTTTGCAATAGAGGTCGGCGTGTCCCGGAAGATTTTTACAGTGCTTTGAATAGACGGCTGCGGCGGTAACCCCCATTACGAGATCTACCGTGTAAAAAACAACGGTGTTTTCGCTTTTTGCAACGAAAAAGCCGTTTTCCTCGGTTGCCGCAACGGAAAATCTTTTGCCGTCCCTTATCTCCTCGGCATAAAGAAGCTTACCCGTAACCTCGGTCTTGCAAACGCCGTTTTCGCTTTTTGCCTCGTGACGGACTATATTCTTCGCGCGGTCTGCTCCGTCGGCGGCAAGCTGAAATCTGCCGTTATTCTGACCCGAGGGATAGGCGTATTCATCGTATATCCAGAAGCGCATATCTCTTTTCTTTGCCTCCGAAACGGCAAAGCGGATAAGCTCCATATATTCGTCGCAAAAATACTCGGTGGTAAGTCCCCAAAGAGCGTGGACGAAAAACTCGTGTATTCCCTGGCTCTTCATTGCCTCTATCTGCTTTGAAATGCCCTCTTTGGTTATTTCGTGATTCCAGAACCACATCGTTACGGGTCTGTAATTTTTATAAGCCTCCATAACATTCACTCCTGTTTTTCCGTTTCTTTAATTATATATTTTGGAATGGGACTTGTCAACCCGAAAAAAAGACTTTAACGCACTTCTTTTTTGTTTTGTGCAAAATTGCAGGTCGATTATACCGGGAGTATAATTTTATTTGCGGCAAAGATGTTGCAAAGACGGATTTTTTGTGGTAAAATATATTACACGTTTGCTCCCATAGTTAAATGGATATAATAAACCCCTCCTAAGGGTTAGTTGTGAGTTCGATTCTCGCTGGGAGTGCCAAAAATCCCGTTCACGTAAGTGGGCGGGATTTTACTTTTTACTTCTTACTTCTTCACTCTTACCTCAAAATAAAATTCACACGGGATTTTTGCGAAGTAATAAGTAAGAAGTAATAGGTAATAAGTATTGCGGCTTCGCCGTTTTTATGCTATAATACACCCAAGGTGGTGATTTTATGTTATTAGAATTAATAGGTGATATGCTCATTGATATGTGGTTTGCTGTAATGCAGTGGATTGTACCTAAAAAGATATTAGGAAAACGCATTCGAAGCATACTTAAAGTCATTATTGGTGTATTTTCCTGTCTAATGCTTATAACAATGGCGTTAGGTTTATTTGCTATTATTTCTGATGATACATATACAAAACACATTGGTAAATATATGATTTTTATTCCCTTGGGAATTAGTGTGATACAAATTGTTTTAGGGATTATTGTTCGTATCACATCAAGAAAGGAAAAGTAAAGAAAATCCTCGGTTTTTACCCAGTTCTTTTTTGGACACGAGTGCCAAAAATCCCGTCCGTAAAAGCGGACGGGATATTTAATTAGAACAGATATTGCACCTGCCGTTCCTTTATGCTATAATTAAAGCAATTCTACTGTGAGGTCTTTAAGGTGAAAAAGGTTATTTCTCTTATTACTGCGCTTTGTCTTTTGCTTCTTTTCGTCGGCTGCTTTGGCGGCGGAACCAAGCCCGTTGACGATCCGCCCGTCTATCTCAATATGAACACCGACTATCCCGACACCGAAAATCTTCAAGACGGCGGCGGCAAAAAGGCAAAGGTTATCCTTTTGCTCGGTCAGAGCAATGCGTCGGGCTGCTCGATAAACAGCTATCTTTTGAAGAATATCGGCGCCGAGAAATACTCCGTTTACGAAAACGGCTTCCCCTCCGTTCTGATAAACTACTGCATCGACGACCACAACAGCACCTCGAACGGCAATTTCGTCAAGGTCGATCTCACCTGCGGCGCAACGGACGGCTTTTTCGGTCCCGAGGTGGGCATTGCCGAAAAGCTCTCCTTGGCATTTCCCGACGAAACGGTCTTTATTTTAAAATACACCATGTCGGGCTACTCGCTTCACAGCCATTGGCTCAGGCACGGTGAAAAAGGCTCTATCTACGATGCCTTTCTCATCTTCGTAAACAAATATATGGAAACGCTAATTTCCAAAAACTACGATGCAAAAATCGGCGCTGTCTGCTGGATGCAGGGCGAGTCCGACACCTCGGAGTTCAAGGCGTCGAAATACTACGATAATCAGGTTGCCTTTGTAAATTATCTCAGGGCAGACCTCGCAAAATACGCCGACGGAAGCAAGCTTTATTTTATAGATGCGGGCATTTCAAACAGCCCCTACTGCGAGCCCGCTTATCCCGAAATAAACGATGCAAAGCTTCGTTTTTCCGCCCTTTCGCCGCTTAATATCTATTTCCCCACCATCTCCGAGGGACTTACCGTTCACCTCGAGCCGGAGGGCGAACCCGATTGGGGACATTTTGATTCTTTAAGCGGTCTTAAGCTCGGTCATCTCTTCGGCGACAAGATAGTTGAAATTTATAAAAGCACCCTGTGAGGTGTTTTTTATATTTTTCGCTTGTTAAAGGCCTCGGAATATGCTATAATTAAAATATGATCTGTCATTATATATGGCAAAAGGAGAGATCTCTATGCGAAAAACTAAAATAGTCTGCACGATAGGCCCCGCCTGCAACAGCGAGGAAAACCTTGAAAAGCTTATGCTTGCGGGAATGAACGTTGCCCGTCTTAACTTTTCTCACAGCACCCACGACGTGCATCTCGAGGTCATAAACAGAATTAAAAAGGTGCGTAAAAAGCTCGGTCTTCCCGTTGCTATAATGGCCGATACCAAAGGTCCCGAATACAGAATAGGCCTTTTTGAAAACGGCAGAGAAACTATCTGTGACGGCGACATCTTCACCTTTACTCCCGAAAATATCATCGGCGATAAGAGCCGCGTTTCGGTAAGCTATAAGCAGCTTGCTGAAGAGCTTTCCGTCGGTGACAGAATTCTTGTAAATAACGGACTCCTCATTTTCGAGGTCTGTGAAATAAAAGGTGCCGACGTTGTATGCAGGGTCATTGCGGGCGGCGTTATTTCAAACAGAAAAAGTATGAGCTTTCCCGGAAAGGTTCTCAAGCAAAGCTACATCAGTCCCGAGGACCGCGCCGATTTTCTCTTTTGCATTGAAAACGGCGTTGATTACTTTGCCTGCTCGTTCGTTTCCACCGCAGACGATATACGCGCCGTAAAAAAGCTCGTTTCGGAGCACGGCGGAGGAGATATAAGCATTATCGCAAAAATCGAAAACCGCTCGGGAATTGACAATATTGAAGAAATTTGCGCAGAGTGCGACGGTATCATGATAGGCAGAGGCGATATGGGCGTCGAGCTTCCCTTTGAGGAGGTCCCCGCCATTCAGAAGCATCTTATTACTAAATGTCGCCTGCTCGGAAAACGCGTTATAACCGCAACCGAAATGCTCGAATCGATGATTTCCAATCCCCGTCCCACGAGAGCGGAGATATCCGACGTTGCCAACGCCGTTTACGACGGCACCAGCGCCGTTATGCTTTCGGGTGAGACCGCAATGGGAAAATACCCCGTTGAAACCTTAAAAACAATGTCGCGCATTGTTGAGCAGACCGAAAAAAGCACCGATTACAACGCAAGATTTTTCAACAACGATTTCCGTATAAAAAATCACGTTGACGCTATCTCGCACTCGATATGCAATATGTCTATCGACTTAAAGGCAAAGGCTATTGCGGTTTGCTCAATGTCGGGTGCCACCGTAAGAATGGTATCCCGCTTCCGTCCGCCCGTTGATATTCTCGGCTTTACCGTTAAGGAAAAGGTATGGCATCAGCTTGCGCTTTCGTGGGGTGTCACCCCCATTCTTTGCAAACAATACCCCTCGGTCGAGGTGCTCTTTTACTCTGCCGAGCAAATTGCAAAGGAGACCCTTTCCCTCTCGGAGGGCGATACTATCATTATGACGGCAGGTACCACCACCGGAGAATCGGGCAACACCAACCTTATAAGAATAGCAACCGTTTAAAAAACAAAACCGCAGTCACAGACTGCGGTTTCGTTTTTTGGGTAGGTATATAAATTAAAGGACGAAATATGCAAAATAACTATTGATTTTTTTCTTTATTTATATTATAATCTTTGTGTCGATATATGTAAAATATATAGATTGTATCAATCGTATATAATTTTGATATGAGGTGTCGAAATGTATATCAGTTATGATTATTACAGGATCTTTTATTACGTTGCAAAATACGGCAGCTTTTCAAAGGCGGCAGAGGTGCTTACTCACAACCAGCCTAACCTCACCAGAACTATAAAAACCCTTGAAAACGAGCTCGGCTGCGTGCTTTTTACCCGCTCCCACAAGGGGGTAATACTTACTCCCGAGGGAGAAAAGCTTTTCGAGCATATTTCGGCGGCATTTGAGCATTTTCAGGCCGCAGAGGAGGAGCTTATTGAAAACAGAAGCCTTAAAAAAGGTATGGTATCAATAGGCGCCACCGAAATTGCACTTCGCTGCTTTTTACTGCCAATTTTAAGCCGTTATAAGACCCGCCACCCCGGCGTGCGTCTTAAAATTTCCAACAGCTCAACAGCAGAGGCTGTGGCAATGGTTGAAAATGAGCTTATCGACCTCGCAATCGTCACCTCGCCTATAGAAGAAGCGGGTAACATCGTTTTCAAAAAGCTCAAAAGCTATAATGAAATAGCCATCTGCGGCGAAGCGCTTAAGGACGAAATTTCAGCAAAGGAGCCTCTTGACTTCAAGGAGCTTTTAAGCTATCCTCTCGTTTCGCTCGGAAAGAAAAGCTCGACCTACCGCTTTTACGCTCCCCTGTTTATGCATCACGGCATTCAGTTTGCACCCGACATTGAGGCCGCCACCACCGACCAGATAATTCCCCTCGTGCGCCACGGCATGGGAGTAGGCTTCATTCCCGAGGACTTTTTAAAGGTTTCCCCCGCAGGATACAGCGATATTCACCCCATAAGGCTTACCGAGCCCGACCCGATGAGAGATATTTTTCTCATTAAAAAGCACGGTCACGCCCTTTCGCTTCCCGCAAAGGAACTTGAAATGATGCTCCTTGAAGGAAAAACCGTATAAAAAAATCCGCCCACGAAGGGCGGATTTTTCATTTAAGAGGCGTGGCGCTAACGCCTATGGAGCTTAACCGCGTTAAGCCGCGGAGGCTCCCATTTTCTCTTTTCCGCTACGCGCGGGGCGCCTCTTCGCGCTCAAGCCGCGTGGGGCTTTCATTTTTAAAAATCCCACTACGCGTGGGGCGCCCATTTCTTGTAAGGATACAAGAAAGGGGAAAAGAAAATCCTTTTGTAAGGGGGGATTTCGATTCCCCCCTTACCCGGCGCTACCAAAGATTTAATAAAATCCAAAGATAGTGCTTTTGCGCCTATCCCCCAAGGGGTAATAAGAGCAATTCGAGCACGCCTCAAAACAGTATATTTTGGTTATTTTTAATTCGCTTTGATTTGCAAGGCGCAAGCCTTGCTTCACCAAATGCTAAAAAAATCCCTCAAAATCTACTCGTTTTGAGGTCGCAGATTTTTAAAATGGCAAATTTGTGTTTTTTCAAGGCGATTTCCGAAGTTAATACTTGCGTATTAACAAGGGAAGCAACACAGAAAAAGCGGAAATTTGCCTTTTAAAAACGTACTCGAATTACTCTTATTACCCCCAACGCCAAAGGGCTACCGCCCTTTTGAAACCCTGCGCACCTAAAGTTTAGCTTCTTTCCCAAGGTTAAGGGGAGCAATATAATACGCCAAGATTTATGCAATAAGTGATATGCTGACTTTGTCAGCGTGATATTGTTGCAAGCAACAGTGATATTGCTCCACTTCGTTTCTCAGTGATATTATATTCGCCCCAAAGCTCGCGAAGCGAATACCACTCGGCGCAAGCCGAATATAACTGCGAAGCAATATAACTCGCCCAAAGGCGAATATAACCGGCGCACCTGCATTATCGCAGATGCGCCGAGGGGTGGTTCTTTATTACATTTTAACCTTTTCCTTGCAGATCTTATAAAGCTCCTCGGTGGCAAGACGGGTCTTTGCCACGACGTCGCCGCAGTTTTTCGGGAAGCAGTAATAGAGCATTTTGTGATCGCCTATCGAAATAACGTCACCGATCTCATACCAATAAAAATCCGAATAAAGGCTGTATGACGAAAGAGGTGTCTGGCTGTAATCTATCTCGCCGTTACAGCCCGTGAGCTTAAAGCCCTCGGCGGTGTGAGTAAGACGTCCCTCTCCTACCTCGTAAATACATTTCGTATCCTTAAGAAGGCAGATACCGACCTCAACGTCGAGCTTATAGCTTCCGTTCAAAAGCTCTTTTCGCACGCAGTCGCGCTGCCAGTCAAACCAATCGGGAATGTGGGTAAATGCCGCCTCTCCGTTTTTCCTTTCAAGACGTCCGTCCTCGGTAAGCTCGTAGGCTGCACCGCATTCCTTGCAGATAAGCTCTGTGCCCCTTCCCTCGGTCTTTCCCTCGGTGTTGCAATGGGGGCAGCGGTAAAGCGTTCTGTTTAAAAAGTCCGCCCTGAATTTTTCCTTAACCTTTATTCCCTTTTCCTGCTGGTAGCGGAAGTTATCGAAGGAAAAGCTATCCTTTAAAACGGCGTTTATCTCATCGGCGGTCTTTTCCTTTATTTCTTCGGGTGAAAGCAGATAGGTCATTTCCGCCTCCACCTTTACCTTGCGCTTCTGAAGGTTATTGTAAAGCGGGTCGCGCAAGAAGGCGCCGTGGGTTTCTATCATAACGACGGGAACTCCCAAAAGCTTTACGAATTTTCCGAGGCTTTCGGGAAGTACCGTTGCTCTTCCGTCGAAGCTGTAGCTTGCCTCGGGATACATCAGCACCGAGCTTTTCAACGTCTTTAAGGTGTAAACCAGTTCTCTTACGAGAGCCATATCAAAGATGAATTTCTTTGTGGGAATACAGCCTATCTGCCTCATAAGCCAGTTTTTACCGATAAATCCGTCGGAGGTACAAACGATATTGAAGGGACGCGGATAAAGCACCGACGCCGCTATTTCAAGATCGATAAAGCTTGAGTGGTTCATAAGGTAAAGTGAAGGCTCGTTTTTCGAAAGGCGCTCCATGCCGTTTTTCTTCAATCTGAAGGAGGTGAATATCAGGTCGGGGAGAGAGGCGACCTTCAGCACCGTGCGGAAAAGTATATTCGGCTTCTTTGGCTTTTTTTGCTTCGGAGAGGGTGCCGAAAGCACCTCGGAGTAGCTTTTTTTAACCTTTTTTATCTTCATAATGATCCTCGCAAATATTATTTACAATTATTGTAATATATTTCGACAAAAAAGGCAAGGAGTTTTATAAATAAAAAGTCACCGTTTTAAACGGTGACTTTTTCATAGCGTTTTCTTATAAAGAACTGCCTTTTCCTCAAAGCCTATGCTTTTGTAGATCCTTCCCGCGTTTTCGGCAAAATAGGTTATAACGGGTGTTTTTCCCGCATTCAAAGCCGCTTTTGCGGCGTGGCTCACAAGCGCACCCGCGTAACCTCTTCCCCGCGATTCGGGGTGAGTTGCCACAGCCCCCAAAAGCGCTTTATCTTCATTTACCGCAATCACCGATGCGGTGGCGGCCACACCGTTTTCGCTCGGAATATAAAAGGTTGGAGCACCTTTTTTCGCACGCTCGAAGGAATTTATATAAAACTCGTCCTTTTCGGGAAGCGAAAAGCCCGCAAGCAAAAGCAGGTCAAAGCATTCGTCGTAGCCTCTGCCGCTTGCAGTCTTTATTTCGGCGTCTCCTGATTTTTCAAAAAGCTCTTCAAGCTCTAAAACGTAAAGAGCGGTCATTTCGGGAAATAAATCCTTATCCGAAACCGTTTCCTTTATTCCGGCAAGGTAAAAAAGCTCTTCTATCTCGTTTTTCAGATCAGCCGTGGGCTCTTTTTCAAAAAGCAGATATGCCGAGGGTCCCTTTAAAAGCATATATCCGCAAAATTCGCCGTTATCCGAAAGGCGGTAGAGGGCACCGCCCTCAAAATCAAAATATACAGACAGGCTTCCCTTTTTCTTTATAAAACCGAAAAAAGCGCTGTCTTTTTCACAGCCTGCTATCATTTCAATCTCCGATAAAGCTCTTCAATGTGGCGATAACGTCCTTTACGTCGTTAAGGTCGGCCTCCTCGTTGGGAGAGTGGATATAACGGGTGGCAACAGAAACTACGGTTGCCTTTACGCCGCCCTTTATAAACTGAAGCTCTGCGGCATCGGTCCTTCCCATGTTGGCAACGTCAAGCTGATATCCGCTTTTGGATTTTTTCGCCGCCTCTATAAGCTCACCGTTTAACTCTCTGTCGCAAACGGTGCCTAAATCAAGCACCTTTATTGCGGCGCCGCCGCCAAGCGTTATGCCGCTTCGCTTTGAACCGAATGAGTCTGCCGCAGGAGAGACGTCTATTGCGATTGCGATATCGGGTTCTATTTCAAAGCCCACCGTCTTTGCGCCGCGGAGGCCGAGCTCCTCCTCAACGGTGAAGCAGAAATAAAGATCGTAATCGCTCTTTTTAACCGTTTTGATAAGCTCCGAAAGAATAAGGCAGCCCACCTTATCGTCGATTGCCCTTGAGAAAAATCTCGTACCGTTTCTCATAGCGTGTGACATGGGAACGCCCGCGGTCAAGGGCGGGAGCATTTTTTCCGCCTCTTTTTTATCCTTGGCGCCGATGTCAACGAGAAGCTTGCCCGCGTTAAGATCCTTTAATGCGGTGCCCTCCTCTGCCACGATAACGCCCGACACGCCGTTTGAAAACTCCACCTTTGCGTGTAAAAGGCCGCCGATATTTCCCACCGCGTGAATTCTGTAAAAGCCGTTATCCTCGGCATAGGTTGCAAGAATGCAAAGCTCGTCGGCGTGAGCGGCGAGAAGAAGCTTTTTTGCGCCCTCATTTGCCTTGCGGCAAACGAGGTTTCCGCGTTTGTCGAAGGCCGCGCTATCGCAATATTTTTCGTTTTCTGCCTTTAAATATTCCAAAAATCTGCGCTCGTGGCCCGATGGAGCCGCAATGCGCGTGAGCTTTTCAAATTCATTAAAAAGTCTTTCCATTTAAATCACCTTCACAGTCCGATAACGTCGTTGAATTCTTTTGCAAGCTTCAAAACCGAAATATAATCGTTTTTGTTTGCAACTGTTATTGCCGAATGGAGATTTCTTGCGGGAACCGAAAACGCCGCAACCGATGCTCCCTCTGCGGTGCGCTGTACCGCGCTTGCATCGTTTCCGCCGGCAATAACGGTCTTGGTCTGGTGCTTTATCCCCTTTTCCTTTGCAACGGCGTTTGCTTTCTCATAAAGCCCGATATCATACATCGTTCCGTTATCGCGGTAAGAGATAACGGCGCCTCCTCCGAGAAGCGTTACCGCCTTGCCACCCTTTTCGTCGGGCGTTTCGGCACTCGTGGTGCATTCGAGAATAACGCCGATATCCGGTCTTATTCCGTAGGCGGCGGTAATTCCGCCCTGCGTGCCCGTTTCCTCACAGGAGGTAAAGGCAAAAACCGTATCGTAAAGAGGCTTGCTCTTTATCATTTCTATCATTATACGTACGCCTATTCTGTCGTCAAGCGCCTTTGCGAAGATCTCGTTTCCCTGCTCGAAATAAACCGATTCAAAGCAAACGCAGCTTCCCACGGGGAGCTTTTTCTCGGCAGCTTTTTTATCCTTAAAGCCGAAATCTATAAAAAGGTCGGTGGTCTTCAAGACCGTTTGTTTATCGGCTTCGGAAAGAAGGTGGACGGGGCTTATTCCTATAACACCCTTATGCCTTCCGCTTACAACCGCCTTGCCCGGAAGCACCGCCGCGTCTATTCCGCCAACGGTAACGAAGCGGGCAAAGCCGTCGGAATCGTAATCGGAGATCAAAAAGCCCACCTCGTCGGTGTGAGCAAAATAGCACACCTTTTTCCCGCGGCTTTTGCCGTGAGTTTCCGCAATGAGATTTCCGAAGCGATCCTCTCTTATATCCGCATAACCCTTTATTTCATTTTTGATAATTTCCTTGATATTTCCCTCAAGGCCCGAAATGCCCTCTGCCATGCAGAGCTTTTTCAAAAGCTTCATTATTCTTCACCTCCGAGGAAACGGTATGCAAGCGAAAAGGCCGCGTCCAGATCTTCTGTATCGAAGACCTCGGCGGCAGAATGCATATTTCTTATCGGCACGGAGATAAGCGCGGTGGGAATGCCGTCCTCGCTTACGGCAATGGCGTCGGCATCGGTGCCTGTTCTTCCGCCCATTACCTCAAGGGTATAGGGGATGTTATTTTTCTCCGCCGTCTCTTTAAGCTCTGCCCAAAGGGAGGCGTTTAAAATAGGCGACACTCCTATCGCGGCACCCGATGAAAGAGGCTTTGCCTTATATGACGGCACCGAGGGAGCGGTGGCAAAGGTCACGTCGAAAACGAGCGCCTTATCAAAGCCTCTGTCGAAACCGAGTGTTTTTGCGCCGCGAAGCCCCGCCTCCTCCTCGGAAACGAAGGCAAAGGAAGCGGTTATATTTTCGGGACAATGCCTTGAAAATCTTTCAAGAAGCATTAAATTCAACAGACAGCCTATTCTGTCATCAAGGGCGTTTCCCATATATCTTTTCTTTGAAAGCCTTGTAAAGCGTCTTTTATAGCATACTGGGTCGCCCACGGTAACGTATTTCTTAAGTGTTCTTTCGGCAATGCCCGTGTCGATAAGGATATCGTCGATCTCGGGAGTTTTTCCGCGTTTTTCCTCAGAAAGAAGGTGCGGCGGCATTGCAAAGCAAACGCCTTTTATCTCTTTTTTGCCGAGAATTACAACCTCGGATGCGGGGAGTATTCTCACGTCGGCGCCAAAGGGCGAGGCGACCTTGACAAACCCCTCCTTTATTTCGGTTACGACAAGGTTTACCTCGTCGTAGTGGGCGTCTATGACCACCTTTTCTTTTCCGTTTCCTACGGTTGCAATGATGCTTCCGCCCTTGGTGACGGTTACGTTCTCCGTGTATTTTTCAATTATGGGTAACAGCTTTTTTATATTCTCGCTTCCGCCCGAGCAGGGTAAAAAAAGCTCGGTAAGGGCGCGAAGTTCCTTAATTTTATCCATAAAAACGTCCTTTCTCAAAGGGCCTTTACAAGTGAAACGAAGCGGTCTCCGCGCTCCTCGAAGTTTTTGAAAAAGTCGAAGCTTGCCGACGCGGGAGAAAGCATTACCACGTCGCCCGCCGAGGCTCTTTCGTAAGCCGCTTTTACGGTATCGTCGAATTTTTCACAGCGGATAACGGGGATATCGGGAAGGGCCGCCCTTGAGGCTGCTTCTATCTTGTCGGCGGTGTCGCCCGTGACGATGAGAAGCTTTACTCTTTTCGCAACGATCTTTCCGAATTCGGTATAATCAAGATGCTTATCGTAGCCGCCCGCGATGAGGATTATCTTTTCCTTAAACGATTTAAGTCCCGCAATGGAGCGTGAGGGGCTCGTACCGATGGAATCGTTATAATATTTAACTCCCTCTACCTCTCTTACAAACTCTATTCTGTGTCTTACTCCGCCGAAGGTCCTTGCGGTTTCGGAAATCTCTTCCCTTGAAGCCTCGCCGTAAACCGCAGCTATCGCCGCCATATAGTTTTCAACGTTGTGGTCGCCGGGAAGGATTATTTCGTTTCGGTTCAAAACGGGGGTTTCTCCGAAATAAACGGTGCCGTCATCGGAGAGCCAAACGCCCTCTTTTTTATTTCCCTTATACGAAAAGGTTACAACGCTTCCCTTTGCCTCATTTACAAATTCGGAGGTTACCGCGTTGTCGGCATTTATTACGAGCCTTCCCTCGCTTGTCTGATGCAAAAAGACGTTTTTCTTTGCTTCGATATATTCCTCGTAATCCTTGTGCTTATCAAGGTGGTTAGGTGAAATATTGGTTACCACCGCAACCGATGGGCTTTTTCTCATGGTATGAAGCTGAAAGCTCGAAAGCTCTAAAACGACTGTGTCGCTTTCCTTCATATCAAACGCCTTATGGCAAAGCGGAGTGCCTATATTGCCGCCGAGCCATACCTTCTTTCCCGCACGCTTGAGCATTTCGGAGATGAGGGTAGTGGTGGTGGTCTTACCGTCGGAGCCGGTTACCGCAATAATGCGGCAGGGACAAAGCTCAAAAAGCATTTCTATCTCGGAGGTGAGAAGCGCACCGCGGGCCACCGCGTCGGCAATGCCCTTCTCGTCAAATCTCATTCCGGGCGAGCGGAAAAGTATATCCTCGGTTATGTCGGAAAGATAATCCTTTCCGAGCACGAGCTTATCGGCAAAAACGCCCTCGGGTAACGTGAGGTTTTCGTTTTTGTCTCTTACCGTAACCGTTGCGCCGAAGCCCTGAAGCCAGCTTATAAGAGGAATGTTGCTTACTCCCGCGCCGAGCAGGGCAACGGATTTTTTATTTACGAATGCTTTGAATTGCGATAGCGTCATTATAAACGCCCCTTTCGTCATCACAGACTATTTCGGAAAGAATTCCGTATTTATTTTCAATATATGTGAGGTTTTTCTTTTTTTGACCGAGCGCCATTGAAAGCTCGTTTCTTTTTACGAGAAAGACGGGATTTTTAACATTTTTCCCTTCCATCGCCTTATCGAAACGGCTTTTATATATCTCGGAATAGACAAGCTCTCCGAATGCGGGGTGAAAGGGTCCCGCAACTATATCCTCCGGGGAAATATCGGAATGAAGCCCCATTCGAAGCACCGCTATTCCCTTTTGTGAATAAAGCTCGTACATTTTTGCGGAAAGCGAAAC
>JAZQKU010000053.1:0-18617 GCA_045542315.1 Eubacteriales bacterium | reverse complement strand
GATAAGTAAACTAAACTCAATTTATTATACACCATGCATTCGAAAATTGCAATAGTTTTTTAATAAAAAATTTAAGATTTACCTTTTTTATGTTTTTTCAACAATATTTTTTAGTAAAAAAATGTATAGATGTGCTATTTGTCTTTTTAACACACTCTGCGGTAAAAATCTTTATTATATATATTACATTTTATTTTGTTAAATCTTTTGGTTTCAACGTTGCAAAAACCACATTTTTGGCGAACTGTAAATCTTGTCTTATTACATAATGCCCATTATGTATTTACGGAAAGTCCGTCTTTTTTTGAAAAGACGGACTTTTTTGTTTTTTGTCACATAATGCCCATTATGTTATAAATTGTCGACTTCTTAAGTAAGTTAAACCAAAAAAATATTTTATTTTAAGAAAGGAAAAAAACCATGAAAAGAAAACTTCTTTGCATTGCGGTTGCGGTAATAATGATACTGCCTCTCGCATTTGCAGCAATCCCCACGGCATCCGCGGCTGTTGCTGAAGGTTGGCTTTATAATGACGACGCCAGTCGTTATAAGATAAACGCCGACGGTAGCTTGTCTATCTGCTACAATTCAGCCGGTGTTTCGTGGGCAAACCTCGGCGCAGGTTACGATGCTTCTGCATTCAACAACAATTATACTATGACTGTTGAAGTGTTCCTTCCTGCATACTCTACCGGTACGGTAACCGGCGCAACGGCTGCAACTACCCCCACCTCCGCTATTTCCATAAAGGCAGCACAGGTATCTCCCGTCGATCCCGGCTACAACTGGGTAAGCAACGGCGTTACCCTTAAGTTTGTGGATTATCAGGGACGTGTTGGCGAGGATATGTACACTGCATGGGGCAACACCTGGAAGGTTGTAGAGCTCTTTGCACAGGGCGCAGCACTTGCAGATTGCGTTAACCCCAACTTCTACACCCTTGGCTTTGAAGCAGGTGAATGGGCAACCTACAAAGCCATAGTTGACGGTAACAAAGTTACTATTTACGTCAACGACGTTCTCGTTTGCGCAGAATACGTTGATCCCACCGAAGCCGGAAACTACATTTGGCTCGGCACCGGCGGCGACGACTGGAACTGGGACAATGCTCCCTCCTTCAGAAACTTCAAAATAGTTTCTAACGACGGCTCCGTAGCTGACTACGAGGCTTACAAGTACACCTATGTAGAACCCAAGGAAGTATTGAACGCAACCAACGCTCCTGCTTGGAGCCAGTTGACTGCTTTTAATGCAGACGGCTTTAATCTTTCCAACGGTACTGCATATGTAACCGAATCCGGCGCTCTTACTCTTTCTTCTCCCGCAGGAATGTATTGGCCCCAGACCGGCTTAGTTTGCAACGAGAAGATCACCGTTGACGGCGCAGAATTCGTTATTAACGGCAAAGCATTCTCAAACATCTCTCCCAACGGCTACGGTGCAATAACCTTCTCTTCCGGTGCAGCCACCGGATTCGCTGTTCCCGGCATCTTTGGTATGAGATCTTACGGTATTGTCGTTCCGGATTTCAACAAGGCTGTTACATTCTCTGTTTACGGCACCAATCTTAATATCTGGATCAATGGTGCAGGCGGCGACTATGATATCGGTACTGCTGTCGGCGTTGATACTGACGTTACAGTTAAATTCGTCGTTGAAGAAGGCGACATCAAGTTCCTCGTAAACGGAACCAAACTCACCTTTGAAGACGAAGAATTAGGTACTGTTGACATATCTGTTCCCGCTGAAGGTATCGTCGATGCAGACGGCAAGGCATATCTTGCTATTTCCGCAGTAGGCTACGGTTCTTCCGGCTCTGAAGCTTTCACTGTAAAGACCATCAACGGTGTTGCAGCAGCAGTTTACGAAGGCGAAGCAACCTACACCGAGCACAAGGCTTCTACCCCTGTTGTACAGTGGAGAGCTCCCGAAGAGGGCGTAGCAGCTGGTCTCCGTTTCAAGACCGAGGTTGCTCTTAACAAAGTTAACAATAACGACTCTATTGAGAAGATGGGCACTCTCATTATCCCCGCTGACAAGCTCGGCGCTGCTGATCTCGTTCTTTCCGCAGACGGCAAGGCAAACGGCATCACTTACCTCGATATCGTTGCAAAGAACTACTACGAGAAGACTGACGCTGCAATTTCCTTCACTGCAGTTCTCATCGGTATTCCGGAAACTGCACTTGACAGAGATTTCGTAGCTGTAAGCTACATTGCATACGCAGACGGCACCGTTACCTACGGCGCAGCTCGTACCAACAGCGTTAACGATGCTATAAACGCATAATTCGGTGAAAGGAGATAAATAAAATGAAAAAATACAACACACCTGAAATCGAATTTGAGCTTTTTGAAATCGAAGACGTTATCACCGTTTCTATCCCCACTACCGAGGGTGAAAACGAAGGAACCTATATCCCCGGCGAGTGGGACTGATTCCTTAAATTTCATAGCTAAACGAAATCCCCGCACTTTGTGCGGGGATTTTTTACGGTATAAGCCGCATCAGCACCATCTTTTTTCGGTATTCTTCGCTGGTTGACGCGGTATATATTCGGGTAGTATTCACGTCGGAATGTCCCAAAACATCGGCAAGACGCACAATATCCTTATCAATTTCATAAAAGCTTCTTGCAAACAGGTGGCGGAAGTTATGCGGGAATATTTTAGATTCTTTGACGTTTGCTTTCGCTGCAAGAGCTTTCATTTCACGCCATATATTGCTTCTTGACATAGGCTTTCCCTTGCTCGTTTGAAAAACCGCACCGCTTATATTTTTTTCTTTAACGTAAGCATCAAGCTTTTTGCACAGTTCGGGAACGATTATTATCATGCGCCGTTTCCCCTTGCAATTCACAACCGCTTCCCCGCTTTTTACCGCAGCTACCGTTATGTATTCAAGCTCGCTTATACGTATTCCCGTAGCGCAAAGCGTTTGCATAAGAAGTGACAGGCGACGGTTTCCGTTTTTCTCCGCCGTCGCTACCAAACGGAAATATTCATCTGATGTCAGCTCCTTTTCCTCCGGACAAAAGCCGATTTTTTGAATTTTGAACTGTTTTACGATAACGTCATACCACCCCTTAAATTTAAAAAAACCATTTATTGCCGCTAACACAGAATTCGCACCCGAAACGGTGTATCTCTTTTCAATGAGCATTTTATATTCCATAATAGCCCTTTTATCCACACTTTTCCCTTTTAAAAAGTCGGAAAAGCCTTTAATGTCACGCATATATTTTTCCACGGTGTTTTTTGATTTTTCCTCCTTAACAAGATAGTTTTTGAATTCTTTCATTTCCTTCGTTGTAATAGTTCTTTTCATCTCAAAATCCTCCTTGATATAATTATAATGAATTTGGGTGAAAAGATAAATACCCGTCCGAGCAATTTCGGACGGGTATTTTTTAGGTCATTTTAAGTTTTTCAGCCTGCAAGAGCAACGCTTTTGTACCATTCGTTGATCTCTCTTTCGATATCGGCACCGCCGATATCCTGCCACTGATCGTACATAGTATCGAAGGTATCGATGGGATTCTCACCGAGGATCATAAGGATAAAGCCGCCAACCTCGCCGGAGTAGATCTCGTCTCCGTAAAGCTCCATGCTTTCGGTTTTTGCACCGTTGAAGTTTATGGGCATAAACCAATCATTATCGAAGTATTCCTGAATTGTGGGCTCGGTTCCGCCCTCGCACCAGAGCATATTGTCGCCGTAGAGAGACCAGGTGGGATTTTCCTCGAAGCTCTTTACCTGATCGTATAAAACCTCCTGATGAGGAAGAAGTCCTTCCTTGCTGCCTGCCTGTAATGCCTCAACGACTCTGTTTGCTTTTCTTGCGTTTTCGCCGGGCATTGCGGTTTTAACAGGTGACATAGTCCAGATATTTCTGCCGGTGTCTTTGTCAGCAATAAGCTCGTAATACTGCTCTACCGAGTCGGGATTGAGAGCGGTGTCGAGATATACGTTGAACATCTTGACCATTGCCTCGGGATAAACGCATTTTGCGTTCATTACGAAATAGGCAGCCGCATTCGTTGCGGTCATAATTTTAACGTCGCCGCCGTCAACCGCCATTGCCTTTACGGCAACTATCTCTGCCTCGCGGTTTCTCTGAATGAGGTTTTCAAGAAGGAAGGGATAATAGACCTTACCCATGAACACGCCCGCCTTACCGGTGTTGAACTCGGTGTAAAGACCGTCAAAGCCCGTTTCGGTGAAATTGGGGTTAAGTGCGCCCGATTTATACATCTCGTGAAGCTGAGCGATCGCACGCTTGGTGTTTTCGGTGTAGCTTCCGTAAACAAGTCCCGTGCCGTCCTCGTTCTTTATCCACTGACCGGGATAAGCGCCGTATGCCGCAAAGAAGAGGGATGCGGTCTCTCTGAAGTCACCGCCGAAGGAAAGGCCGTAGGTATCGTCCTGACCGTTTCCGTCGGGATCCTGATTACCAAACGCCTCGCATACGGTAAGAAGCTCCTCAAAGGTAGAGGGAACTGCGAGGTTTAAGTTGTCAAGCCAGTCCTTACGGAGGAAGTAGTAGGTGTAGGCCTCGTTTTCAGCGCCGATTATCTGGGGCATAGCGTATTTCTTACCCTGAAAGGTTGCGGGATAGAAAATTTCCGCACCTGCAAGCTCATAGGACTCCTTAAGATCGTCGGAGGCGAGCTTTTCGATAGCGTCGGTGAGATCTGCAAGCTGATCAAGCTCGTACATGGTTTTTATAAGGCTGTACGAATACTCGCCCGAGCCGGTATAAACGAGATCGGGGAATTTATCCGCCATGCTTGCCGCCGAAAGCTTTTCGGTGTAGCCTCCAAGCATACCGAAGCCGTAATCGTATTTGATCTTGATGCCGAGCTCGTCGCGGTAAAGCCTGTTCCAGGCATTATCTTCCTGATTGTCGCCCTTCGCGGTGAGGTATGATACCATATCGTCTGCCATGGGATTTGCAACGCTTATGGTTATTTCGGGGGAATAAGCCTTGAAGCCGTCGCCGTAATCGTAGGGGACTCTCTGAGATCCGCCTCCGCCGCAGGCGGAAAGAAGGCCGAGACAAAAAACAAGTGCCAATACTGCTGCAATGATCTTTTTCATTATTTTTGCTCCTTTAAATATTTTTTCATTATATTAAGCGTTTTATTTCGATAACGCTTTATATCTGTTCATATATCTTTCGGCAACTGCGGTAAGCTCGGTTTGAATTGCCTTGCCCTCTACCGCGCCGAAGGTCTTTTGGTCGATAAAGCTCTGTGAGAGGCTCGTTACCGTTTCAAGCTCGGCTGCTGCCTTTGCGAAATCGCCTTTATTTACCGCTTTAAGGAATGCGGCATTTGCCTTTTCCATTTCGCTTATCGCGCTTTTTGCCGCCGCAGGATCGGTAGCCTTTTTGTCGGCAAGCTTTTTGAGCTCGGAAAGCTTATCGGCAATACGCTCGTTTGCGGTTTCGTTATCCTTTTTAAGCGCCGCCGCTATCTGCGCGGGAGTGCCGATGATAACCGCCGCAACGTCGTCGGTTTCGGAAAGCTCTGTCTTGACGGTCATTATGTCGCCTTCGACGGCTACGTCAAGCATTTTATTTGCAACAACATCGAATGCGATAAGCTTGCCGTAATCACCCTTTTTGAAACCGAGATTGGGGAGCGGAACGTAGATTCCCTCATTTTCGGCGCCGTCGCGATTTGCTCTTACTGTAAACCAAACCGCCTCGTTGCCGTTGCCGCCGAATCTCTCACAGCTTATTGCGTTTGAGGTGGGAACGGCGTGGGTTATAGGCTCCCAGCCCGCTTCCGAAACGAGTTTTTGCGCCGTGCCGTATTTTATAAAGAGCGGTCTTACGCTTTCAAGCGCCGCAGTATCTGCGGTCAGAGTCATAGCGTTGCACATAACACCCCAGAAAAGGGAGCGCTTCATCAAAAGCTCTTTTGATTTATAGTTTGCTTCGTTTTTGTCAACAACGCCTTCAAAAACGTCATCGAAGTTTTGAGTGAGAAGAAGTGTCCAGGGCTTTTGGTAAGCGTTTACACGGCGGAACATAAATTCCTCGTCGGTCTGTCCCCACGAGTTTCCTATCTCGCCGCCGGGGATATCAAAGAAATGAGCAAGCGCGGTTGCGCTTCCGTTATCGGGGAATGCGATATTTCCGAGAGATATCTTATCGCTTTCCTCTGCGGTAAAAGCGTCGATATATTCCCAGGTGGAGTAGCCCAAGGGGAGCGCAAGGGTGCCCGAATTATCCCAAAGAAGAGGATAGCTGCTGTATTTATAGTTTGCGGTATTGTAATCGAGATTTGAAATTGAGCTGTAATTGGCATTATCAATATACAGACCCGTTACCTTGTATCCCTCCGATGCCGCTTTTGCCTCCTCGTCATTGAATATCTGACGGTGAATGCTGTAGTTGCTCGGGGCGGGAATATTGGGATTGCCGTTTGCAATAAATGCCATTATCTTCGAGTAAGAGGAGTTCCAGCCTGCGTTCCAGTAATCGTTTTTCTTGTTTATATAATAGCCGCTGCTTAAAATCGCCGACGCAATATCCTTCTGAGATACGTTATCGTACATATCCTTTGCCGACTCGGGCATCGTAAGCATTTGCTCGAGCTTACTCTTCAGCTCTTCTGCGGTGGGAACGGCGTTGGGACCCGAGTAATCGTGCCACGAGATCCATATCTCGGCGGGCGCAACGTATTTTGCCGATATCACGCCGTATTTTTCGTCGAATATATAGTTGGGAGTTTCGTTGAAGATTCCGAGATAGTCCGAAACACCGTTGAGGTTATAGTAGGCGTTTTGCTGGAAAAGCCAGTTGCCGTGGTCTTTTACCTTCGTTTCAAACGCTTCGGGCACGAGCTTATACATACCGTCAGCCGCGCCTCTCATACCGTAGTAGCCCTTGAAATCGTAAAGTGCGAAGGAGAAGCTTCCCTCCGAGGGGTTTTTGGTCTGTGAGGAAAGTCCCATATAGAAGGCCTGGGTAAAGAGCTTAAGTTCGTTATCGTAATAGTAATCGTAAACTACGGGCGAATCAAACAAGGTGGTTGCCGCTATACCCGTTTCGTTATTTGAAATAGAGCTGCAGGGGTAATTTGACTGGAAAATCTTTGACAAGGCGGTGTAATGGTTATAAAAAACCTCCTTGCCCTTTATCTCATCGGACTCGTTAAGGTTTATGCCGAATCTCCAGCCCTCCGCATCTACGGGAAGTGAATGCTCTACTCTGAAGCGGCGGTCGTTACCGGTGGTGTCCTTCACCGTGCCTTTTACGATAACTGCACCGTTTTTCTGCTCAAGCGTTGCGTTAAGGGTTGCTCCGAGCTCCGAGTTGCTTCCCGAAACGGTGTAGGTGTTTCCTTTTTTGGAAACGGAGACCTCGGTCATTTCATAATAGCTTTTATCTTCAACGTTATAGATGAAGAAGCCACCCGCTCCGCTTTGGGTAATAAGCTCCTTGCCGCCGGACTTTACAGAGGTATATTTACCGTTTGAGTCAAGCGCGACGGTAAGACTTCCCTTGTAGGCGTTCGATGTATTTTTCGTGCAGGCAGATATACCCGCAACTACCGTTGCCATAATGACAAGCGATAAAATTGCCGCGATTATTCTTTTCATAGTATCACCTTTAAATCGTTTTATGCTTAATATAAAATTTAACAAAAGCGCAAAAACAGAAAATCTTTATTTCGTTAATGCTTTATATTTGTTCATATATCTTTCGGCAACTGCGGTAAGCTCTATTTCTATTGCTTTTCCTTCAATCTCACCGAAGGTCTTTTGGTCGATAAAGCTCTCGGAAAGAGTGACTACCGTTTCAAGCTCGGCTGCCGCCTTTGCAAAGTCGCCTTTATTTACCGCTTCAAGGAATGCGGCATTTGCCTTTTCCATTTCGGTTATAGCGTTTATTACGGTTGCGGAGCCCGCCAAATTCTCGTTTGCGAGTGCTTTGAGCTCGTCAAGCTTGGTGGTGATTCTCTCGTTTGCAATAGTATTCTCGTTTTCAAGCGCCGCCGCTATCTGCTCGGGAGTGCCGATGATAACTGCCGCAACGTCGTCTTTATTCTCAAAGCCCGATTTTACGGTGAGAATATCGTTTTCAACGGTAGTTTCGAGAATTCTGTTTTCAACGGTGTCGAAGGCGATAAGCTTGCTGTAATCGCCCTTTTTGAAGCCGAGATTGGGGAGCGGAACGTAGATTCCCTCGTTTTCGGCGTTTTCGTTATTGCTTCTCATCGAGAACCAGACTGCGCCGTTTCCTCCGCCGAATCTCTCACAGCTTATTGCGTTTGAGGTGGGAACGGCGTGAGTTATGGGCTCCCAGCCTGCCTCGGAGAGGTTTCTCTGGGCGGTGCCGTATTTGATAAAGAGAGGTCTTACGCTTTCATACTCCTCAAGACCTAAATCAAGGTTCATGGGATTGCACATTACGCCCCAGAAGAGCGCCTTCTTCATCAAAAGCTCTTTGCCCATGTAATCTGCTTCAACCTTATCCACAACGCCCTCAAATACGTCGTTGAAGCTTTGGGTAAGAAGAAGTGCCCAGGGCTTCTGATAAGCGTTTACACGGCGGAACATAAATTCCTCGTCGGTCTGACCCCAGGAGTTACCGATTTCGCCGCCGGGGATATCGAAGAAATGAGCGAATGCGGTGGCGCTGCCGTTATCGGGGAATGCGATGTTGCCAAGAGCAACCTTATCGTCTTCAAGAGTTATATAGGCATCTATAAATTCCCAAGTCGAATAGCCCAAGGGAAGTGCAAGCTTACCGGAGTTATCCCAAAGGAGGGGGTAGCTGCTGTATTTGTAGTTTGCGGTATTGTAGTCGAGATTTGTAACTGCGCCGAAGTTTGCGTTGTCAATGTAAAGACCGTTTAACTTATGGCCTTGTGATGCTGCTCTTGCCTCTCCTTCGGTATATTGCTGACGAGTAATGTGGAAGCAGCTCGGTGCGGGGATATTGGGGTTACCGTTTGCGATAAAGCACATTATCTGATTATAAGAAGCGTTCCAGCCTGCGTTCCAGTAGTCGCCGTTCTTATTTATATGATAACCGCTGTTGAAGATTGCACCTGCAATAACCCTTTGAGGAATGTTTCCGTATCTGTCGGTTTCCGTATCGGGCATAGTAAGCATTGTTTCAAGCTTTGTTAAAAGCTCTGCCGCAGTGGGAACCGCGTTGGGACCTGCATAATCCTTCCACGAGATCCAAAGCTCTGCGGGTGCAACGTATATTGCGGAATATGCGCCGTATTTTTTATCGTTTTCATAGCTTGCGTTTTCATTGAAGCCGGGAAGATAGTCGGCAACACCGGGCAAGCCGTAAAATACGTTCTGGTGGAAAAGCCAGTTGCCGTGATTTTCTACCTTGGTTTCAAATGCCTCGGGAACGAGCTTATACATACCGTCAGCCGCACCTCTGAAGCCGTGATAGCCCTCAAAATCGTAAAGCGCGAAGGAGAAGCTTCCCTCGGATGGGTTCATGGTTTGTGAGGAAAGACCCATATAGAAGGCCTGGGTAAAGAGCTTATACTCGTTATCGTAATAGTAATCGTAAACTACGGGCGAATCAAACAAGGTGGTTGCCGCTATGCCCGTTTCATCGTTTGAAATTGAAGCAAACGGATAGTTTGCCTGATAGATCTTGGTTAAAACGGTGTGGCGGTTTGCAAAAATATCCTTACCCTTTATCACATCGGACTCATTAAGGTTTATGCCGTAGCGCCAGCCGTTTGCATCTACGGGAAGTGAATGCTCTACTCTGAAGCGGCGGTCGTTACCGGTGGTGTCCTTCACCGTGCCCTTTACGATAACTGCGCCGTTCTTCTGCTCAAGCGTTGCGTTAAGGTTTGCGCCGAGCTCCGAGTTGCTTCCCGAAACGGTGTAGGTGTTTCCTTTTTTGGAAACGGAGACCTCGGTCATTTCATAATAGCTTCTGTCTTCAAAATTATAGATAAAGAAGCCGCCCTTACCACTTTCTGTGATAAGCTCCTTGCCGTTTGACTTTACCGAGGTATATTTACCGTTTGAGTCAAGCGCGACGGTAAGACTTCCCTTATAGCCGACGGTTGTATCCTTCGTGCAGGCGGATATGCCCGCAACTACCGTTGCCATAAGAACAAGCGATGAAATTGCCGCGATTATTTTCCTCACAAAAATCTCCTCCGATCATAATATGTTTTTATTATAAAATATCCTGAAAAAATGTAAATGCAAAAAAGGACTTTTTTTGTATATAAAAAGCCCTTTTTGTGATTTTGTTCACTTTTTCCGAAAATGTGAATTTCTCAGCTCGCAACTATTTCCTTTTCGCCGCCCACAGCCGCAAAATAGAGGTGAGTTTCATCGGCTTTGAGGAATATCATTCCCTCGGTAACGGACTTTTGGGTAAGCTCCGCCTCCTTGCCGTTTACGGTGATTCCGCCGTTTTCACCTTTCCTTATCGCAATAACCGCACTTCCCTTTTCGGCGAGAGCAACGTTGTATTTTACCGTGCTGCCGCTTTTTAATGCCCTTACCTTTACCGTGCCGTTTTTGGTGGGAATTTCGGCAAAAAATCCGCTCATTCCCGCAAGCTCGGGCTTTACGATATAGGTTTCATAGCCCGGAGTAAGGGGAGAAACGCCCGCAAAATAACGGCACATTATTACCAAGGGGCCTCCCGACCAGGCGTGGTTTTTGGTGCCGTCCTGCGATGTCCAGAATTCCCAAAGGGTGGTGTAATCGCTCTTTGCCATTTCGGCGTAGCGTTTTCTTATCCTCTGCTTTGCCTTTTCGTGAAGGTCCATTTTGCAAAGCGCCTCAAGGACGTATTTTTCCATATAAGGACTTGAATTATAAACGTTTTCAAATACCTTTGCTATGCCCTTATAGGTGTCCCTATCGGCTATACCCGACAGCACCGCAACGGCGTTTGCTCTGTCGTCGTAACAGGCAGAGGAGATATAGGCGTTTCCGTCGTAAAATGCGTGATTAACGGCGTTTTTAAGCTTTGCGGCGCGCTCCTCGAGTATCTCGATGCCCTCGCCCTTGCCGATTATTTTATGCATTTCGATAACGCTTTTAAGAGCGTAATAATACCAGCTGTTTTCAAGCACGGGCATATCTGCCGAAACTCCCCAATCGGGCCAATCCCAGCTTCCCGTTCTGTGAGAAACAAGACCGTTTTCCTCCGTTTCCCAAAGAGAAAGGTAGGCAAGCGACGCCTTATAGGCAACGGGAAGCACAGAGGCATCTCCCGTGAATTTGCAGTAATTCAAAAAGCCCACGATGCCTGCGAGATTCTGAAGCGGAAGCTCAAAAAGATCGAGCTTATCGGGAACGACGGTTTGCAGCGTTCCGTCGGCGTGCTGCCACGCCGCCATTGAAAGAATACCCTTTTTGAAAAGAAGATGGGCGTTTTCGTCCATACAATAGTAGCAAAGCTCCGATTCGTTTACCGCATCGCCCCACCACTGGGCGCGCTCACGGTCGGGGCAGTCCATAAAGGTATCGCGCATGGTGACGTAGAGGGTGCGGCGGGATTTTTCATAGATAGCGTTTAAAACAGAATCGTCACACTCAAAGCTGCCTTTGAATTCGGAGCCGTAACCGGTTTCTCTGTATTTTAAAGACAGCACCTTTACGCCGTGGGGTATATGAAAATATACCTTTCCTCCGTTTATCCACGAGGGGCTCTCAAAGCGCTGCTCGCCCTTTTTCGTAATATAAACGAGGCGCTGTGAAAGGCCGTGCTTATCACAGTACATATCGGTATAAACGTCGATTCGCTTACCTGCGGGAGCATCTGTCTCTATTATCGGGACTATATGGCAGTTATAAGGAAGGACGCACTCGTATATTTTATCGGCAAAAAGCTTTTTTCCCGAAATTATCTCGGTTGAAACGAATTCGCTTTCTCCGAAATCCTTGAACATCGGAATAATTCTCGGGTAAAGCTTTCCGTAAACGCCCTCGCCGGCATAGGCCTTTTCGGTGGCGTTTTCCCAGTCCGAAACGTCGTAATCGGGAAGGAAAAAGTCGCCAAGCTCCTTACGGGCATCGTAATAGATATTGCCCTCGGCAAGACGGTAGTTTGTAAGCATTTCACTGTCGAGCTCGGGGATATATGCGCTGTCGCGCTTGCATTTGAAGGAAGCATCGGTGCGAAGAGCCGCGGCGCGGCATTCAAGCATAAAGCCGCCCTCACCGCTCGATACGTGGGAGTAGCCGTCGTAACCGAAATATCTTACCCAAGCCGCTATTCTGTTTTCGCCCATCTGCAGATAGGGGGCGATATCTATCTCGTCGCAATAGACCGATTCGGGTGCAAAGCCTCTTTTAAGACCTCCCTCGAAAACCACCCTTTTGCCGTTTATCCAGAGAATATATTTACTGTCTGCGGCAATGCGGGCAGGTGCGGTCTCGGGAATGAAATCGAGCGAAAAATCCTTAACGAAGCAAACGGCAGTCTGTGGATATGAAGAAGACTCCCATATCCAATTTGCGTTTACGTCCTTTATTTCAAGGGATTCCAAAAACGAGGGGGAGCCGTAATCGGCAGCCGCCTTTCTCGCCTTTCTGAAGGTATCGTTGTGTTTTACCGTAAATACGGGATTTTTTATGCTCATTTCAAAAATTCCCCCTGCAAATACTCTTATTATATTATAACATATTTTTTGATCTTTGCAATCATTATCAGCGTATTTGCTCCTATTTTCAGAGGGTTTTTGAAGCAGTCGGAGCGCTTTTCGGGTTAATTTAAGCTTAATTTAAACTATTTTGAAATTTTTTTCAAAAAACTATTGCAAAATTTCTGATTTTGTGTTATCATATATCGGCGTTAAATAGGATATTAGAGGTGAAATACAATGAAAGACGGTATCCATCCCGAATTTAAGCCCGCAGTTATTAAATGCGCTTGCGGCAACGTTATCGAAACACATACCACCAAAGGCGATATAAACGTTGAAATCTGCTCCAAATGCCATCCCTTCTACACCGGCAAGCAGAAGCTCGTTGACACCGGCGGCCGTGTTGACAGATTCAACAGAAGATTCAACAAAGCTGATAAATAATCGCTTTGAAGCTTCGCAATATTTGCAAACATTATAGCTTGTCGAAAGACAAGCTATAGTTATTTTTAAGGCAAGGATGAAAAAAATGAGTCAGGCAGAATCAGTACTCAAGGAAAACAAAATGGGCACTATGCCCATTAAAAAGCTGCTTATAACCATGTCGGTACCGATGATGATATCGATGATGGTTCAGGCGCTTTACAATATAGTTGACAGTATCTTCGTTGCGATGATAAGCGAAAACGCCTTCACCGCCGTAAACTACGCCTTCCCCGCGCAAAACCTGCTTATAGGCGTTGCCGTCGGCACCGGTGTAGGTATGAGCTCGCTTTTAGCAAGATATCTCGGTGCAAAGAAGTTTGACCTTGCAAACAAAAGTGCCGTGAATGGCATGTTTTTATGCGGTATTTCCTATATTGCCTTTTTGCTTCTCGGTATTTTTGCCGTCCGTCCCTTCTACACGGTGCAGACCGAAACGGCAGAGGTCATCGAATACGGTGTTGATTACCTTTCGATATGTATGATAGGCTCCGTTTTCTGCTTCGGCGAGATATGCTTTAACCGTCTGCTCCAATCAACGGGAAGGACCACTCTCTCAATGGTCGTTCAGATGTCGGGTGCAATAACCAATATAATTTTAGACCCCATCTTTATCTTTGTTTTCGATATGGGCATTGTCGGCGCCGCCGTTGCAACCGTAATCGGTCAGGCTGTCGGTACTCTCGTGGGAATTATCGCAAACCTTAAGCTAAACAAGGATATTCATATAACCTTCAAGGGCTTTAAGCCAAGCGGAGAGATAATAAAGAATATCTATTCCGTCGGTCTTCCCTCGATTTTAATGCAATCGGTAGGCTCGGTAATGGTATTCTTTATGAACGGAATACTCTCTTCCTTCACCGAGGTCGCAACCAACGTCTTCGGCGCCTACTTCAAAATTCAGAGCTTCTTCTTTATGCCCGTTTTCGGACTCAATAACGGTATGGTCCCGATAGTTGCCTACAACTACGGCGCAAGAAGAAGATCGCGCATTACCAAAACGGTAAAGCTTGCAACCTTTTACGCCATGATAATCATGGCGGCAGGCACTCTGTTTATGGTCCTTTTCCCCGAGCTGCTTCTCTCGCTTTTCTCCGCTTCGGACGAAATGCTGAGGCTCGGCGCACCCGCCCTTCGCATAATCGCATGCTCATTTCTCGGAGCTGCGGTAAGCATTTGTCTTAACTCCGTAAGTCAGGCGGTGGGTAACGGAATGTACAGCTTTATAGTTTCCTTTGCCCGTCAGCTTATCTTCCTTTTGCCGGTGGCATATCTTATGTCGCTTACGGGAAACCTCGACCTCGTATGGCTTTCTTACCCCATTTCCGAGGTTGCTTCCCTCTTGCTTTCGCTTTTCCTCTACAAGCGCATCTACGATACCAAATTAAAGCCGATGGAAGAATAAAACGAAACAAAAATCCCTTTGCAATCTTGCAAAGGGATTTTTTATTTTCCGATTTTATAAAGAAGCGGTTCAAACAGTATTATATCGTTTTCGGAATGCTTCGAGCTGTAATCCACTACCTCTCTTACGAATTCGGACGCCTTTTCAAGAGAAAGGCTTACGTCGCCGTTTTCAAGGATAAGCCCGAACAGCACCGATGAAAAAAGGTCGCCCGTGCCGTCGTAGCGCTTATCAATATATTTTACGGAATCGGCGAAAAAGCCGTTTTGCCTGTCGTAAACCACGTTTACGATATTTTCACCGCTTCTTATTCCCGTAATTACCACCGTTTCGGGACCGAGCTCCGACAGCGACCTCGCCGCCGCCTCAGCCGTTTCTATTGAGGGGAATTCCTCGTATTTTATTCCAAGGAGCATTGCCGCCTCGGTGTAATTCGGGGTAATTATATCAGCCTTGGTAACGAGGAGCTTCATCTTCTCGCACATTTCATCGGTGTAGGTCTTGTATTTTACGCCGTTATCTCCCATTACGGGGTCAACCGCCTTCAAGGCATCGGGATAGCGTTCAAAAACCGAAAGCACCGTATCTATCTGTGAGGCGGAGCCCAAAAAGCCGCTGTATATGCAATCGAAGGAAACGTTTTCCGACTTCCAATGGTTTAAAATAGCCTGCATTTCCTTATCAAGCGGCAAGAAGGTTGCATTCTTTATTCCCGTGTGAGAGGAGAGAAGCGCGGTAGGCAGCGGCACCACCTCGGCGCCCAGCGCAGACATTGCGGGAAGGACCACGGTAAGCGAGCTTTTGCCGTAGCAGGCTATGTCGTGTATTGCCATTACGCGGTTGATTTTCTTCATTTTATCCTTCCTTTCTCCTCGAAATTTCAAATTTTAAAAACTTTTAACATGCCTTTAATTTTCTTTTGTAACATTCTACAAATTTTTATGAAGTTATTGAAAAAACAGCCGTTTTTCAACACCCTCAATATTCGTTTGCGGGCTTTTGAAACCACAGCCGAAAACCGCCTTTTATCACGATATACCGTCGTTTAAAGGCTGTTGATAACTATGTTAACAATGTTGATTGTGCAATTTGACGATAGATGTAAAAAAAATTTTTTCGGTAAACCGATTAAAGTCGGTTTGTTAACTTTTTTCTCATTAAACGAGTGCCATTTGAGAGATGAGTGCGTTTAAAATATCCACGCCCTGCTTCTTTTCCGCCGAGAAAATAACGGGCGCAAGCATATTGGCATAGGTGCCCTTTAACTGCGAGCGGAGTATCTTGGTATTTCTTGCGGCATTTGCCTCCGCCTCCGTTTTCGACACCTTGTCTGCCTTTGTGAAAACGGTGCAAAACGGAAGTCCCGTTTCGGCAAGAAATCTCGTAAGCTCAATATCGGTGGGTTGCGGCTCATGGCGCACGTCAACGAAATGGACCACAAGCTTTATATCTGCCTCCGAAGAAAAAAATCCCTCCATAAGCTCGCCCCAGTCGCGCTTTACCGATTTCGATACCTTTGCAAAGCCGTAGCCGGGGAGGTCGGCAATATAAAACGGCTCGCCGGGGTTATATAAGTTTATCGAAGCGGTCTTTCCCGGCTTCGAGGACACTCTTGCAAGATTTTTTCTGCCCGCAAGTGCATTTACGGCGCTTGACTTTCCAACGTTTGATCTGCCTGCGAAGGCAACGAAGGGGCGGTCAAGCGGAAGCTTGGTTACGTCATAGACCGAAGTTATAAACGACGCGGCGTTTCCGTTCATCTTTTTTCTCCTTTTATTCTGCTCTTACGAATACGAGACCGAGGCTTGCGCTCTTATCGATTCCGTCGAATTTTTCGTCCTCAATTACTTCAATTCCCGTAAAGTCGTTTGCCCTGAACATTATTTCCGTTTCGGAAGCAGTCATTTTAGAGGTTATAAGCGCCCATACGCGGGGCTCGTCAACTATATTCGCAAACTGACCGGGTCGGTTTTCAATAAGTGTATTTACCTTCGTGCCGTGAGCGATCACCACAAAGGAAAATTTCATTCCGCGATAGTCCTCATAGTTTTCCGACTGCTTTAAATATTCGTCGATGCCGTAGGGGAGATAGGTTGAATAGTCAACCGCGGAAGACGTTTCCGAGGAAGAGGTGTCGGAAGAGGTCTCCGACGATACCGTACTGCTTTCGGGCTCCGAGCTGTTGCCGCTTTCAGAGGATACCTGACTTGAAGGATTTGAAGGAAGCGGATCGTTTCCCGGCACGGGATTCCAAATTGCCCAAACAAGCACCGCTGCAAAAAGCACGGTAAGTATTACCCAAAGGAAGCTGAAAGCAACTGCCTTTTTCTTCATTTTTCCCGTTTTGGTAACGAATGCCGACACCGATGTTTTGAGCTTTTCGGGTGCGCGCTCGTTAAGCTCGCCCGTGGCGCGCTTGACAAAGCGGAGAGTGTGAAGATATTTATTGTTTTCGGCGGCATTTACGCTCTCGTTAAAGAGCTTTTCACATTCGCTTGCGGGAAGCTCACCGTCAACAAAATCGCTTACCTGACGCTTTTCAAAATCGTTCATCATCTTCAGTTACCGCCCTTCATATTGAAATCGCCGAGCGAAGAAAGCTTTTCTATGACCTTGCCTCTGCATATTGAAACGGCTTCTGCCATAGCGCCGTCCTCAACGTCGTATATTTCGCAAAGCACCCTTCTTTTAAGGCAAAGAAGATCGGCAAGCAAAAAGAGGCTTCGTTGCTTTTTGTTAAGCTCAGATATAGTTTTAACAAGAGCAAGGCTCATCTCCGAGCTTTCGGAAAAGCTTTCGAGATTGTAGAAAAACTCACCGCTTTCTTTTTTGATCTCGTCGTGCTTTTTCTCGCACCAGCCCTTTAAGAGGGCAAAATAAGCCGCGGGCACCGAGCTTTCCTCAAGAAGAGTTCTTGCGTTTGCAAAAAATGCCGAAAAGCTCTTTTTTACCGCCTCCTCCGCAAGACCTCTGTCGCCGAAGAAATAGAGAGAAAAGCTGTAGGCCTTATCGCAGAAGGTATCGACTACCGTGTCGATAGCCTCTCTGTCGCCCTTTATTATTTTGTTTCCGAGTTCACTGTTAACTTCCATTTTAACCTCGTCCGTTACATATTAAGTATTTTTATGATTTCCTTCGGATCGGTTGCCTCCGAAAGCATTTTTCTTTTTTCCGATGCACCCGCCATGCCCTTTAAATAGCAGGCTATCTGGCTTCGTGCCTCTATTGCCGCGCGGCGTTCTCCCTTATCCTTAACCGCTTCCTTTAGCTGATATACCGCTGCGGAAACGATCTCCTCCTTGGTGGGAAGCCTGTATTTCCCCGTTTCGAGATAATCCTTTATCTGATTGAAAATAAAGGGGTTCCCCAAAGCGCCTCTGCCGATAAGAAGCCCCGAGGCACCCGTTTTGTCGAGAACCTCCTTTGCAATCTCCGGCGAGGTTATGTCGCCGTTTGCAAAGACCGGTATCCTTACCGCACCGGCTATTTTTTCTATTGCCCCGTAATCGACGCCCGGACGGTACATCTGCCTCGATGTCCTTCCGTGAACGAAGATGGCTAAAACGCCGATCTCTTCAAGCTCCTTTGCAAAAGCGGGAATTTTGGGGTCTTTAGTTTCCCAACCGATCCTTATCTTTACCGTTACCGGCACGCCGCCTGCGCCGTTTATTACCGCCTTGACGCAGTCAACTGCCTTCGGAAGATCTTTAAGAAGCGCCGAGCCGTCACCGTTATTTATGATTTTCGGAGTGGGGCAGCCCATATTTATATCTATAAAATCGGGGTGCGCCTCCGCCGCAACGTAAGACGCCGCATAGGAAAGTGACTTTTCCTCCGAGCCGAATATCTGCACGCCGACAGCCGCATCGCGGCATACCGTCATAAGACTTCCCGTGCGCTCGTTATTGTAATAAAGCCCCTTCGCGCTTATCATTTCTGTTACAGTGAAATCGGCGCCGTTTTGCGCCGAAAGCTTGCGAAGAGCGTAGTCGGTATATCCTGCCATCGGAGCAAGACCGACCTTTATTTTTCCGGTTTCGAAAAATCCCAAGGGTATTCTCACCTTTTTCGTTTTTTCCATACATTTTATTATAACACACAAAACATGCAAATTGCAATAAT
>JAZQKU010000052.1:0-2412 GCA_045542315.1 Eubacteriales bacterium | reverse complement strand
TCCGACTTAGATTGCTCTTGCGCTTGTTATAATCGGCGCGCTCGTTTGGGGAATGGTGGGACTTTTCAATTTCAATCTCGTGGGTTGGTTGTTCAGCGGTAGCCTTTCATTCATCGCAAGAATAATCTACACTCTTGTGGGAATTTCGGGTATCTGGTGTATATCCCTTCTGTTTTATTCTCTCGACGAAACAGAGGAAAGACATTCGGATAAATACGAAAGCTTCCATACGGGCACAATTTAACGATAAAAACCGTAAAACATTTTGTGTTTTACGGTTTTTATATAAATATATACTTGTATAAAAGCAAAAACTGTGTTACAATATTATAAATAGTTCACAGCTTAAGGAATACCCGTATGAATATGATAAAGATTTGCCGTTATTTCGGAATCAACGGCGACATTCTCGAAATTAAAAAACTGAATACAGGACACATAAACGGAACCTACAAGGTAAGCGTGGAAGAAAACGGCAAGGTGGATCTTTACATAGTCCAAAGGATAAACAAATACGTTTTCAATGACCCGAAGGCTCTTATGAATAACGTAATTTCGGTAACCGAATTTATAAAAGGAAGATACAGAGCTGCCTCACTTGACTATAACCGTAAGGTTTTGGAGTTTTTGACGTCGGAAAGCGGCGAGGGCTGCTATGAGGACGAAGAGGAAAATTTCTACCGCGCCTATCGCTTCGTTGACAATTCAAAAACCTACGATCTCCCCGACAGTAACAAGCTTCTTGAAAATATTGGCTATGCTCTCGGAAATTTCCATTATCTCCTTTCCGACCTCAATGCGGAAATTCTGAATGAAACAATTCCTGATTTTCATAACACGAGAAAGCGTCTTGACGACCTTTTTGAAGCAGAAAAGCAAGATCCGTTCGGAAGAGCGGTTAAGGTAAGGGAAGACCTCGAAGCATTTAAAGAGGTTTACAGCCTTGCGGTTTCGTTAGGAGATATGGGATTGCCGTTAAGAACCGTACACAACGATCCCAAATGCAATAACGTGCTTTTTGATAATAACACCGATGAAACCCTTGCGATGATAGATCTTGATACAGTAATGCCGGGCCTTGCCGCTCACGATTTCGGCGATGCGGTCCGCTCAGCCTGCAATACCTGCAACGAGGATGAAAAGGATTACTCGAGGGTGGCTCTTGATCTTGTTAAGTTTAAATGCTTTACCAAGGGCTATTTGAGCAAAGCGGGTGAGTTTCTCACAAAAGCGGAAAAGGAAAGCCTTGCCCTTGGTGTTTTCACTCTTGCCGTTGAGCTTTCATCAAGATTTTTGGCAGACTACATACTCGGAGATAAATATTTTGCAAAGGATTACGGAACGCACAATCTTGTTCGTGCTCGCTCTCAATTTGCTCTTGCAAAGGATATACTTAATAAGCTTCCCGAAATGAATGAAATAATCAAGGAGCTTTGTTAACAAATAAATCATCACCTCATATACTGTTATGAGGTGATTTTTTATGAGCTATAACGTAAAAACGGAAACCGATACTCTTTGGTATAAAGGCGAGCCCGTAATAAAATACCGCTTGAAAACGGTATCGATTTTTGGTTATAAAAACGGAATAGAAAAAATCAACGGGATAATCGAAGACGAAACGGACGGTTACCTGAAAAAAATTAAAGAAAGCTACTACCCCAAGGCGGCGCTCGTTTTCGACAACCAAGCAAAGGAAGAAACGGAAAAGCTTCCTTTCTTGCTTGATTTTGAGACAAGAGTCGAATACGAAACCGAGGATGTTGTGTCCGTTACGGTAAATCGCAGTGAAAAAACCGGCGGAGAGGGAAACGAGCTTTATAAAAAGGCATATACCTTCAATAAAGAAAGCGGAAAACAGCTTAAGCTCACCGACGTATATAAAGATACTGCGAGCATTTACGAAAAAGTTTCCGAAAAAATAGCGGCAGAAATAAAAAACGGAGAAGAGGGTTATTTGCCCGATTGGAAAATACGACTTGAAAAAGCGCTTAAAAAGGGCAACTATTACTTAAAGGACGGCAAACCCGTCTTGTTCTTTGAACAGTACGAGTTAATGAGCTACAGCTACGGCATAAAGGAATTTGAAGCGTAATAAAAATATACCCATTAACGAAAAGGGTGCTGTCCTTATCTGAGAAATCACAAATCAATCAATGTGACTTATTTGACCCACAGTAAACAAATAATAAACCCCGACAGATCTTCAAAAATCTGTCGGGGCTTACTATTATATAAACAATTTAGTTTATATTATTGTTTTTCCATTTCCTAATTTTATTGATGTTAGAGGAACTTAAACACCAAATTATGTATTTCTTATTGTCTACTGTTTTTATGGTCACTTTATTTGAAGAGCCGCTTCTACCGTGTACTAATTTAGAATGTATGGATTTAATGTGATTTTTGTAT
>JAZQKU010000051.1:0-4682 GCA_045542315.1 Eubacteriales bacterium | reverse complement strand
CCGGTTGGCATATTGAATGCTCTGCAATGGCTACCAAATATCTCGGCAAGACCATTGATATTCACGCAGGCGGCGTTGACCTTGTTTTCCCCCACCACGAAAACGAGATCGCACAGTCGGAATGCGCACACGGCTGCGATTTTGCAAAATACTGGGTACACAACGGATTTATTAACGTTGACAATCAGAAGATGTCAAAATCACTTAACAACTTCTTCACAGTAAGAGATATCGCTTCGCAGTACGGCTATGAGGTCATAAGATATTTTATTCTCTCTGCTCATTACAGAAATCCCATCAACTACACCGTTGAGATTCTTGAACAGTGCAAGGCTTCGATTCAGAGAATAGTAAACTGCTACGACAATCTTTGCCATCTTGAAAGTGTTTGCTTAGCAGGTGGGCTTACTTCAGTTGAAGCCGCTTCGCTTGATAAAATAAAGGAATACAAAAAATCATTTATTGCCGCTCTCGAGGACGATTTCAATACCGCAGATGCAATCGGATACCTTTTTGAAACGGTAAGAGAGATAAACACAAATGCAACCGACGGCGCTTCTCTTGAATACGTCAAGGCTGCAAAAGAGCTTTTGGTTGATATAAACGGAATCATCTCCGTTGTTTCATTTGATAAAAAGGATTCGCTTGACAGCGAAGTTGAAGCGCTTATAGAAATGCGTCAGGCCGCACGCGCCGCAAAGGACTATAAGAAAGCCGACGAGATAAGAGATACACTTAAAAATATGGGCATAATCCTTGAAGACACCAAAAACGGCGTCAAGTGGAGAAAGGAATAAGACGTGAATGATATTTTCGGGCTTAACGCGCCTATTTCGGTAATAAAAGGCGTTGGTGAAAAAACTGCCGAGCTTGTTTCCAAACTCGGTATTGACACCGTGCTCGATCTTATCACCTATTTTCCGAGAAGCTATGAGGACAGGTCGAATATTAAGGACATAGCCGACTGCGTTGACGGAGAAAAGGTTGGCGTTTACGCACGTCTTGCCGTACCCGTTACGGAGGTAAAAGTAAGAGGCGGCCTTAAGCTTTATAAAATGATCTTCGTTGACGATACGGGCTCTATGGAGGTCACCGCCTTTAATCAGTCTTATTTAAAGACCTCATTAAAAAGCGGGGAGACATATTTCCTCTTCGGAAGGCTCGTCAAAAGATTCAATAAGCGCGAAATGCTTTCACCTCTTATTGAAAAGGTTTCTCCCGTTAATGACCGCACCTCTCTTTTTCCGGTTTACCGTCTTACCGAAGGTTTAACACAGAAAAAGCTTCGCAGTATGGTCAAGTCTGCGCTTGAATTTCTCGACGACGGATTTGAAACGTTACCCGAACAAATAATTTCCGACTATTCCCTTCTTTCTTTCAGCAAGGCAGTTAAAAAAATTCATTTCCCCGAAAATTATTTCGATATAAACTCTGCAAGAGAAAGGCTTATTTTTGAAGAGCTTTTCATATTGAGAGCCGGAATTTTAAAAATCAAAGCACAGCTTGAAATTGCAGACAAAAGCAAGAAGCCTCTCGTTTCTGTCTGCAATGCAGATAACTTTATTTCTTCCCTGCCTTATTCACTTACGGGCGCGCAGGCGCGTGTTATCGGCGAATGCATCAGCGATATTTCGTCGGGAAGACGAATGCAGCGCATCGTTCAGGGTGACGTAGGTTCGGGTAAAACCGTCGTCGCCGCGGCAGTTGCTTATGCGATTTCTGTTTCCGGCGGTCAGACCGCCTTTATGGTACCCACCGAGATCCTTGCAAGGCAGCATTTTGAAACTCTCACAAAGCTTTTATCTCCTTTTGGTATAAAGGTTTCACTTCTTACGGGAAGCTTATCAAAGAAAGAAAAGGAAGCAACACTTTTGGAGCTTATGAGCGGTGAATGCCAAATCTGTGTAGGTACTCACGCGCTTATTACCAAAGGCGTTACTTTCAAACAGCTTTCTCTCGTTATTGCCGACGAGCAACATCGGTTCGGGGTTATGCAAAGAGCCGCGCTTACCGACAAGGGTGAGGCGCCACATCTGCTCGTAATGTCGGCTACCCCCATTCCCCGCACGGTTGGGCTTATGATCTACGGCGGACTTGATATTTCTGTTATCGACGAGCTTCCAAAAGGCAGAAAAAAAATAACTACCATGCTCATTTCATCAAACAGACGTAAGGACGCCTATGAATTTGCAAGATCAGAGCTTCAAAAGGGTCATAAAATGTACATCGTCTGCCCTGCTATAGATGATGACGATGAAAATGAGCTTACAACCGTTACCTCGTTATATGACGAGCTTAAAAACGGTTTTTTGAAAGGGTATAACATTCTCTTGCTTCACGGAAGAATGAAGACTTCCGAAAAGGAAGAGGTTATGAATAAATTTTACTCGGGCGAAGCCGAGGTCATAGTTTCAACGACGGTTATCGAGGTCGGAATCGACTCACGCGAGGCTACCTTGATGTATATTGAAAACGCCGAGAGATTCGGCCTTTCTCAGCTTCATCAGCTTCGCGGCCGCGTAGGACGAGGCGATCTGAAATCTTACTGTGTCCTGATCACCGATTCAAAAAGCGAAAAGACTCTTTCAAGACTTGAAACGGTGAGAGATAACAGCGACGGCTTCAAGCTTATGGAATACGATTTCAAGGAGCGCGGACCCGGTGACTTTTTCGGTTCTCGCCAACACGGTCTTCCTAAGCTTAAAATTGCCGACCTGCTTATTGACGTTTCAATTCTGGAAAAGGCTGATGAGGCATCGTCAAAATTGTTTCAAAACGAGTATATTTTAAGCAGTAAACAAAAGGAATATCTTAAAAATTCGGTTGACCGACTGTTTTGCAGTAACTCAATCGGAATTTTAAACTGAAAGGATTTTTCAATGAATAATACCTATTTGGTTCCAACCCTGTTCGGACTTGAGGGTATTGTCGCCAGAGAGCTTGGATTTCTTGATGCAGAGAATATTAAAGCTTACGACGGAAAAGTAACCTTTGAAGGCGACTTCAATACCATGGCACGGGCAAATATCGCAATGCGCTCGGGAGAGAGAGTTCTTCTTGTCCTCGGCGAGTTCAAGGCTGTAACCTTCGACGAGCTTTTTGAAGGAATCAAGGCGCTTCCCTGGGAAGAATACATCGGCAAGGACGATTGCTTCCCTGTTAAGGGTTACTCGCTTAACTCCGCACTGTTTTCTGTGCCCGACTGTCAGGCAATAATCAAAAAGGCGGCAGTCGAAAGGCTTAAAAGGACCTACAAAACCGACTGGTTCTCGGAAACCGGCCCGAAAAAGCAGATACAGTTTTCAATTCAGAAGGATATTGTTACCGTAATGCTTGACACCTCGGGAGAGGGGCTTCACAAAAGAGGCTACCGAGTTGCGTCAAAGGCGGCACCCTTACGCGAAACACTTGCTGCGGCAATGGTGTCGTTAAGCCGCTACCGAAACGGTGAGATAATGCTCGACCCGTTTTGCGGCTCGGGAACCATAGGAATTGAAGCCGCTCTTTACGCCACATATACGGCACCCAACCTGAAACGCAGCTTTGCGGCTGAAAAATGGACGAATATCGACGAGAAGGTCTGGCGAGAAGAAAGAGAAAGAGCGATTTCAAAGATAAAGCCTACGGATTGCAAAATATTTTGCTCCGATATTGATGACGAGGCAGTTTCAATGGCAGGCTCAAATGCAAAGCGTGCGGGAGTTTCAAAGCATATTGAATTCTCGGTATGTGATGCAAGAGATATCAAGCCAACCTTTGACGGCGGTGTAATTATTGCTAATCCCCCTTACGGCGAGCGTCTTATGGAGATGGAGGAAGCCATAAGGCTTTATAAATCCTTCGGCAAGGTATATAAGCGGTTTAACAATACGAGAGCTTACATTCTCACCTCTCACGAGGATTTTGAAAGTCAGTTCGGAATCAAAGCCGATAAGAACCGAAAGCTTTACAACGGTATGATAAAATGTTACTTATATCAGTATTATAAAAATGCATTGGAGAGTAGAAAATGAGCGTATTCAGAGTTTATTCAGAAAAGAAAGCCGATTTTGCGGTTGAAGCAAAATCCATTATGAACGACTTAAAGGAAAATCTGTTTATTGAGGGTCTTTCAAACGTAAGACTTTTAAACAGATACGACGTTGAAGGAATTGAGCGCGAGCTTTTTGACAAGGCACTTCCGATAATATTCTCGGAGCCTCCCGTCGACGACGTTTATTTTACCCTTCCCAAAAACAGCGACTTTATGTTTGCAGTTGAGTTTTTGCCCGGTCAATTTGACCAGAGAGCAGATTCCTGCGAGCAGTGCGTAAGTCTTTTGGAGCCCGAAGCATCGTGCAAGGTAAAGACCGCAAAGGTATATCTTCTCTACGGCACCATTTCCGACGAGGAAAAGGCGGCAATAAAGAAATACCTCATAAACCCCGTTGAGGCAAGAGAGGCAACCTTTGATGAGTTTGAAACGCTCAAAGAAGAATACGACATTCCCACCGAGGTTGAGACCCTTGATGGCTTTATTAAGTTTGACGCTGCGGAAAAAGCTGATTTTCTTAAGAAAATGGGACTTGCTATGGACGCAGACGATCTTGACTTCTGCCAGGCATATTTCAGAGATACCGAAAGACGCGATCCCACTATAACCGAGATCAAGATGATCGATACTTATTGGTCGGATCACTGCC
>JAZQKU010000050.1:0-8798 GCA_045542315.1 Eubacteriales bacterium | reverse complement strand
CGCTTGGCCTCCGACTTGATTTTTTCAGTTTTTATAGAAGGCTTCAAACGCCTTATAGGTCATATAAAGGTCTGCCTTTGAGATGACCTCGAAGGGGGCGTGCATCGAGAGAACGCCGACGCCGAAATCGACTACGTCGATATCGAGATGCGCAAGGTACTGCGCGACGGTGCCGCCGCCTCCCATATCGGTCTTTCCGAGCTCACCCGTCTGCCAGCTTACGTTGTTTTCATCGAATATTCTTCTGAAATAGGCAACGGTTTCCGCAGAGGCGTCGGAGGTGTCGGACTTGCCTCTTGCGCCGGTGTATTTTGCCATAACGCCGCCGTAGTGAAGCTTTCCGCAGTTTGCCGCCTCAACCACGTCGGGGAAGTTGGGGTCTAAAACCACCGCAACGTCTGCCGAAAGGCATTTGGTGTTTTTAAAGCACACAACCTCGTCCTTGCCGTGTGCGCGGCAGATGGACTTGATAAAGTTTTCAAAATAAGCCGCCTGAAGACCCGTGTTACCCGTGGAGCCTATTTCCTCCTTGTCGGTAAGTATCACTACAGCGGTTTTGTTCGGAACGCCCTCTATATCGAGAAGAGCACGAAGTGCCGCGTAGGAGTTGGAGCGGTCATCGTGACCGTAGCCGCCGATAAGAGCCTTGTCAAAGCCGATATCGCAGCACTTTTGCGCGGGAACCATGGTAAGCTCTGCCGAAACGAAATCCTCCTCGGTTACGCCGTATTTCTCAAAGAGTATCGAAAGAACGTTAAGCTTTACCTTCTCAGACGCCTTATCGTCCTTGAAGGGCACCGAGCCGATGAGCACGTTAAGATCCTCGCCGTTAAACGCCTCGGAGAGGGTCTTTCCCATCTGGTTTCTTGCAAGATGGGGGAGAAGGTCGGTGATGGTGAACAACGGGTCGCCCGCCTCCTCACCGATTCTTACGGTGACCTTTTCGCCGTCCTTCTTCACAATTACGCCGTGAAGCGAAAGGGGAATGGCAGTCCACTGATATTTTTTGATGCCGCCGTAATAATGAGTCTTGAAATAGCAAAGACCGCTGTTTTCGTAAACGGGGTTTTGCTTTAAGTCGATTCTGGGGCAGTCAACGTGAGCGGCGGTGAGGTTGATTCCCTTTTCGAAATCCTCCTTGCCTATAACCGCAAGGATGATCGAGCTGTTTCTGTTTACCTCGTAAATTTTGTCGCCCGCATTGTATTTTTTCTTGCGGTCAAATTCGGTAAATCCCGCCGCACGCGCCGCCGCAACGGCAAAGGTCACTGCCTCGCGCTCGGTTTTGGAATTGTCGGAAAACGCCTTGTAATCCTCTGAAAAAGCGCCGATTTCCGAAAGCGTCTTTTCGTCGCAAACGTCGTAGATGCTTTTTGATTTTTTAACGATCTTCTCCGAAAGTAACTCGCCAACAGTTTTTTCTTCCATTATTTATCTTCCTCCGTAAAGTAAATATCTTTATAAATTTCTGCGGCTTGCCGCACCTTTTTAACGTAATTCTCGGTTTCGGGGTAAGGAATTACGGAAAGAGTCTCTCCGTCTTGCGAATAATCCTTATCCGAAAGCCACTCCTTTACCCTCTCGCGCCCCGCATTATATGCGGCAAGCGCCTCCCTTTCACCTGAAAAATCCTCGAGATTTTTTGAAAGGAGCCAGGTACCGAACCTTATATTGGTCTCGGGCGAAAAAATATCGTAATCGGAAACGCCGAGCTTTAAGGCAACCCACTCTGCCGTGGCGTCGGTAAGCTGCATAAGCCCCTTTGCCCCCGCCTTCGACAGAGCACGGTCATCAAAGCCGCTTTCGGTGCGGATTACCGCAAAGCAAAGCTCGATCGGTACTCCGTATTCGCTTGAATATTTTTCAACGAGCTCGTAGTATTTCAAGGGGTGGGTCATCTTTTTGGTTTCGTGAAATATCCTCGGCCACAAAAGAAAGGTCAGAAACACCGCCGCAAAAGGCGCCGCCGCAACCGAAAAGCCGCTTTTTGCCTTTTTTCTTTTCTTCCTCATTCGGTCACCGCCGAAGCAAATGCCGTTACCGCCTCTTCAAGGCTTCCGTTATTTTCAATAACGCGGCTTGCCTCCTTTTCATAAAAGAGGTCGGGCTTTTGGGCATCGATACGGGCAAGCGCCGCTTCTCTTTCAATGCCGTCGCGCCCGATTATGCGCGAAACGGCGGTTTCCTTCTCTGCCTTTATTACCACAAGCTTGTCTGCCCTTTTTGCAAAGCCGCTTTCAATGACGGTTGCGCCGTCAACTATCACTCCCGATTTTTCCCGTGAAAGCTCGAAAATAATTTTATCGATTTCGGATATCACAACGGGTAGAGTAAGAAAATTGAGCTTAAGAAGCGCCTCTTTATCCGAAAATACCTTTTTCGAAAGCTCTTTTTTTGTTTCCACCGAAAATTCTTCTTTTATACGCTCGGTAAGAGGGGGAAAATTCCATATTATCTCATTTGCAACCGCGTCGCAATCTATATATCCGTAGCCAAGACGCTCTGCCGCTTCCCTTGCGACCGCGCTTTTTCCAGAGCCGCTTTTTCCCGTTACCGCAATAATTTTGAAAAGGCTTTTTTCCACCGCGATATTTTTATGTGACGCCGCCCTGTCAAGACGGTTAAGCGCCGCCTTTCCCTCTCCCTTTTTATCGGGACGCTCACAAAGAAGAAGCGAAAGGCTCTCCTTTTCCTTATCCGCCTCGCGAAGAATGGCAAAAAGCCTTGCAAGCTGCTCCTTTGGCTTTTCCTTTGAGCCGAAATCAAAGAATTTTGCCATGCCGCCGAAGCCGCTTTCCGAAAAGCCTATAACGCCTATTCCCTTTTCGCTTTCGGCTCTTTTTCTTATATATTCCGACGCGCCTTCACCCGAAACGGTGTAAAGCGGCACCGAGGGAGAATAGTGGCGGTATTTCATACCGGGTGAGATGGGCTTGTCGGTCTTTTCCTCGGAAACGTCGGTTACGTTTTCCGCTCCGAGAAGATCGGAAAGCATTTCATAGGTAACTGCACCGGGACGGCAGATTACCGCCTTATCGGTAAGGAAGGAGACCACGGTGGATTCAACGCCCACCTCCGACTCGCCGCCGTCAACGATTCCCGAAACGCGCCCCTCAAGGTCGTTTACGCAGTGAGAAAAGCCTGTGGGTGAGGGTTTGCCCGAGATATTTGCCGAGGGCGCCGCAATCGGCTCCGAAAGAGCCGCTATAATATCGTGCATTATCTTATGGGAGGGGCAACGAAGCGCCACCGACTCCATTCCCGCAGTTGTAACCGAGGGAATAACGCTCTTTTTGGGCAAAATTGCCGTAAAGGGTCCGGGCATAAAGGCGTCTATTGCCTTTTTTGCAAGGGGCGGCACCGAGGCGGCGTATTTTTCCACTTCAAAAGGCTCTGCAACGTGGACGATAAGCGGATTATCCTGCGGTCTGCCTTTGACGGCAAAAATCTCTTTTACCGCCTCCTCGTTTAAAGCCGAGGCGGCAAGACCGTAAACCGTTTCGGTGGGCACGGCAACAAGACCGCCGCCTTTTAAAATAAGCGCGATCTCCTTTATTGCATTTTCATATTCGTTTTTTTCTGCGTTTTTTAAAAGAAAATGCTTCGTTTCCAACCCTTTTATGCCTCTTCCTTGAGTTTTTCAAGCCTGTCGGCGGTAACGAGAGCGTCAATCATCTCGTCAAGACTGCCGTTTAAAAACGCTTCAAGCTTATAAAGCGTAAGACCGATCCTGTGGTCGGTCACTCTTCCCTGCGGGAAGTTGTAGGTTCTTATTCTCTCGCTTCGGTCGCCTGTGCCTACCTGATTTTTTCTGGTGGCGGCAATCTCGGCGTCAGCCTCACTTTGCATTCTCTCGCATATCTTTGAGCGAAGCACGCGAAGCGCCTTTTCTCTGTTTTTGTGCTGACTTCTTTCCTCCTGACACTCAACTATCGTGCCTGTGGGAATATGGGTTATTCTTATTGCCGATTCGGTCTTGTTAACGTGCTGACCGCCCGCGCCCGAGGCACGGTAGGTATCTATCTGCAGATCGGCGGGATTTATTTCAAACTCTATTTCCTCCGCCTCGGGAAGCACAGCAACCGTTACCGTTGAGGTGTGTATCCTTCCGCCGCTTTCGGTATCGGGCACACGCTGGACGCGATGAACGCCGCTTTCGAATTTAAGGCGTGAAAAAGCACCCGCGCCGTCTATCATAAAGGATATCTCCTTATAGCCGCCGAGCTCGGTCTCGTTTGCATTTATTATTTCTGTTTTAAAGCCCTTCGATTCACTGTACATCGAATACATTCTGTAAAGCGATGCGGCAAAAAGAGCCGCTTCCTCGCCGCCCGCGCCGCCGCGTATCTCAACGATAACGCTTTTGTCATCGTTTGCGTCCTTGGGTAAAAGGAGAATTTTAAGCTCCTCCTCGATCACCTTGAGCTTTTCCTCCGATTCCTCGATCTCTGCCTCTGCAAGCTCCTTAAGCTCGCTGTCGCCCATCGAAAGTATCTCACGCGCCTCTGAAAGAGAAGCGGAAACTCTTTTATACTCGGAGTATTTTTCGTAAACGGGCAAAAGCTCCTTATGCTCCTTCATCAGGCGCTTGTATTCATTCATATCCGAAACCGCCTCACCCGAAGCAAGACGCTTTTCTATTGCTTCAAACTTTTCGCTCACGGCGTTTAGCTTATCTGTCATTCAAACTCTCCGCATTTCCGTTTTCGCCTGCAGCCAAAACGATTTTTTTAATATTCTTCTCAATAAGACGGCGGGGCGCAAGAATTATCTTGCCGCAGCCCGTGCACTCAAAGCGGTAGTCAAGCCCCGTGCGAAGCACCTTCATCGTTTTTGCGCCGCAGGGGTGCTTTTTCTTCATTTCTACCACGTCGCCGACGGCGATCTCCATAAAAACGCCTCCGTTTTTTTTATTTAAGATCGGCTCCGCAGCCGCTGCAGTAGCTTGCGTTGTCGGCGTTTGCCTTTCCGCAGACGGCGCAGACCTCCTTGCCTCTTACAGAGGCGATCTCCGCGTTAAGAGAATCGAGTGCTTCGAAAAGCGAATCGAGCCTTTCGTGACGAAGGGCTATCTTTTCGCTGTTGTCAACACCCTTTTTTTCGCCGCCGTAGGAGAGCTTTCCTATTTCAATATAGGTCTTTTCAATCTCGTTTTTGGTTTCAAGCACCTTTATTTTAAGCTTTGTTACGTCAACTGCCACACCGACCTTTTTGCCCGCATACTCTGCGGCGCATTTCGCCTTATCGGCTACCTCGTTAATAAAATCGTTGTTCATTTTTATTCTCCTCTCATACTATTATATATGCTCCAAAAAATTAAAAAGAATTACCGTTTTTGTCAAGAAGCGCCGTTCTTTTGTAGTCGGGCGACGCCTCTATTCCCTCTCTCCTCATAAACTCCTCAATAACAAGGCGGGGATTTACCGAAAGATCGTTATTTGAGGGCAAAAAGAGGGTTATAACCGCTTTCCCGTTTTTCTCCTCGAAGCGGGCGTTTTTTACAAAGGGTGCGCAGTCAACCGTTTTGTCGCCGCCCTTGGTGGACTTTGCAATTACTATCTCCTCTTCCTCTATAAACGCCTCGAATTCCTCCCTTTTTCCCAAAAGCTCGGGGGCTGTGACCTCGTAAACCGAGGTGAATATATCCGATATCTTGTTTTTCGCATATTTTACCTCGGTTGCCATAAAGCCCTCGGGAAGTGAGCGGCAAAGCGCCGATAAAATCTCCTTTAAGGGCACCTCTCTCGTAAGACCTATATCAAGAAGCTCGCATTCGCTCAAATATCCTACCGAAAGGGGCGGCGTGAATATCATAACGGGGTGGACGTTAAAGCCCTCGGTATATACGATGGGAAGGCCGCTTCTCCGAAGCGCTCTTTTAAACGCGCGCATCATATCGAGGTGAGAAACGTATCTTACCGCCGCAGTCTTGCGAAAGGTTATTCTTATCTTTATTGCATCGGTTTTCAAAGCTCTCCCACCCTTCCGTTTTTGCAGCCTGCACCGCACGCCATACATTTTTCACGGCAGTTGGGGGAGGTTTTTCCCTCTGCCGCCGCCTTGGCTTCTCTTATTAAAAATTCCTTTGTTATCGAAGCGTCGATAACGTCCCACGGCATGACCTCCGTGAATTCTCTTCTGCGGTTTGCGTAAAATTCGGCGGTAAGTCCCTCTGCCGAAAGCGCGTCTATCCAACGGTCATAGGAGAAATGCCCGTCCCAGCTGTCGAATACCGCACCGTTTTTATAGGCTCTTTCAATTACCCTTGCAAGACGTCTGTCGCCTCTTGCGAAAACACCCTCTATCGCCGAAACGTAAGGCTTATGGGTGGAAACCGATATCTTCTTCGAGCGGGGAATTTCTCTTAAAAATTTCTGCTTCTCAATAAGCTCCTCTACGCTGTCCTGCGGCTCCCACTGGAAGGGGGTAAAGGGCTTGGGAACGAAGCAGGAGACCGATGCCGAAAGTGAAAAGCTCTTTCCCTTCTGACGGTTGGGATTTTTGTAAAAGAGGTCAACTATCTCGCCCGCAAGGGAAACGATACCGGCAAGGTCCTCCCTCGTTTCGGTGGGAAGTCCCATCATAAAGTAAAGCTTTAACGAGGTGTATCCTCCGGAGAATGCAATATCCGCGGTACGGCGAAGCTCCTCCTCGGTTACGTTTTTGTTGATAACGTCGCGAAGCCTTTGTGTGCCTGCCTCGGGCGCAAAGGTTAGGCCCGATTTTTTTACGTTTGATATTTTATCTCTTATTGCGCTCGTGAAGCTGTCAACGCGAAGCGACGGGAGGGAGATAGAGGTCTTTTCCTCGTCGGTCCATGAATAAAGACCGTCAAGAAGCTCGGGAAGCTCGGAATAGTCGCTCGTGGAAAGAGAAAGAAGCGAAAGCTCCTCGTAGCCCGTCTTTTTCACAAGGCTGTGGGCAAGCTCGTTATTCCTCTTTGCGCTTCTTTCGCGAAGCGGACGGTAGATATATCCCGCCTGGCAAAATCTGCAGCCGCGCATACAGCCGCGCATTACCTCAATGCAGGCTCTGTCGTGCACCGTTTCGGAATAAGGCACCACGAAACTATCGGGGTAAAAGGCACCCGAAAAATCCTTTAAAATTCTTCTTTTTACCTTTTTGGGGGCACCCTCCGTCGGCTTTATCTCCGCCACGGTGCCGTCGGCGTTGTAGCTTATATCGTAAAGCGAGGGAACGTAAACGCCCTCGATCGCCGAAGCCTTTAACAAATATTCCTTTTTGTTAAATCCCTTTGATTTGCAATCCCTGTAAAGGTCGATTATCTCGTTCATAACCTCCTCGCCGTCGCCTATCATAAACAGGTCGAAGAAATCGGCAATCGGCTCGGCGTTTACCGCACAGGGTCCGCCGCCGACAACCAAGGGATAGCTCTTGTCTCGGTCCTTTGAATAAAAGGGAATGTCCGCAAGATCAAGCATATATAAAATATTGGTGTAGGAAAGCTCATACTGAAGAGTAAAGCCAACGATATCAAAGTCGCGAAGGGGCGACTTCGTTTCAAGTGAAAAAAGAGGGAGACCTTCCGCTCTCATCTTTTCCGCCATTTCCAAGGACGGCGCGAAAACACGCTCGCAGTAGCTATCCTCCCTTGCGTTTATAAGGGAGTAAAGAAGCTTCATTCCGAGGTGGCTCATTCCTATATCGTAGCTGTCGGGAAAGCAAAAGGCAAAGCGGACGTCAACACCCTTTATATCCTTTATTACCTCTCCGAATTCTCCGCCCGTATATCTTGCGGGCTTCTGAACCGAAGCTAAAATTTTATCAAGCTTTTCCATTTAAAATTCCCTCCAGACTGTCAATAAGATCTGCCACGGCGCCCTCGTTGTTCGTTTTTTCGGTAACGTAATCGGCAATATCCAAAAGCTCCTTCGGCGCGCCCTTTACGACCGCCTTTATATCTGCCTTTTCCAAAATGCAAAGGTCGTTGAAATAATCGCCTATTGCAATAACGGTTGTTATTTCGGGGTGGCTCTTTACAAGATATTCCATCATCGAGCCTTTGTCGGCGCCTATTGCGAGAAGCTCGATGAAATATTTACCCGCGCTTGTAAAACGAAGCTTTCCGGAATAATTTTTCTCAAAAATCTCAAGCATCTCATTTATCGTTTCGGGATTTCCGACGTATAAATATTTGATAACACCCTTCGGGAATGCCGAATAATCCTTTATCTCCTTAAATTCAAGCGCCTCAAACGGCTTCATAATAAGGCTGAATTCGTTTTCCGAAACGGTTATGAGTTCGTTTTCGTAGTATGCAAGAAAGCCTATCTTATCCTTATACTGCAGATAGACGTCGTAGGCGATCCTTCCAATCTCATCAGTGGTATAAATAAACTTTATTGCTTCCTTTTTTTCAAAATCGTAAGCCATCGCGCCGTTGTAGGTTACTGCGGGAAAGTTTACCCTGCAATCCGAAATATAATTAAGCGCCGACTGCGGCGGTCTGCCCGAAGCAACGGAAAAATGACCGCCGTTTTCAACGAAGCGGTTTACCGCGTCAATATTTGCTTTTACGGGCTTTACCTCATCGTTTAAAAAGGTTCCGTCGAGGTCGGAAAGAAGTAGGACGTTATCAAATCGCATTGTAATTTCTCCAAACAGACATAGTTATATAATATTATACTATATTTTTTCTTTATTTTAAATAGCTTTTAAAATTTTTATTGAAATTGTTTTTGCAACTTTCGGAAAAATAAAGCGGTTTTTTCACTATGCGCGCGGGGCATACAAACGGTTTGCACGGATTTTAGGGGTGGGTGGGGTGCGCACCCGCT
>JAZQKU010000049.1:0-22731 GCA_045542315.1 Eubacteriales bacterium | reverse complement strand
ACCACTCGGCGTAAGCCGAATATCACTGCGAAGCAATATAACTCGCCGAAGGCGAATAGAGTTGGCGTTGTGTCCTTAGAAACACGACGCCTTGGGTGGAGAAAAGTTTTATTTATCGGTCTGCTTCAATCAGCTTTTTAAGGGCTGAAATAAGGCATTTTGCCGTGTTTTCCATCTCAAAGCTGTCGTCATCGGGAAGGGAAAGCTTGCGGCGGTCCTTATTCCACATTATATGAAGAAGGGCGCCTGCGCGCACGCCGAGCGAAGCGGAAACGGTGAAGATCGCCGCGCACTCCATCTCGGAGCAGAGCACTCCGAGCTTAAGGTATGCCTCCCATTTTGAAAGAAGCTCCCCCGAAACGGGGCTTTTTTCGGGCTCGTGCTGACCGTAAAAGCTATCCTTGCTCTGAATAACTCCCACGTGGTAGGAGGTGTTTTCCTCCCTTGCCGCATTCACAAGAGCCTCGGTCACCGCAAAGTCTGCCGCCGCGGGATATTCCTTCGGTGCGTAATGATCCGAGGTCCCCTCTTGCCTTACGGCAGACGAGGCTATAACGGTATCGCCGCCCTTGACGTCGGTTTTTATGCCGCCCGCCGTGCCTATCCTTATAAAGGTATGGGCGCCGCACTTCACCGCCTCGGTGGCGGCAATCGCCGCCGACGGTCCGCCGATGCCCGTTGAAAGCACGCCCACTTTTTCTCCCAAAAGGGTACCTGCATAGCTTACAAACTCTCTTTTAGAGGCAAGAAAGGTGGGATTTTCCAAAAACGAGGCAAGATACTCCACTCTTTCGGGATCACCCGTTAAGATCACGTATTTGCCGAGGTCGCCGTATTCAAGGTCGATGTGAAACTGCTTCATAAAATCACTTATTTTCTTTTAATTTTAAGCTTTATTGCGCGAAGGAAAAATCTTACCGCAAAGGAAACGGGAATTGCCGCAAAGACCGTCTCAACAACGGTAAGACCGAGCGCCGCCACCGCAAGAAAATAAAATCCCGCGATTGCCAGAAAGGCCGTTACACCCGTTATTATTTCCAAAAGGCTGTAGCTTTTAAGCTTTTTTTCCTTTAAAAAGTCGGTAAGGAGCATTACGAGAAGCCTGAAGCTTATTGAGGCAAGAAGTATGGGAACCAGAGGTACGGACGAATCGTGATCTCCGAAGGTAAGGGAAAGGATAAGCGCCATTATATTGAAGGCAAAAAAGCCCAAAAACTCCGCGGCTCTGTTTTTCACCATAAGGGAATAGATGCGATAACCGTCCAAAAGGCCGTTGAAATGGGTCGACTTGTTATCCTCAATATATGTAGTGGATATAGGCGCTTCCTCGAAGCTTCTTCCGTTATCGGCGGCCTCGAAGAGCATATTCATCTCGTATTCGAAGCGGTTACCCTTTATCTCCGAGAAGGGAATATAAAGGTCGGGAGTGATGCCTCTTACACCCGTCTGGGTCTCGGTTAGCATTTTGCCTGTGAAGATATAAAAGAAAAATTTTGTTATTGAGTTGCCCGCCTTTGAGCGAAGGGGCATATCCTTGATCGAACGGCAGCCGAGGACGAGGGTATTTTTCTTGCCCTCTGTTTTGGCGGCAACCGAAAGGATATCGGGAACGGTGTGCTGACCGTCGCAATCGGCGGTGACCACGTATTCATCGGGATATTTTTCGGCAATATATTTAAATGCCGTTTTAAGAGCAAAGCCCTTTCCTCTGTTGGGGGTGTATCTTATCAGCTCCACGCCCTTTTTTTCTGCCTCGGCAAAAATGCCGTCGTAGGCGCTTCCGCCGCCGTCGTCAACAGCAAGGACCTTGAAGTCTGTGCGGGAATAGATGTCATCGAGAAATCTCAAAAACTTTTCGTCGGGCTTATATGCGGGAATTACGATTATCATAGCTTATTCTCCTTGTGCTTGGCTCTCGGGAACCGAGGTGTTTACCTCACCCTCGGGTGCGAAAACGGGGATATCGACTATCGCAACGAGGTCGTAGAGGTTTATGCGGTTTTCATAGAGATTGTTTATTCTTTTTCCGTTGAAAATAAGGGTGGTGCTTGAGCCGCCGTCGAGGTTATAGGCATCGGTGCAGCCAAGCTCAAGGAAAAGATCTCTCATATGCTTAAAGCCTGCGCCGCCGCTTTCCTTGTTGTCGCTGTCGCTTCTGGAGCCGTCGATGACCACGAAATAGAAATGGTTTTTGCCCGCATATCCTATCGCCGAGCGGGGATTCCAGTTGCCTATGTTGTTATAAGCGGAAAAATCGGTAACCCCTTCGCCGTTTATAACGAGCGCGGGACCGAAGTCGAGAGTGAATTTGGTGCCGCCCGTAAGAAGGGAGATGGCGGAATCCTTATCGTTGTAATCTGCCGCCTTGAGTATCTCCATAGTGTTGTCCTGCTTTACGTTTACGAAGAATTTATCTCGCACGGAATAGCGGTAAAGCTGACTGTGAACTATCTCGATACCGTTTTTAACGTAGCCGTACTGGTCGCCCGTGATGGCAAGGATCGCGTTGTTTGCCGCCGCCATATCAAAGGTGTTTTCGCGGTAAGCCGAGCCTGTTCCGAAGCCCTTTTGAGATATGCTTCGGGAGAGGGCGTTTTCGTGGCCGTCGGCGATCTTTATGTCGCAGATAAAAGTGTTGCTCTTTTTCTTGGTGGTGCCGTTTGAGCCGATATACTCGCGGTATTCCTTTGTTATCGTTATCTCAACAGCCTCGCTTTTATAATACCAATATCCGTTTTCGGGCTCCTCGATAAGGGTGGTGTAAACTATTTCGGGCTCCGAGCTTCCGGTGTCGCTGCTCGGTTCGCTTGAAACGGGAGGTAAGGAGGGCAATCCGATAGGTCCCTCCGAGGTGGATATAACAAATCTTTCAAGCGCCCACACGCCAAGAAGCACCGCCATACACAAAAACGATACCAGCACCGGTGCCGCGCTCTTTTTTTTCTTTCTCACAACTGCCATTTTATATCTTTCCTCCGCTCAAATATCTCGAATAGTAAAACAAATACTGCTGTGCAAGCCCGGGATAAGCCCCGAACCGCGTATAGTCAAGATCGCCGTAAAGGCTTTCCATCGTGCGCCTTATCCACACGTCAACGGGAAAGGCATCAAGACGGTGAAAGGCAAACAGAAGCACGCATGCCGACACCTTGTCGCCCACACCCTTTACCGACTTTAAAATCTCATTACATTCATTATAAGGCCCTTCGTAAAGAAAATCAATCGGAATTTCATTTTTGTTCCATTTTTCCACCGCATCGGCAATATATTTTGCCCGAAATCCCGCTCTTATCGGGGCAAGATCCTCGGCGGTAACTCCCTTTAAATCCTTGGGGGTGGGAAAGGCGTAATATTCCCTTCCGTTAAAGCATTTTTTCTCGCCGTAAAGCTCGCAAAAGCGCTCTATTATTCCGCGAATTCTCGGAATGTTGTTGTTTTGCGAGATTATAAAGGAGATAAGCGTTTCAAACGGGTCCTGATTGAGTATATGCAGACCGCTCGAAAGAGAGGCAGCCTTTTTTATAATTTCATCGCCGCCCTTTAATATTTCGCGGTTACGCTCCTCGTATGAGGCTCTTAAATCGAGGTAATTTATGAAAAATTCATCGTCCTTCGGGTCGTTTTCGGTGTAAAGCACACCGTTTTTGACGTAGGCCCTTAAAAATTTATCTCCCACGACCCCCTCGGTAACACCGTTTTCAACCGTTTCAAAGCGGAAGCACTGACCGCAGTCGAAGGTAACCGCAAGGTTTAAATTTTCCGAAAGTCTGTACTCCACTTGCCATTTTCTCCTTTTTGGTGTATAATAGTAAAAAAACGTTGAAAGGCTGACTGAAATATGCCCGAGAAGATATATACCATTCCAATAAACGAGGCTTTTGATAAAAAATGCGGCTGTCCCATCTGCTCGCTTTACGAAACCCTTGAAAACAACGAGCTTGAGCTTATACTCGGCGCCTCGATGATGGAGCCCGATATAAGAGTTGCCACAAACCGTCTTGGCTTTTGCCCCGACCATTTCAAAAAGATGCTTCTTGCAAGAAGGAAGCTTCCGCTTGCCTTAATGCTTGAAAGCCACCTTGCCGAGCTTTCCGAAAACCTTAAAAAAGGTCCCGAGGCGCAGGCAAAGGCATTTTCGGCAGTTTCAGAAAGCTGTTATCTTTGCACGCGAATTGAAAATTACATTGAAAATATCTATTTAAACCTCTTTTGGCTCTTTGCCGAGGACGAGTCCTTCCGCGAGAAGGTGCGTGACCAGAAATGCTACTGCATTCCTCACTACGCAAAGCTTTTGACTCTTGCCAGATCCCGTCTTAAAAAGCCCGATTACAAGAAATTTGCCGAATATCTCACCGCAACCGAGGAGCGTTACCTCTCCTCTCTCTCGAAGGATATAACCGATTTTACAAAGATGTTCGATTACAGAAACGCCGACGCCGAATGGGGCGACTTCAAGGACGCTCCCGAGAGAATAATCAAAACGCTCAACTCTGAGCTTGGGTAGCTTCTATCTTTCCCATTAAATATTCGTCTATCGTGACGCCGCTTTGGAATATTTCCTTCGCGGCGTCTTTTCCTACGTAGCGAAGGTGCCATTCCTCTGTGTCGTATCCCGTGATGAATTTGTTTTCCTTTGTATAATGGATAATAAAGCCGTATTTCCAGCTGTTTTCCTTTGCCCACTTATAGCTTTCGGTCTTGCCGAAGTTTCCCATCGACTTAACACCGTCGGTAACGTCAATGGCAAGGCCGGTCTGGTGCTCGGAATGGCCCGGACGGGCGCTGTAAAGGTCAACCGCCGCAACGTTGCCCTTCTCGTCGTCAAGATATTTGTTGTAAAGACGCTCCTGCTTTGCATAGTCGCGATAGCCCGACTGGCCCTTTATGGCATATCCCTCTGCCGCCGCGGCGTCGGACATTTCAATAAAGGCGTCGTAGGCGTCGCCCGCAAGCTCAACGGTATAGGAGGTGCTTCTATACGCCTTCGGAAGTGCTTTGAGATCCTTCGGAACGAAATCCTCGCCGAGGTTGTAATATTTGTTTACCAAAACGAGATAGTTATCCTTGTTCGGCGACTCTTTAATATCTGTGTAAAAAGGCTTATCGAATCCGAGATTAACGTATCTTACCACCTCGGATTTGGTAAGCTTTTTATATTTAGCGGCGTAGGAAAGATAGCGCTCGCCGTTTTCCGAAAGATAGCCCTCGGTTTCCTCATAGCCGTTTAAGGGAACGCTCGACACCTCGCTTGACGCCTCGCTCGAAGCCTCGGAGCTCGCTTCGCTTGATGTGATTTCGGAGCTCGCCTCGCTTGATGTGATTTCGGAGCTTGCTTCCGAGGAAACGCCGACGTCGGAGGAGCCCAAAGACTCGTCTGCTTTGCCCACGGTAAACCAGAGTGAAAAGGTGATGACCGCGGTATATACCGCGATAAAAATTATTGCGCCGAATTTTTTCATGATCCTTACCTTTCTCAAGCCGCGTTAAAAGCGGTTTGACCTTCTTCTGTTTTTCAGAGCTCTTCTTCCTTTTTTGGCAAACTTTCTTATCTGATTGCGCTTTGAAAGGAAGGTTATTAAGAAATATCCCAAAACCGCAAGAGCAGAAACCGCCAAAACGGCCACGCCTGCATTTAAAAGAATCGGGAAAATATCCTTTTTCGGAACCGAAACCCTTGAATCAAGCTTATACTCTTTGTATATTTCCACGCTGTCAAGCGAAAAATCCTCCGCTTCCTTTTCGGGACTTCTTCCCAAAACGTCGCCGCCCGAAAGGAGTGAGGCAAACGGCTCCGAAAGGCTTTCACCCTTCACGGTAACCGTCATCTTCCTTGCCGCGCGGGAAATATCCTTCTCAAAAACGAGATACGCCTCGGTGCCGCCCGCAGGGAAGACCTCAAACGGCACCCTTGTTCCCCCAACCGTTATTTCGGGAGAATCCGAAAAGACGGGCGCCGAATATCCCGAAAGGGAGACCCTTATAACCTTTTCCGAAACAAGCTCGGCTTTAACGGAAATATCGGGCAAAAATGCAATATAGTCAACCGCGAACCTGCCCTCAAGCGAAAGCTTCCATTCGGCGTGCTTCAGGGGAGAAAGCAGCCCGAAAAGACTTGAGGTAAAGCGAAGGCCGTCCTCGCTTTCGAGGGTAATTTTGTTCGTGCCGCCGTTTATCCACGGGGCGTTGTTAACGGTTTTTAAATTCACCTCTCCGTAAAGCTCGGCCTTTTCGGAAAACAAGACCTCGCATTTGCAAAAGAGGAGATTATTCAGAAATAACGAATTTCTGTTTATAAAAATATAGTTGTTATCCGGCTCGAAGAAAAGAGCGCCGCGCGTCACCTCAACTCTTACGCCCGCCGTGTCGGTAAACCCCTCAAGCTCACCCTCCTTGTTGAAGGTAAAGCGGCTTTTGTAATCGGCGGCGGAAATAAAGGAGCAGTCCTTTTGGGTTACGCCGTAGGAGATATCGTCGGGGTAAAGAAGCGGCGTTTCAACCGACGCCGAAAACTCGATCTTCACCGCGTTTTTCGCTTCGCTTTTTACGTTAAAGCCGTTCTGATAAAAAAGCACGCCCGATATCTTACCCTTGACGTCTGCCATCGAAAGGGCGGTGTCCGAGCCGAAAATAACGGTGTCGGTAACCGAAAGGTCGGTAACGCCTTTAAGAAGCATACCCGTTTCCGAGCCGTAAAGCTGACCGCCGACAAAGGATATCTCGCCCGAATTTTCTGCAAAAATGGCATTACCGTTTGAATAGAAATAACAGTTTTTGATATATCCGCTTTTTCCGCCCGAGGAAAGGTAAGAAAAATCGGTGTTTTTTGCGGCTATCGCCCTGCCGCATTCGGTGAAATAACAGCCTTCAAAGGAAATGCAAGAGGCATTTTCCGCCGAAACGGCGGTTTTTTGCCCGAAAAAGTCGCACCCGATAAAGGAAACGTTTTCGGCTCCGCTTATCGAAACTCCGTTTTCGCCGTAAAATCTGCAATTTTTAAAGGTCACGTTGTTTACCGAAACCGAAATTTCGTTTGCGTTGTAAAACAAGACGTTCTCAAAAACCGCGCCCTCCGTTATCTCAACCGTTTCGCCTGCCGTCACCGCGGTGATCGGTACCTCATCGGCAAGGCTTACGGGCGCAAGCCCGAGAAAAAGGCAAAGGAAAAGCGCCGCGCACAAGCCAAAGCACGCGGTCTTTTTGAAAAAAGCCCTTACCTTTCTCATAATTTACCTCTTACAGATCGTTTTTGATAATATCCTCGTAGCTCTCTCTCTTTATCCAGAGCTTATCCTCTTTATTTGAAAGAGCAACCACGGGTGCGCGGGGAATTCTGTTGTAATTCATCGACATTGAGTAGTTATATGCGCCCGTTGCAAGCACTGCAACGATGTCACCCGATCTCATTTCGGGAAGCATTACCCTCTCCTGAATAATATCTCCGCTTTCACAGCATTTTCCCGCAACGGTGTATTCCTTTTCGGGTGCGTCGTTCATTCTCGAGGCGGCAACCACGGTGTATTCCGATTTGTAAAGCGCATAGCGGGGGTTATCGGTCATACCGCCGTCGATGGCAAGGTAGTTTTTAACGCCCTTTATCTCCTTTATGCTTCCGGCAGTGTAAAGGGTAACGCCTGCGGGACCCACGAGGCTTCTTCCCGGCTCCATAAAGATAAAGGGAAGGGAAAGACCGAGCCTTTCGCAGACCGCCTTTACTCTTATGCTGATTTTTTCAATATATGCACCGTAGGGCACGGGATCGTTTGAATCTGTGTATTTGATTCCGTAGCCGCCGCCGAGGTTAAGCTCGGTGAGAGTTATTCCAAGCTCGTTTTTGATCTTTGCCATAAATTCAAGCATTACCTCTGCCGCATCCTCAAACGGCTCGATATCGAATATCTGTGAGCCGATGTGGCAGTGAATTCCCGTAAATTCAACGTTTTCCATCGAAAGGGTGGCCTTTGCTATCTCGTAAGCCTCTCCGTTTTCAAGGGCAAATCCGAACTTCGAATCTATCGAGCCGGTGCGGACGTAATCGTGGGTATGTGCGTCGATTCCGGGCTTTATGCGAAACATTATTTTAACCCTTTTCTCTGCCTCTAAAGCAAAGGCGTTTAATCTTTCAAGCTCAAAAAGGTTATCCACTATAACGTGACCGACGTTATTCAAAACAGCCATTTTAAGCTCTGCGTCGGTCTTGTTGTTTCCGTGGAAGCAGATAAGCTCTGCGGGGAAGCCCGCCTTAAGCGCCGTGTAAAGCTCGCCGCCCGAAACGACGTCGAGTCCGAGCCCCTCCTCCTTGGCAAAGCGGCAGCTTTCAAGGCAGCAAAACGCCTTTGAGGCGTAAAGGATCCTGCCGTTTCCCTCGCCGTAAGCTCTCTCGATGGCGCCCTTATATTCACGGGCAGTCTTTGCCATAAGGTCCTTATCCATAACGTAGAGGGGGGTGCCGTATTTTTTTGCAAGATAAACGGTATCCACTCCGCCTACCGTGAGGTGGCCGTTTTCAATATTCAAATTATCGGTAAGAAGCATTTTATTCACCTTTATCCTTTTTGGGAATTCCTTTATTCTGAAGCCAGAGCATAAGCACTGCAACGTCGGCGGGCGAAACGCCCGAAATTCTCGATGCCTGACCTATGCTTCGGGGCTTTAGCTTATTTAATTTCTGTCTTGCCTCAAGGCGAAGCCCCGTAATAAGCGAGTAATCGGTATTTTCGGGAAGAAGCTTCGATTCCTCTTTTAAGAAGCTTTCCGCCTCCTTCTCCTCGCGTTTTATATATCCCTCGTATTTGAGGGCGACCTCAACCGCCTCGGTTATATCGCGGGAAAGGTTGGGACGCTCGCTGTCCGCCGCCGCCAGAAGCCCGTAGCTCACTCTCGGACGCTTCAAAAGCTCCGAAAGCCTTGCTCCCGTTTTAAGCGGCTCGCTCTCGACTGAGAGGAGAGCGTCGTTTAACTCCTTTGTGGGACGTGCCGTGGTCACCATAAGCCTTTTTATCTCTTTTTCAATTTTTCTTTGCTTTGAAAGATATTTTTTATATCTCTTTTCGTCGATAAGACCTATCTCGTAGCCGATGGGGGTAAGCCGCTTATCGGCGTTATCCTGCCTTAAGATAAGGCGGTACTCCGAGCGGGAGGTCATCATACGGTAGGGCTCGTTGGTGCCCTTGGTAACGAGATCGTCGATAAGAGTGCCGAGATATGACGATGAGCGGGGAAGAATGAGCGGCTCTTTGTTTTCAATATATTTTACCGCGTTTATTCCCGCAACAAGTCCCTGACCCGCCGCCTCCTCGTAGCCCGAGGTGCCGTTAAACTGCCCCGCGCCGAAAAGACCGCTTATATTTTTGAATTCAAGGCTTGCCTTTAATTCGGTGGGGTCGATGCAATCGTATTCTATCGCATAGGCGGTGCGCATTATCTTAACGTTTTCAAGGCCGGGGATAGTCTTCATAAGCTTTATCTGAACATCCTCGGGAAGAGATGAGGAAATTCCCTGAACGTAAATTTCGTCGGTGGTAAGACCCATAGGCTCAAGAAAGAGCTGATGACGCTTTTTATCGGCAAATCTCACTACCTTATCCTCAATCGAGGGGCAGTAGCGGGGACCTACGCCCTCGATAACGCCCGTATAGAGCGGGGAGCGGTCAAGGTTTTCCATAATGACCCGCTTGGTTTCGTCGTTAGTGTAGGTCAGGTGGCAGACCGCCTTATTTTCGGGCGGCTTTTTCGAGGTAAAGGAGAAGGGACAAAGGTCTGTTTCGCCCTCCTGAACCTCGCATTTCGAAAAATCTATCGACGAGCGCTTGATTCTTGCGGGGGTTCCCGTTTTGAAGCGAACGAGATTTACGCCCGCCTCCTTAAGACAAGCGGAAAGGGAAACCGAGGGGAAAAGCCCGTCGGGTCCCGAGGGATAGTTTACCTCGCCTATAAGCACTCTGCCCATAAGGTAGGTGCCCGTTGCAATTACGACCGCCTTAACGGGAAAGACCGCGCCGAGGTGGGTGACCACTGCCGAAACCGCCTTTTTACCGCACTTTTCCTCAAATAGAATTTCGGTTACCTCCGCCTGCTTCAGATCGAGATTTTCGGTCCTCTCAATGACCTGCTTCATATATTCGGTGTAGCGGCGGCGGTCAATTTGCGCGCGAAGGCTGTGGACCGCGGGACCTTTTCCGCGGTTAAGCATTTTTATCTGAATGGCGCAGGCATCTGCCGCCTTGCCCATTTCGCCGCCGAGGGCGTCGATCTCCCTCACGAGATGGCCCTTTGCGGTGCCGCCTATCGAGGGGTTGCAGGGCATATTGCCGACAGAATCAAGACTTATTGAAAAAAGAATGGTTTTAAATCCGAGCCTTGAAGAAGCAAGCGCCGCCTCAATGCCGGCGTGACCGGCGCCGATTACGGCTACGTCAAAGCTCTCGGCTGTATATCTTTGCAAGAGTAAGACCCCTTTTTTATTTTCCTACGCAGAATTTTGAGAATATCGTGGCAAGAATTTCATCGCTTGCCTTGGTGCCGTCAAGCTCGGAAAGGGCGGAAACCGCATTTTCAAGCTCCGAAACCACTATGTCGGCAGCTTCGTCCTCTTTTATAAGCTCTATTGCCGCCGAAACCGCCCTGTTTGCCGCCAAAAGACAGCCGTATTGACGGCGGCTGAGTATCATCGGCTCGTTTTTCTTTATCCTGTCAAGCCCCAAAAGGGTAACTACCGCATTTTCGAGCGCGGAAATTCCCTCTTTGTTCTTTGCCGAAACCGAAACGGCAAGCTCCTCCTCCGTTCCGAGCAGCCTCGCCATTTCCTTTGCCGCCTCGTTTGAAACGGGGGAAAGATCGCACTTGGTAAAGACGGTAACGGTGGGCTTTTTTTCCTTTAAAATAACCTTTGAAAGCTCCTTTACCTCGGGAGTTATTCCCGACGTCGCGTCAACCGTAAATATTATAAGCTCCGCTTCCGAAAGAGCGGAGACCGCCCTTTCAATTCCGATTTTTTCAATCTCGTCGTCGCTTTCTCTTATGCCCGCAGTGTCGGAAAGATTAAGCTTTACGCCGCCGAGCGTTACCGTTTCGGAGATAATATCCCTCGTGGTGCCGGGCACCGAGGTAACAATGCTTCGCTCGCAGTCGGCAAGGGCGTTCATAAGAGTTGATTTTCCCGCATTCGGCGCCCCCGCGATAACGGTCTTTACGCCGTCCTTTAAGGTGATTCCGTTTCTGGCGTTCCTTATAAGCTCCGAAAACTTTTTTTCGGCCGTAAAAAGCTTATTAAGCATCGTTTCCTTATCGTATTCGTCTATCTCCTCGTCGGGCCAGTCGATCACCGCAAAAAACCGTGCAAGCGCCTCCTTAAGCATCTCCTTTTCCGCCGAAACGGTCTTGCCCGTTCCCGAAAGGAGATTTGCCGAGGCCGCAAGAAGGGCTCTTTCACTGTCTGCCTCTATTATTTCGGAAACCGCCTCCGCCTCGTCAAGCAAAAGCTTTCCGTTTATAAACGCTCTTTTGGTAAATTCGCCGGGAAGCGCAAGACGCGCGCCCGCAGCAATAACCGCAGAAAGCACCGTTTCGGTGACCAGCACGCCGCCGTGACAGCTTATTTCGACAACGTCCTCTCCCGTATATGAGGCGGGAGCCTTGAAATATGCAAAAAGTCCGCTGTCGATAACGTTTTCTTCAAAAACCACCGTGCCGAAATAGAGATATCTCGGAGTGATATCTTCCTCTTTTTTTGCAAAACGGAAAACGCTTTTTGCAGTTTTAAGAGCATTTTCACCGCTTATTCTTATAACCGCAACGCCGCCCGTGCCTCTTGCCGTGGCTACCGCCGCAATGGTATCGTTACGCTCCGTTTTCAAGCTCCCCTTTCTAAAGGTCATAGATATAATATTATATAACAAATATATACCGTTTGTCAAATTTTTACGAAAAAAGAGGACGTTAATTTTTTTATATGAAAGTTTTTTCACATTTCGGGCTTTTTATAATTGCGAAATCGGTTTTATTATGTTATAATATTAAAGATATTGTTCGATTTTGGAGATAGGGTTATGTTTAAAAAGGGCTTTGACAACGAAAAATACATAGAGCTTCAGGGAAACGAGATAAGAAAACGCATCGATAAATTCGGCGGCAAGCTTTACCTCGAATTCGGCGGCAAGCTGTTTGACGACAATCACGCCTCCCGCGTGCTTCCCGGCTTTCTTCCCGACAGTAAGCTTTCCATGCTTCGCTCACTTGCAAGCGAGGCAGAGATAGTTATCGTCGTAAACTCCCGCGATATCGAAAAGAACAAGGTAAGAAGCGATATCGGCATCTCCTACGACCTCGACGTTTTAAGACTTATCGACGCCTTCCGCGCCCTTGACCTTTTCGTCGGCTCGGTTGTAATCTCGCAGTATAAGGATCAGCCCTCTGCCCGCGCCTTCAAGGAAAAGCTTGAAAGGCTCGGAATCAAGGTATATCTCCATTATCCCATTGAAAACTATCCCGTTGACATTCCCAACATAGTTTCCGAAAACGGCTTTGGCAAAAACGATTACATAGAAACGAAAAAGCCTCTCGTGGTGCTTACCGCCCCCGGTCCCGGAAGCGGAAAGATGGCAACCTGCCTTTCACAGCTTTACCACGACCATATCCGCGGAATCAAATCGGGCTATGCGAAGTTTGAGACCTTCCCCGTATGGAACCTTCCCTTAAAGCACCCCGTAAACCTCGCATACGAGGCTGCCACCGCCGATCTTAACGACGTCAATATGATAGACCCCTATCATCTTGAGGCCTACGGCACCACCACCGTAAACTACAACCGCGACGTTGAGGTCTTCCCCGTTTTAAACGCGATGTTCGAAAGGATCTACGGCGAAAGCCCCTATAAGTCGCCTACCGATATGGGCGTTAACATGGCAGGCTTTTGCATAAGCGACGAGGAGATATGCATAAAAGCCTCCCGCGATGAGATAATCCGCCGTTATTTTGCCGCACTTATGCAAAAAAGAAGCGGCACCGGAACAGACGAGGCTATAAGCAAAATAGAGCTTCTTATGAAGAAGGCAGAGGTCTCTCCCGATGACCGCGCCGTGGTCGCCGCCGCCCTTTCAAAATCGGCGGAAACCGAAAACCAGCCCGCAGTTGCCATAATGCTCCCGAGCGGCAAGACCGTTACGGGAAAGACCACCAAGCTTCTCGGAGCCTCCTCCGCCGCCCTTCTTAACGCAGTCAAGGCGGTAAGCGGAATCGACAGCGAGATAGACCTCATCAAGCCCGAGGTCATCGCCCCCATTCAGGCACTCAAAACAGGTTTCCTCGGAAACAAAAACCCCCGTCTTCACTCCGACGAGGTGCTTATAGCTCTTGCGATATCCGCCGCCACGAGTGACGCCGCCAAAACGGCAATGGAAAATTTAAAGGAGCTTAAGTTTGCCGAGGCACACTCCACCGTCATTCTGGCGCAGGTAGATCAGGACGTTTACCGAAAGCTCGGAATAAACCTCACCTGCGAGCCGCAGTACCAGACGAGAAAGCTTTACCATAAATAAAAAAAGTACCCCGCAGGTGATTGCGATAGAGCGGTATTAAACAGAATAACACCTACTGACAGGAAAAGGACGAAGAATTGCGAAAATTCTTCGTCCTTCTTTCTTGACAAGTACTGCATTTGAAGACACAAATGCATATAGTGAAATGTTTTGCTTTCGCAAAACGTGAAATAATGTGCTATTGCACATTGTGAAATATCTCGCTCTGCTCGATGTGAAATGAAATTTGCCCACGTTCGCGTGAGCGAACATTTCACATTTGCAAAGCAAATATTTCACCGCGAAGCGATTTCACTTGCCCAAGGGGGGCAAATTTCGTTGCGCACCTGCTCTATGGCAGGTGCGCATGCGGGGTGCGTTTTCTTTTTACTTTTTGTTTTTTCCGTATTTGATAAAATCTATTACCGAGAAGTCCCTGCTTCCGAAGTTGTGGCCTAAGATCGCAAGTATGGGCGAAACGAGGAAGAGGAAGGGAATTATATAGCGCCAGCCCTCGGTTTCCGCAAAGGTGTAATATATTCCGTAAAAGTTGTATCTCGTAAACAGGAAGGGAAGGGTTGCCCACGTCTTTCCGAAAACAACGAAAAGAAGATAAAGCACCACGCTCGGAAGCTCGAATATCACGGCGGCGATAAAGCAGTCAAGCCTTACGGGGCCCGCATTTATAAGCGCTTTTCCGTCGCCCGTGGCGCCCTTTTGCCGAAAGCCGTATTTCCACGCCTCGAGATAAGCCATCGAATAGATCGTTATCGACGGCACCGCCGAGGTAAGGATAAGCTGCCACCAGCCCGCGCCGAAAAAGGCGATCACGCCAAGACACATAAAAAGCGTCATCAGCGAGGAGATTGCCTGATAAAGGAAAAGGCTTCCCGTATATTTGAAAAATTCCTTTTTTGCGTTAAAAGACTTATTTGCCATTTTTAAACCTCATTTTCGAAAACCGTTTTGTCGCTTACCTTAAGCGACCTGTCGGCAAAGCTCTGCGCGGCGGGTCTGTGGTTTACCATTATTACCGTTTTTCCGAGCGCCTTGATATTTTCAAGCATTTTCTTCTCGGTTTCAACGTCAAGCGCGCTCGTTGCCTCGTCAAGAATCAGAACGGGCGCCTTGAAAAGAAGGGCGCGACATACCGAAAGCCGCTGCTTCTGCCCCTCGGAAACGCCGCCTCCGCGCTCGGTAAGCAGGGTGTCAAGCCCGTTTGGAAGGTCATAGACGAACTCCGCGCACGCCGCCTTTAACGCGGCGGCTGTTTCTTCTTCGGTGCATTCTCTTTTAAAGGTTATATTTTCCAAAACGCTTCCCGAGAAAAGCTCCGCGTCCTGCGGGACGTAGGCAAAAACGTTTCTTTCCGTTTCGGAAAGCTCTTTGCTTTTTCCGTTTTCGAAAGTTACGGTTATCTTTCCTTCGTAATCGTAATAAAGACCGAGCATAAGCTTTAAAAGGGTGCTTTTTCCGCCGCCCGAAACGCCGTGAATACCAACTATCTCGCCTCTTTTTATCTCAAACGAGGCGTTCTCGATAACCGTTTCACCGCCGTAGCCGAAGGTGACGTTATCAAATGATATACTCTTTATTCCCTCTGCCTCAACCGCTTCCTTTTCCGGCTCGTTTTCAAGTGAAAGCACCTCGCAAAGCCTTTCTGCCGAGGCGGTGACCTGATAATATTTCGGAATCATATTCGAAAGCTGGTTAAAGGGTGCGTGAATTGACGAAAGGAGCTGTAAAACGGCAGTAAGTGTTCCGAAGGTAAAGCCGCTTTCGGGGTCGGTGAGCATAAGACAGCCCCAGATTATTGCAAAAACGTTTCCTATTCTGAAAACGGTCTCAAGCCCCGCCGATGAGGCGATAGCCACCGTTCTTCTCTTCATTCGGGCGTTAAAAAGCTCAAACAACAGCCCCTCGCTCTTTTCCGACATGAGCCTTTCCACCGAAAAGGCCTTCACCACCGGCATTGCCGCAAGGGAATCCTGCCATTCGGCGCGCACCCTGCCGTCCGCCTCCTGCACCTTCTTGTGGCGGCTCTTGATTGTCAGCTTGAAGGCGCGAAGTCCCATAAATGAAACTACGCCGCCGACTACTACGATAAGAGCAAACTTCCAGTCAAGCAGAAACAGGACGATAACGGTGAAAAGTATCTTTGAGGTGAACTGGAAGAAGTGGGGTAAAATTCCTATAATACCGTCTGCCACCACGGCGGTATCGTTTGAAAGACGGTTTATTATCTCGCCGCTGTGGAATTTGGTCTGCTCGGCGTATTTCTTATAAAGAAAAGCGGAAAAGACGCTTGAACGCATTTTGACGTCGAATTTCGCCTTTATTTTTTCCTCCGCAAAGCGGCATATCATATTTATTGCGATCTGCAACGCGCCGAAGGCTATCATAAGGGCGGCAAAGGAATAAAAGGCGCTCATTTTGCCCGCTACGGCGTAGTCAACGACGTATTGCGAAAACATCGCGAAAAGCACCGAAAGCACCGACACGGCAAAATAGCCTACGATCAAAAGCGCCACCGGCACAATCTGCGTTCTGAAATTGTCTTTAATGAATTTCCCCGCTGTGATCTTCATTTTTTTATCCTTTCACGGAGGCCTGAATTTTTCTCTTCAAAACGCCCCATAAAACGTAGGGGAGCCTGAAAACGAAAAGCTTACACCAGAAAAAGAGGTAGAGCTTATAGCCAAAGCCTTCAAGGCTTTTCTTTTCCTCGTCTCTGTAATAATGCTTTACCTTTCCTATTATCCATTCGGGCCTTGCGTTCCTTTCAAAGACGTGCTGATTGTCGCCTATGAAAACAAGACCCTCCTCCGATTTTCCGTAATATCTGTGCATAACGAGCTTTCCCGAATCCCTGCGGTAAAGCACGATATCGTATTTCTTAAGCTCCTTATCGTTTACGATATAGACGGTGTCCCGTCTGTTACGGAGAAGCGGCAACATCGAAAGACCCACGGGCGTTCCGATGTAAAAGCCGTTTTTTTCGATTATATCCTCAACTCTTACGCTCATTCTTCCAAAATTCCCGCATTCCTGCATTTTTCGATAAACGCCTCGGCATCGCCCGTTGCGGTTTCGATATCAATATCGTATTCGGCGGTGAGTGCCGCCGCAAGCTCCGAAACGCCGCCGCCGTTTTCAAGCGCCTTCCAAAGGATAACGCCGCTGTCGTTAAGTCTTATAAGACCGTTAAAGGAAAGCGATGCCTTTCCCACCGCGACCACAACGCTGTGTCCCGCAACATCTCTTAACATAAAGCCTTTTTTTATCTTCATTTTGATTACTCCTTTATCTCTTTACCCGACATTGCCCCGTAGGAAAGGCGCGCCGCCGAGATATCCATATTACAGCCAAGCAAATAAAAGGGGACCTTTTCAACAAGCTCCGAAAGCAGAGCCAGAAATTTATCCATAAGCTCGGGGTCTTTGGGTCTGAAGGTCTGGTTCATTACCCTCACAAGCACCTCACCGCCCGAAAGCCTTCTTATTCTGTTTTCCTTTGACCTTTCCAAAAAGCAAATTGCTTTAACGGGCACCGTTTTGTTCTCCGAAAGGTCGCTTTTTCCCGAAAAGGGAGTGCCCGATGCGAAAAAGGAGCCGTCGGAAAGACGAAGGCAGGGCTTATCGTCGTTTAAAACGTAGGCGTCCTCAAAAAGCCTTAGCCACAGAGCGGCGTGGGTGGATTTTCCCGTGCCGGGCGCGGCTGAAAAAAGATATGCCTCGTTATCCTTCACCACTGCCGAGGAATGAAGCAAAAATCCTCCGAAATCTATAAGCTTTTTGTAAAACTCACCGCCGAGCCAGAGATATTCGCACTCGTCGATGGTAAGATGAGGATTTTCTCTTTGCTTTTTTTCAAAAAATTCAAAGGGAATATCCACCGTGATATCGGGTGAGTCGGTGTATTCCGAAAGGAACTTTTTGCTTCGCTCCTTTAAGAGCGCGCACCTTGCCTCATAGTTGACATTAAGCCCCGCAACCTTATAGCTTTCCATTTTTGCCGCCTCCTTCTTTTATATAATTATACACTATATCAACAGCATTTTCCACAGTTTTTTCAATATTTCATCTTATTTTCGGCTTTATTTACCGCCAAAATCACGAAATGTGCGCAAATTCCCGTAATTATACCCGTCACCGTGCCGAAGAAAAGAAGAAAGGGAAGATAATAGACCGCCGCCGCGCCGAAAAACAAAAGCGACACCGCCCACTGCCCAAAATTGTGAAGGACGGCACCGACGACCGAAACGCCCGCCGTTCCCGCCTTTTCCTTTAAAAGCGCGTTTATTGCCGCCATTCCCAAAAAGGCAAGAGCCGAGCCCGAAAGCGAATAAAGAAAGCCGCTAACGCTTCCCGAAAGAAGCGCAGATGCCGCCACCTTTGTAAGGGTAACGAAAAACGCCTCGGCTGTTTTCCTTCTTCTTACCGCAAACAGTATCACGGTGTTTGCAAGCCCGAGCTTCAGTCCGGGAAGGGCAAATCCGGTGGGCACGGAAAACTCGATCACTGTAAATACGACGGCAAGGATCCCGAGCACCGCCGCAGAGGCGGTGCGGCCTGCCGTGCTTTTCATTTTATCACGTAACAACGTCGGCCTCCCCCTCTCCCGAGAGTATTACCGATATGCCGTTTGGCACGCAGACCGCCGCCTGACCGCTTTTGGTGAGATATCCCGTATTTACGCATATCTTATCCTTGCAGTCGCTTTCGGTAACCTTAACGCCCTTTTCGGTAACCGCTACGGTAAAATGCTCGGTAATTTTATACTCCGTGTATAATTCAAGCGAAATTTCGCGGTAAAGCTCGCCGTCAATATATATCTTTGCGGTTTTTGCCTCCTTGGGTGCGAGAAAAACGAATAAGGAAGCCGCCGCGGCAAAAATAAGAGCCGCGGCTATTATAAAAATATCCGCTTTTTTAAAGAGCTTTTCCGTTTTTATCAGTCCTTGATCAGGTAGCCGTTATCAAGCAGGGTAAAGCGGCCCTTTAATCCGTTTGTTAAAATTATCTCGTTTTGTTCGGTTACGAAAACCGCCTCGCAGATTCCCGTTTTTTCAATATATTCAAGCGAAGCCTCCGCTCCCATTATGAAAAAGGCAGTTGAAAGGGCGTCGGAAAGGGTGCCGTCTTTTGAAACCACGGTAACCGAATAAAGTCCGCTTTTTGCGGGATATCCCGTTTTCGGGTCCAAAATGTGGCAATAATTTTCACCGTTTTCGGTAAAATAGCGCTCGTAGCTTCCCGAGGTGACGTAAAAAAGGTCACCGCCCGTTAAAACGCCGAGAATATCCTCGCAAAAGGGCTTTTTTATTCCCACCTTATAATCGGCTCCGTTTTCCTTTTTACCTGAAACGTAAACGTTTCCGCCGAGATTTACAATTCCTCTCTCAACGCCGTTTTGAGCAAGGATATCTCTTGCAACCTCGGAAAGATACCCCTTTGCTACGGCGCCGAGGTCAATTCTTGCGCCGTCCTTTAAGGTAACGGCACCGTCGGTAAGAGTTATCTTATCGGCGCCCGTCTGTAAAAGCAGATCGGAAATATCCTTTTCCGACGGCACCGACGGCTCTGAGCCAAACCCCCACAAAAGGGTGAGATTGTAAAGAGAAGGGTCGAAGGCGGGAAGTAGCGCGTTTATCTCAAGCGCCCTTTTCAAAACCGAATAAAGCTCCCTTGACAGCTCTCCGCCGCCGTTTTGGTTTATTTTGTAAAGCTCGGAGTCCTCTCTCACGGCGGAAAAGACCTTTTCCGCCTCGCCGATCCTCCGTGCGACCTCATCTGCCGCCTTTTTGTTTTTCATCGGCACGGTAACGCTGCAAAAGGTGTTTAAGGCAAAAAAGCTTTTGGTATAGCTTTCCTCTTCACAGGACGAAAAGAGAAAAAGAGACGCGGTAACGGCCGCAGCCAGAATAAGCGCTATAATCCTTTTTTTCAAAAACGTCCCTCCCTCATTCAAGCACAGACGGAAAATCAACGTAAGCCCCGTCTGCACCTATTTCTCTTATATAGTCGGCCTCCGCCGCCGAGTCGCAGGTAAAAATATAAATTTTCTTGCCCGCCTCCTTCAGGCGTGAAAAGCCCGCACGGATATCGCCGTCAACGTAGTCGGGGAAGCAGATGCCTGTGATCCTTTCCTCGTCCCCGAAATATTCCAAAATGGTATCCACCGTGTAATAGACCTTATACTGCGAGTAGAAATAACTGCTAAAATCGGTCTTTTCCTTTAAAATTTCCCACATTTCAATTCCGAACACCTCGGGAATGAAGTTATCGGAAATGTCAAGCCCGTAAATTTTTTCAAGCTCCGCTATGCGGCAAAGGACCGCCGCGTCCTCCGAAAGGGAAGACATCTTGGCATCGACCACGATCCTTACGTCGGGATAGCTCATAACCGTTTCGATAAGCCACTCCTCGTTTACGGGAGTGTAGCCGCCGGGCAGGCGAAGCTCCTTGAACTGCTCGTAACCGAGCGCTCTCAACTCCTCGGCGCTGAAATAAACGTCCTCGTGGGCGCCTATTATTCTGCCGTCGCTCGAGAGCATAAGGTCGTATTCGAAATATCTGTAGCCTGCGGCGTAATATTCGTAAAACGGCTCGGTGGCGTTTAAATAAGTAACGCCGTCCTTACCGCCGCCCGCATGCAAAATTGCATCAAGCGGCTTTTGGGACTTGCCGCCCGTTTGCACGTCGCATGAACAAAGGAGCGTTAAAAGCATTAAAATTACCGGAATAATTTTTTTCATAGATCCCTCATACGAAGAAAGTTAATATAAGTATATCATAATTATCACAACTAAACAAGTAAATTTTTTTGCGCCTATGGTCATTTTTATAATTTTTCGCATTGAAAATCGAGGTTTTTTTGTGCAAAATTGCCTTTGAGAAAAATTTTCGTTTTTGTTATAATTTTAGAGTCGGAAAAGCGGCAAAAAGCCGTTTCCGTCAGAAAGGTAACGAAAAATGAAGGACACCGTTATTCATAAAACTCTCGGAAGGGGAAAGGTCGTTTCGGAAAACGAAGGCTACCTGACGGTTGATTTTTCGGGAAATATAAAAAAATTCGTCTATCCCGACGCCTTTTTCTCCCACCTTACCTACGAGGACGAAAAAGAGCAAACGGAAATTTCGGAATTGATAGAAAAAAAGAGAACGGAAGAGAAAAAAGCTCAAATCGAGCGTCTTGCCGCCGAAAACCGCAAAAAGCTCGAAAACAGACTTAAAACGGCAGTTAAAACGAGAATTTCTCTGTCTGCAAGCGGAAAAACAAAAAAATGAATTGATTTTTAAAAAAGAGAGAGAAAACGAGCAAATAAGAGCAAAAATGAGAGAATACGGGATATAAATTGATTTTTTTGTTTTTACCCCCTTGACATACGCCTTTTTATAGTGTATATTATTGGAGCAAAATTAAAGAAATTACGTCAAAGTTATCGGTTTAGCGCCGAAAACGGCGGCTAAACGTGAGAATATTTTGCACGAAATAATTTATTAAGGAAGGAAAATCTCACATGAAAACCTACATGGCAAACGCAGAAAAACTTGAGCGCAAATGGTTTATCATCGACGCAGCAGGCATTCCGGTCGGCAGAGTTTCGGTTATGGCAGCCGACATTTTGAGAGGCAAAAATAAGCCCGAATTCACCCCCAACGCAGACTGCGGCGATTTTGTAATCGTTATCAACGCTGAAAAAGCAATCCTCACCGGCAAGAAGGCAGAGCAGAAGGTCTACCGTCATCACACCGGTTGGGTAGGCGGTCTTAAAGAGATCGGCTACAAGGCACTTATGGCAAAATCTCCCGAAACCGTTATCGAGAAGGCTGTTAAAGGCATGATTCCCGATACCACCATCGGCAGATCTGCATTCTTAAGACTTAAGGTCTATGCAGGCGCAGAGCATCCCCACGCTGCTCAGAAGCCCGAGCTTGTGAAATAAGGGAGGATATAAGAAATGTATACAGCTAAGAAAGAATACTTCTACGGCACCGGCAGAAGAAAGAGCTCGGTTGCTCGCGTAAGAATCATGCCCGGCACCGGCGTTATCACCATCAACGGCAGAGATATCGACGATTATTTCGGTCTTGAAACCTTAAAGCTTGTCGTTCGTCAGGCATTCGAGGTTTCCGGCACCACCGGCAAGTTCGACCTCGTTGCTACCGTTTGCGGCGGCGGCGTTACCGGTCAGGCAGGCGCTAGCCGTCACGGCTGCGCAAGAGCGCTCCTTCGCTACGATGCAGAGCTTCGTCTTCCCCTCAAAAAAGCGGGCTTACTCACCAGAGACCCCAGAATGAAGGAAAGAAAGAAGTACGGCTTAAAGGCTGCACGTCGCGCACCTCAGTTCTCAAAGAGATAATTATTGCCAATCGGCTTTATCTTACAGAACATTCAAAAACCCCGAAACCATCACGGTTTTCGGGGTTTTCTTTTTTCCTCAAAATCTATCTTTGTGCAAACTTTGTGGAAGTTATTTTAAAAGACTATGACACCAAAACTGTCATAGTCCTCTTTTGTTTTTTTGATTCTAAAATTTAAATTGCTCCCATTTCTTTCATTGCATTGATATATGTGTCTGCTTCTCCGTTTGGGTTTGCCTTTTGGGTTGCCTCAATATCATACCAAGCACATTCAAGTCCGTGAATTATAATAGGAAGTTGTTTTTTGAATTGGTTTGCAACAAAACCCTCTTCCTGCAATTTCTTTGCAACATTGGCAGCGAGTTCAATTAACTCATAATGACCGACAGGACCCTTGCCGATGTAATTATATTCTTCATCGTACATATTGTCCATATCTTCATAACCGATGTTTTCAATACCTTGTTCTGCATACCATTTATACAAAGCTTCGGTGCATTCATCAGGCTCGTCAATGTCAATGATGCTTGTTTCATCCTGTCTCCAAAAAGCATAGTTCCACCTTTCTTCATCAAGTGGACCTGCCCCCTCGCAATCTGACTCGGTATTATAACTAATAGCCCAAGTTGATACATTGGTGAAGTTCTTAAACTCGTATGCCTCATTAGAATAAACGAAAAAGGAAATAGCATAAATGCCATCCTCGTTCCAATTTGACATTACAGATTTAACTTTGTCATACAATATTTTTTCAATATCAATCATATTATAACCTCTCTATACAAAGTGGATTTATTTTTATTATAGCATAAGATTGTGAAATTCTCAATATTTTGCAATCTTCTTGAGTCATA
>JAZQKU010000048.1:0-9850 GCA_045542315.1 Eubacteriales bacterium | reverse complement strand
ATTTTAAAAAGCGCAGACGGCGATCCGTCCTCTGACGAGCGCTTCTACTTCAATTATGAAAACCCCTTGGCAGGTAAGGGCCATTTCATCCACACCTATAAGTGCGACGGAAACCCTATTCCCACCTTCGAAGGCGCACCGAAAACTGTTGAGATCTGCGGCGATCTTGATGAATTTACAAATTCCATCTGGAACGCACTCAACGAGGAAAATAAGGTGTCTCTTTTCACTCGATTTATCGACCTTGAAACAGGTGAATTTGAAACACGCATTATAAACAAAAATAAATAAGGAAGGACGTTGTAAGATGAAAGAATTAGAACTTAAGTACGGATGTAATCCGAACCAAAAGCCTGCCCGTATCTTTATGCAGGATGGCGAGCTACCCATTGAAGTACTTTGCGGCAGGCCCGGATTTATCAATTTTCTCGACGCTTTTAACGCATGGCAGCTTGTAAAGGAGCTTAAGCAGGCGACAGGTCTTGCGGCGGCAACGTCCTTTAAGCACGTAAGCCCTGCAGGTGCTGCAATCGGTAAGCCTCTTGATGAAATTGAGAGGAAAATCTATTTTGTTGACAAGGTTGATCTTTCACCTATCGCATCGGCCTATGCAAGAGCAAGAGGAGCCGACAGAATGTCGTCCTACGGAGACTTTGCCGCTCTTTCCGATGAGTGCGATGAGGATACCGCAAATCTTCTTAAACTTGAGGTCTCCGATGGCGTTATAGCTCCCTCTTATACTGAGAAGGCACTCGAAATTCTCAAAACAAAGAAAAAAGGTAACTATACCATTATAAAAATAGATCCCGACTATAAACCTGCTCCCATAGAAACCAAGGATTGCTTCGGAATTACCTTTGAGCAGGGAAGAAATGAGCTTAAAATAGATAAGGAAATGCTCAAAAACATCGTAACCGATGCAAAGGATCTTCCCGAGGACGCAATAAACGACCTCATTCTCGGTCTTATTACTCTTAAATACACTCAGTCAAACTCTGTGTGCTATTCTTTGGGCGGTCAGACAATAGGCGTTGGCGCAGGTCAGCAGTCGAGAATCCACTGTACCCGCCTTGCAGGCAATAAAGCTGATACCTGGTATCTCCGCCGTCACCCCAAGGTATTGAACCTTCCTTTTAAGGACGATATCAGAAGACCCGACAGAGATAACACTATCGACGTATATATTTCCGATACTCCCGAGGACGTAATCGCCGACGGAAACTGGCAGCTTTTCTTTAAGGAAAAGCCTGTTGAGCTTACACGCGAGGAGAAAAAGGAATGGCTCAAAACAATGAGCGGAGTCGCATTGGCTTCCGACGCATTCTTCCCCTTCGGTGATAATATCGAAAGAGCGAAACGAAGCGGAGTTGCTTATATAGCAGAGCCCGGCGGCTCGATAAGAGACGATAACGTTATTGAAACCTGCAATAAATACGGTATGGTTATGGCGTTTACCGAAATAAGACTTTTCCATCATTGATATATTAAAGAAGGTAATATAAATGAAGATATTGATTTACGGCAGCGGCGGAAGAGAACACGCCATTGCATATCAGTTGAATAAAAGCAAAAGAGTTGAAAAGCTCTGGTGCGCACCCGGAAACGGCGGTATTGCCGAGGTTGCCGAGTGCTTCCCGAGTGTTAAAGCAACCGATCTTGAGGCATCGGTTGAGCTTGCAAAGGAACTCAAGCCCGATATGATCGTAGTTGCCCCCGATGATCCTCTTATAATGGGACTTACCGATTTGCTTGAGGCAGAAGGCTTTAAGGTGTTCGGTCCCAGAAAAAATGCGGCAATCATTGAAGGCAGTAAAGAGTTTTCAAAAAAATTGATGCAGAAATACAATATACCCACAGCCAAATACCAAAGCTTTACCGATTATGCTGCTGCTGTTGACTATATCAATAGCCAGCCCGTGCCGATTGTTGTTAAAGCAGACGGTCCCGCTCTCGGTAAAGGTGTTACCGTTGCCGAAACAAGAGAAGAGGCTATTGATGCAGTAAAGGCTTCGATGGAGGATAAAATATTCGGCGCATCGGGAAGCTGTGTTGTTATTGAGGAGTGCCTTACCGGCCCCGAGGTTTCGGTATTGGCATTTACTGACGGAAAGACTATGGTTCCTATGGTGTCCTCTAAAGACCATAAGCGCGCATATGACGACGATAAGGGTCCCAATACAGGCGGTATGGGTACTATTTCACCCAATCCTTTCTATAACGATGCGCTTGCCAAAGAGTGCATGGAAACCATCTTCCTTCCCACTATGAAGGCTATGAACGAAGAGGGAAGAACGTTTAAGGGTGTTTTGTATTTTGGCCTTATGATAACTCCCAACGGACCAAAGGTAATCGAATACAACTGCCGATTCGGAGACCCCGAAACCCAAGTGGTTTTACCTCGCCTCAAAACCGACCTTGTTGATATCTTTGAAGCTGTAATAAATGAAAATCTTGCAGACCTTAAGATCGAATGGTCGGATAACGCTTGTGCTTGCGTTATTATGGCAAGCGGTGGATATCCCAAAAGCTACGAAAAGGGTTATGAAATAACCGGACTTGATAAAGTCAGCGAGTGTTGCGTGGTATATCATGCCGGAACCGCATTGAAGGACGGCAAGATTGTAACGGCAGGCGGCAGAGTTCTCGGTGTAACCTGTAAAGGTGAGACACTTGACGAGGCGCTTGACAACTGCTACGCAAACGTAAAGAAAATATCTTTTGAAAAAGGCTTCTACCGCAACGATATCGGTAAAGCAGGATGCAAGATATAAAGAAAGAATGTAATTTATGAAATATATTGTTATGCTTGGAGACGGAATGGCTGATTACCGTCTTGATGCACTTGACAACAAAACACCGCTTGAAGCGGCACATAAACCCGTTATGGATAAGCTTGCGCAAAACGGTGAGTGTGGTTTTGTTAAGACTGTGCCTGATAACTTAAAACCCGGAAGTGACGTTGCAAATCTTTCCGTAATGGGTTATGATCCAGACGTTTACTATACAGGACGCTCACCGCTTGAGGCTGCAAGCATAGGTATTGACGTAAAGGATACCGATATGGTTTTCCGTTGCAATCTTGTAACTCTTTCAGATGAAGAGGATTACTCGGAAAAAACGATGGTTGATTACAGCTCCGATGAAATAACCACAGAGGAGAGCAGAAAGCTGATTGAGTCGCTTAATAAAAAGCTTCCCTCATATTTCTCCGAGTTCGGTTCCGAATACAGGCTCTACAGCGGTATAAGCTACCGTCACTGTCTTATATGGACTACCCCGAAGGGCGGTATGGAATTTACTCCGCCGCACGATATCACTACGCGCAAGATTACCGAATATCTCCCAAAGGGCAATGGCACTGAATTTATCCTTAAGATGATGAAGGCAAGCTATGAGATACTTAAAGACGATCCCGTAAATGCAGACAGAGTCAAAAGAGGGCTCCGCCCCGCCAATTCAATGTGGATATGGGGAGAGGGAAGAAAGCCTGCACTTAAGTCTTATAATGAATTGTTTGGCGTAAAGGGTGCCGTCGTTTCAGCCGTTGACCTTATTAAAGGAATAGGAAAGCTTGCGGGACTTGACGTTTTGGAGGTAGAAGGTGCCACAGGAAACGTTCACACCAATTTCAAGGGTAAATGCGACGCTGCTATAAAAACGTTACTTGACGGAAATGATTTCGTTTATATCCACGTCGAAGCTGCTGACGAAAGCGGACACAGGTTTGAAATTGATAACAAGGTAAAATCAATAGAAAAGATAGACAGTGAAATTCTTAAGCCTCTTATCGAAGCACTTGAATCGGCCGGTGAAGATTATGCAATTCTTTTGCTTCCCGATCACCCCACGCCGCTTTCGATAAGAACTCACTCGAGAGATGCTGTTCCTTACGTGCTTTACAGCAGTAAAACAAAGCTTGGTCCGAATGCAATATCTTATAATGAATTCGATATTGATAAGAAAAATACAGTAGAAAAAGGGCATTTGCTTATAAAGAAGCTGTTTTCGGTAAAATAAAAGTAAATAAATACTTAAAATGCCGAAAATCTCTTGTAAAATTTTTTAAAATGTAATATAATAATTTCAATAATTTTGGAGGTTCATTTAGATATGAATTGCGGAAATGATAATTTGATTAACGGATCCAATCCTTTGGAAAACACCAGCACCTCAACCGGCGCTGACGGTAGCCTTTCAAGCGGTGTTAATTCTAACGGACAGAACCCCGGCGGAGGCCTCGGAAGCACTTTGTTTATGCTCATTCCTCTCGGACTTCTTATCGTCTTCTGGTTCTTCTCCAGCCGTTCACAGAAGAAAAAGGATAAAGAAGCCCAGGAACAGAGAAATGCTCTTAAGATCGGCGACGAGCTCGTTACCATCGGCGGAATAGTCGGTAGAGTTGTAGTTGCAAAGCCCGATGACGATAAGGTCACCATCGAGGTTGGCGCACAGAATAACCGTATGGTCATTATGAAATGGGCTATTCAGACCATTAACAAAAAAGAAGACATAATTGCGGCAGAGAAAAAAGCCGAGGAAGAAAAAAAGGCTGCATTGGCTGACAAAAAAGCACCTAAGCAGAAAGATTAAGTAATATTTTATTCATCCTTCGAATAGTATTTACAAAACGGAGGATGATAATATGAAAAAACAAAACGTTAATTATTTCCCTGCATTGAAAGCTTCAATGCTTTCGGGTATTTTGGGATTTGCAGTAATGTCCGTGGCTGTATTTATTTTTGCACTTATTATGCTCGGCGGCGCTTTGAGCGAAGATCTGGCACCTGTTCTTGCCGTAGTATCGTCGGGAATAGGAGCATTTATCGGCGGATTTGTTGCAGGAATAAAATTCAAACGAAACGGTCTTATAGTTGGAATTTTTACAGGCCTTTCAATGCTTGCGGTTATACTGATAACGCGTTTGTTATTTTCTGAAACGTTTATTTTCGATCTTGAAATTATGGCAATTTCGGTTTGCGTGATGATACTTTCGATCGTTGCCGCCGTTATTGCAACGAATTTAAAAATCAAAAACAATAAAAATATTTGGAGGTATTCAAAATGAGCCACATCAAAACCGTAAAGAAAAGCGATCTTAAGAAAACCGCATGCAAAGGCGGCTGCGGCGAATGCCAGACTTCTTGCCAGTCTGCTTGCAAAACTTCTTGCACTGTAGCAAACCAGAAGTGCGAAAACGAAAATAAGTAATTTAACACTTGATGAAATATAAGCTGTTCATTTTGAGCAGCTTATATTTTTGAAAGAGAAGAGATGTAAAAATGGTACATATTTTTAAACAAAACGGTTACAACATTGTTTTGGACGTTGAGAGCGGTGCCGTTCATTCGGTTGACGATCTCACTTACAATATACTTGAATACGAGAAGCTTTTTCTTGAAGACGATGCAGTCAACAAGCTTTCGGAAAAAATTCAGAATGCGGATAAGAACGAAGTTGCCGAGATAGTTTCTGAATTAAAGGAGCTTTACGACGACGGCATTCTTTACAGCGAGGAGTTTGTTCCCACAAGCTATATAAATGAAAACGATGACCTTCCCGTTAAGGCTCTTTGCCTTAATATAGCACATGACTGCAATCTCCGCTGCTCTTACTGCTTTGCTTCAACCGGTGACTTTGGCGAAGGAAGAAAGCTTATGCCTTTCGAAACCGCAAAGGCGGCAATCGACTTCGTTATTAAATCTTCTCAGGGAAGAAAAAATATAGACGTTGACTTTTTCGGCGGTGAACCGCTTATGAACTTTGAGGTAGTAAAGCAAACTGTTGATTATGCTCGCAGTATCGAAAAAGAACATAACAAGGTTTTCCGCTTTACACTCACAACCAACGGCGTTTTGCTTGACGATGACAAAATAGAATATATCAATAAAGAAATGTCAAACTGCGTTTTGTCGCTCGACGGAAGACCTTCCGTTAATGATAAGATGAGAAAGACCGTCAACGGAAAAAGCTGTTACGATATTATAGTTCCGAAGTTCAAGAAGCTCGTTGAGAGCCGCACAGGAGATTATTATCTTCGCGGAACCTTTACGAAGCACAACACCGATTTTGCTGAGGACGTAAAGCATATTTATTCTCTTGGCTTTGATCAGATATCTGTTGAACCGGTTGTTTCTCCCGCAGAATGCGACTGGGCGCTTACCGAAAAAGAGCTTCCTGCTGTGCTTGAAGAATATGAGAAGCTTGCAAAATATATCCTTGAAACAAAGCAATCGGGCAAGAAGATAAACTTTTTCCATTTTAATATCGACCTTGATGACGGTCCTTGCATTTTAAAGAGAGTTAAGGGCTGCGGCTGCGGAAGTGAGTATGTTGCAGTAACTCCCGACGGCGATATTTATCCGTGTCATCAGTTTGTCGGTGACAGAAAGTTCATAATGGGTAACGTTCACGGTACCGAAATGAATAAGGAAATGAAAGCCAAATTCAAAAATACCGACCTTTGTCACAAGGAAGAATGCAAGAACTGCTTTGCAAAATATTTTTGCAGCGGCGGATGCAATGCGAATAATTACGCATTCAATAAAGATATGTTAAAGCCCCATAGGATTGGATGCGAAATGCAGAGAAAGCGTCTTGAATGCTCATTGATGATTCAAACAGCATTGAAAACCGAATGATACAGAAAAATAGGTGAATATTCACCTATTTTTTTATTTATTTGTAAATTTGATTATTCTCACTTGCAAAAATACTCAAAATGTAGTATTATTATTTAAGACTGTTTGAAAAGAGAAATATTATGAAAATAGGTTTTTTGGGCGTTGGTAATATGGCCAATGCAATAATAAGAGGAATTTCTGCTTCGGTTGGATACGAGAGCATTTTACTTTTTGATAAAGACGTGGAAAAATGCAAGGAGCTTATCTCGCTCGGAGCAACAGTTGCAAGTGATGTAAACGGATTGTTCAAAGCTTGTGATTACGTCTTTATTGCCGTAAAGCCGCAACAGTTTTACGATGCAGTAAGCAATATTAAAGCCGAAGCATTAAGCTGTACCGTAATTTCAATTATGGCAGGAATCAAAATTGAATCGGTGAAGGCGGTTTTCGGAAATAATGTCTCGGTTATAAGGGCAATGCCAAATGCACCGATGATGAACGGTTACGGCGCCGTGGCTGTGTGCAGAGATGCAGGCGTAGAAGACAGCAAAATGAATTTTATAAAAGAACTTTTATCTTCTATCGCTGTTGTCAAAGAGGTTTCCGAGGACAAAATGTCTGTTATTACCGCATTGTCGGGAAGCGGCCCTGCATATTATTATTTATTTACAAAATATATTGCCGAGTATGCCGTTTCTGCAGGACTTGATACTGATACCGCAGAGCTTTTTGCGGCGCAGACAGCTTTGGGAGCAGGTGTAGTAATGAATACCCGCCCGCACGAGCTTGATGATCTGATAAGAATTGTCAAATCTCCTAACGGCACAACTGAGAAGGCTCTTTTGAGCTTTGATGATAATAATCTCAAAAAGATTGTTTTTGATGCTTTGATTGCCTGTGAAAAACGTGCCGATGAGCTTTCAAATGGTAAATAAGTAATATTTCTCATCGCATTTGCATAGCCTTAAAATAAAAAAGGTGAAGCAAAATGTTATCGGTATTAAAAAACTTTTTTAAAAGGCTTAACGTTTATAATCTTGCATTATTTCTTACCTTTTATCTTGGAATTATAATCGGTTCCGTTTACCTTCTGTTTTCAAGCAGGTCATCATCTCAGCTTATAACCGAGCTGTTTGATAACTATTATAAATTCGGAATAAGCTATAATTTCTTTGAATTGTTTATTCGTGAATTCTTTTTATCCGGAACAGTTTTTTTCTTGATCTTCATAGTTGGATTATCTCTCGTTGGCAAAATAGCTGTATTTCCGATAATGGCATTTCTTGGCGGATATTACGGCACTGTGTTTACGCTAGTATATTCCTACCTCGGTGAAAGAGGAATTGTTCCCGCGCTTGTCTGTCTTCTTCCCACTGCGCTTTTAAATCTGCTTTTATATCACGGATTTTTGATCCGCACGGCAATAATGTCCGATAACGTAATAAAAAACAGCTACAGAAGTGAGCTGTCCGGATATTTCAAGCATACGGTTAAAGCAGCTGCTTTGTCGGTTATACCGATTATATACGACTGCATTTCCGTTTTGTTTATTTTCAGGAAGTTATAAAGAAGGTGAATTTGTTGCAGAATATCCGCGAATATCTCGATTTTCTTTCAAGAGTAAAGAATAAACCCTCCAATACGGTATCTGCTTACAAATGCGACCTTACGGCATTTATGAGTTATCTGAAAGAACGGAATGTAAATTACGTCAGTGCCACCGATGACGATATATCAAATTATCTTGAATATCAGTTGAATAACGGAAAATCAAAGGCTTCGGTTAATCGCTACCGTGCTTCTATTAACGGATTTTATGAATATTTGAACGGTAAAATGCAGCTAAACGGCGAACAGCCTAAAGAAATCGAATGCCTTACATTGAGCGAAATAGAGTCCCTGTTCAGTCAGCCCGATCTATGCACTTCAAACGGACTTCGCGACAGAGCAATTTTGGAAACACTTTACTCAACCGGTTTTAAGTTAAGCGAATTTTTACAGATTAACGTTGATTCTGTGGACTTTGATGATAAGATCATAAGAATAGAATATAACGGCAAAACAAAGATAGCCCATATATACGGTCATTCTGCTGAACTGCTTGAACAATATCTTTATAACGTAAGACCGCTTCTTGCCTGCGACTCAGGCTCGAATGCTCTGTTTATAAATCCTGACGGAAAGAGATTTTCTCGGCAGGGAATTTGGAAGCTGATTAAGCGCTATGAAAAGCAAGCCGGCTTTCAGAAGGATATAACGGCAGAAGCGATAAGAAACTCATGCGCAGCGCACCTTCTTCAAAACGGGGCATCGCCAACTAGAGTTAAAAATTTATTGCGTCATTCCGATAAACAAATTTATAAAACGGATTTTGCCGCCTTGTATGAAAAATATCACCCGTTATCTGACGGCAATCAAAATAAAAGAGGTTAAAGCAATGGGGATTTTTAATAACAACAGCTATAACAGACCCGGACCGGGAGTCAGCAAAAATCCGCGCAAAAAAACTGCGCTTTTCAGATTTTTCGATATTTTCTTCGGAAAGTTCTGGGATCTTTTGAAGCTTAATGCATTATACGTTTTAATGTGTATTCCGATTGTTACGATAGGTGCGGCTACTGCCGGATTTACCTACTGTATCAAAAATATAGTTGCCGGTAAGCCGATATTTGTTTTTCACGATTTCTTCAAAGGCTTCAAAAACAATTGGAAGCAGGGAACAGCGATGCTTCTGATAAACGTCATCGTTGGCTTTGTCTTTTTTGTTGCCTTCAGCTTTTACGTTTTCAGTCCCGAAATAGTAACGAGCAGCGTAATGCGACTTGTTTTTGCAATAATCCTCGGTGTTATAACCATCATTTATACAATGATGCAGTTTTATACCTACTTGTTTATGGTAACCTTTGATATGCGTTTTTCGGTTGTATTGAAAAACTCGCTTTTGTTTATTGTAATAGGTATAAAAGAAAATTTTATAGCCGTTTTCTTTACAATGGTGTACGTTTTCCTTGTAATACTTGCATTTTTCCCGTTCTCACTTATTTTGTGTATGATAATCCTTATGTCGCTTATCGCAACGACCAATATATTTATTGTCTATCCCGTTGTCAAGCGCATAATGATAGATCCTTATCTTGAAGAGAAAAACACCGAGGAAGAACAGGTATTTAAAGACGAGATTGAATAAAATCAAGAAAACTTCAAAAAAATAAAAAAAGTACTTGATTTTT
>JAZQKU010000047.1:0-2149 GCA_045542315.1 Eubacteriales bacterium | reverse complement strand
TTATAGAAAAAAATATTTTCTTATTGACTATGACGCTTTAAAGTGATAAAATATTTTAAGCTATTTCAAAAGAAAGGCGTTGTTTTTTATGGTAAAAAACGTAATAAAACGCATTGCCGTCAAGGTCGGCACCTCGTCGCTCACCTATAAAAACGGTAAAATCAATATAGGGGCAATCGAAAAGCTTGTAAGGCTCATTGCAGACCTCAAAAACAGAGATATCGAGGTAGTTTTGATATCGTCCGGTGCTATCGGCATAGGTGCATCGAAGCTCGGAATTTCGGGAAGACCCAAAACAGTTATGGAGCGTCAGGCAGCAGCCGCAGTGGGTCAGTGCGCTCTTATGGACCTTTACGACAAGCTCTTTTCGGAGTACGGCTACACAATAGGCCAGCTTCTCCTCACGAAGGATATTGCCGACGAGGAATCGAAGAGAATAAATGCAAAAAACAGCTTCAAAACGCTGCTTGAATACAACGTTATCCCGATAGTAAACGAAAACGACGCCATATCAACGGCGGAGATAGGAATAAGCAATTTCGGCGATAACGACGCCCTCTCCGCATTCGTTGCGGTGCTTTCGGAATGTGACAGCCTTTGCATCATGACAGATCGCGACGGTCTTTACGACAGCGATCCCACTAAAAACGAAAATGCAAAAATAATCCCCGTGGTATACGAGATAAACGATGAGACAAGGTCGCATTGCGGCATTTCGGTTTCGGGTGTCGGCACCGGCGGAATGATAACCAAGGTGAATGCCGCGGAGGTCGCCACGTCAGCAGGAGTTGACGTTTACTTTATAAACAGCAGCAAGGCCGACGAGCTTTATAACATTGTTGACGGCAAGGAATTTGTCGGAACCTATTTCCCGAAAAAGGACTGATTTTATGTTTGATATCACCGCAGCCTGCAAGGGGGCAAAGGAATGCTCCTACGCTATCGCTTCGGCCTCGTCCGAAGCAAAAAACGCTGTGCTTTTAACGATTGCAAAAGATATTTCCGAAAAACGCTCACTGATTTTTGCGGAAAACGGAAAGGATATAGAAAACGCGAGGAAAAACGGAATGAGCGAGGCGATGATCGACCGCCTTACTCTTGATGACAAGCGTATCGACGGCATCGTCGAGGGTATTAAGCAGGTGGCTTCCTTGCCCGATCCCGTCGGAAGGATCCTTGAGGAATTTTCCCGTGAAAACGGGCTTAACATCTCGAAGGTTTCGGTGCCGATAGGCGTTATCGGGATTATATACGAATCGCGTCCCAACGTCACCGCCGACGCAGCCGCGCTATGCATAAAATCGGGTAATGCGGTAGTTTTAAAGGGCGGCAAGGAAGCTGTAAACTCAAACAGAATTCTGTGTGAGATAATGCGCGGTTCCCTTGAAAAATCAGGCCTTTCGGGCAATACCGTCACCTTTGTCGACTCGGTTTCGAGAGAGGATACCGCCGCTCTTATGAGAATGAAGGATTACGTTGATCTGATCATTCCCAGAGGCGGTGCGGGACTTATCAAGGCCACCGTGGAGAACTCGATCATTCCCGTTATTGAAACAGGCACGGGTAACTGTCACGTTTACATTGACGAGCTTGCCGACGACGAAAAGGCGCTTAACATTTTGTTTAACGCAAAGACCTCGAGAGTATCGGTATGCAATGCCGCGGAAAGCCTGCTCATTCACGAAAGCAAGCTTTATCTGCTTGATAAAATCAAAGCGCGTCTTGACGAAAAAGAGGTAAAGCTTTATTGCTCGAAGCGTTGCTTTGAGGGGATTTCCGATAAAAACAACGTCTTTTTGGCAACCGACGAGGATTATTTTACCGAGTATCTCGATTATAAGCTTTCGGTCAAGGAGGTTTCTTCGGTTTCGGAGGCTGTGGCGCACATAAACTCTCACAGCTCCCACCATTCCGAGTGCATCGTTACCGAAAACGGGGAAAACGCCGCAGTTTTCCTAAACGGCGTTGATTCGGCGGCAGTATATCTGAACGCCTCGACCCGCTTTACCGACGGCTTTGAGTTCGGGCTCGGAGCGGAGATAGGTATTTCCACCCAAAAAATGCACGCAAGAGGCCCTATGGGGCTTTCGGAGCTCAACACCTACAAATACGTTATAAAGGGTAACGGTCAGGTGAGATAAAACAAAAG
>JAZQKU010000046.1:0-29660 GCA_045542315.1 Eubacteriales bacterium | reverse complement strand
GGGTCTATTATATAAACAATTTCACAGTTTATGCCGTCCGTACCGACGGAACTCAGACGCACCCGCTTAGCAATAACAACACCGGAAACGACATTTATGCAAGGCATTTGATGGTTTATAACGGATATTTCTATTATTCCAATGCTTTAAAGGGTAACAACGGTTATCTTTTCAGAATTCCTATAGGATATGACGAATCGGCAATCCCCACAAAGATCACCGGACATATTCCCAATCAGTTTATCGTGTCCGACGAGTTAATTTACTTCATAAGCGATGAAAAGGACGATAAGATCTTCACAATTCCCATAAACGGCGGCAAAAACGTTGAAATCACATCTGTGGGAGTCAAATATTTCAATATTGACACAGCAACCAATAAAATTTACTACCTTTCAAAGCTTGATATGAACCTTTATTGCTGTAATCTTGACGGCAGCGACGTAAAGCTCGTGTTGGAAAATCTTACCGATTTCATTCTCGACGGAGATTATATCATTTACTCAACTGCTGACAGAAAGAGCTTTATTACCTCAAAGGACGGCAGCGGTACGGTAAACATTCCAATATGCGAGTACGCTACCAACTCCTACAGCATCATCGGTAGCTACGTATATTTCAACCTTGAGGAAACCGACGATGAAATCAAATACTGCAGATTCTTAAGAAACTACTCGGGAATTGAAATTCAGTACACAGAGATCGCAGAGTAAAACAAAAAAGACGCTTTAGGCGTCTTTTTTTATTTCAGTAAAATCGTTTATGTAGTAGTTTGCAAGCGAGATAATTTCTTCCTTATAGTTTTCCATTCCTTCATCATAAACTGCGCACAGAGGAATCTCGGCAGCGTGGGCAGTTCTGACGGCATGAATAACGTCCTCAAAAATCAGCGTTTCTTCTTTTGTAACCCCTGCCCTTTTGATTGATTCAAGGTAAATAGTGGGTTCGCGCTTGGAAGCGCCGACGTCGTCCTCTGTTATTATAAAGTCAAAATAACCTATAAGCCCGTGTTTTTCTGCAGCAAATTCGAGAAGAGTGTGCTCGGTTGCGGACGCAAGACATATTTTGATATCAGTTGTTTTTAAATAATCAAGAAACTCTTTTGCACCTTTTTTAACAGTGATCTCGTTTGCATATGCGTTATAAATGAAATCGACGCAGAATTTATATACATCGTCAGCATCGAGCTTATCGGGAAAAAGGTCGGCAACGTGCTTTGAAAACCTTTTCATACTCATTTTACTGAGTTCTTTTTCAGTACAATGAAGATCAATATTAAAACGCTCTATTGCCGCAGGCAAAACTGCACGCCAAGCCCACATTGAATCCACCAATGTACCGTCAAAATCAAATATTACAAGCTTTTTTCCCTTAAGCATAATACGCCTCCGAAATATCGCCGCTAAAAACTATACTTCCGCCTTCATCGTAAAAAACTGCCGTCTGCCCTACTGCGGCAAACGCTGCGTTTTCATTGAACTCGCAATAAAGCTCATTATTAACTAAAGATACCTTACACGTAACCGGCTTTGCCGAATAACGCAGCTTGACCCGGCATTCAAGAGAATCATTAACTATTTCGAGTTTTTGGTAGTTAATATTTGCAATCTTAACGGCTTTAAAAAGCACAGACGGTGATTTTGTAACTGTCACCACGTTATTTACGGCATCTATCTTCTTAACGGTAAGCGGTACGCCGTAGGCTATTCCGAGCCTTTTTCTTTGGCCTACCGTATAGTTGATTATTCCCTTGTGTTTGCCTATTATCTTATCCTCGTCTTCAAGGTAAAAATCGCCCTCGGAAGATTTGCCGATGATGTTTTCTATGTAAGATACGTGATCGTTATCGGGAATAAAGCAGATCTCCTGACTGTCGGGCTTATTTGCAACAGAAATACCGGCTTCAGCAGCAATTTTCCGCACAGTGTCTTTATCCATTCCCGAAAGAGGAAATATAACAGACTCAATTATATCCTGCGGAAGCTTTGCAAGCATATACGCCTGATCCTTTTTGCTGTCGGTTTGCTTGATAAAATATCTACCCTTTTCAAATCCCTTTTCGCAATAATGACCGCTTGCAATGAGATCGATTCCACGGCTTGTTGCATAGTCCTTAAGCAAACGCATTTTAACGTTTGCATTGCAAAAAACGCAAGGATTCGGTGTCTTACCCGATTTATATTCACTGACGAAATAATCGGTCACCTTTTTAAACTCCTCTGAAGCATCTATTTTTACGATCGGAATTTCAAGAGATTTGCAGATATTTGAAGCATCGTTAAAAGAAGAAGCAGAAAAGCCGTGCATCGAAAGAAACACGGCTGTAATTTCATATCCTTGTTTTTTTAAGAGGTATGCGGCAACGGCACTGTCAACACCGCCCGAAATACCCAAAACAACAGACTTCTGCATATTCTTGATTTCAGTGTTTATCGCAACTAGCGCAGCATTCGGAGCAGCTCTGCTTTAACTCAAACGGAGCTTCCTTGCCCTGACGGGTATAATAATCCATAAGCGCAACCTTAACAGCTTCCTCTGCCAAAACGGAGCAATGCACCTTTGCGGGAGGAAGTCCGTCAAGCGCCTCAATTACCGCTTTGTTAGTAAGCTTGAGAGCCTCTTCAATGCTTTTACCCTTTACCATCTCGGTTGCCATTGAGCTTGTTGCAACAGCGGCACCGCAACCAAAGGTCTTAAAGCTAATATCTTTTATAATATCGTCCTCGATATAAAGAAAAATTTTCATTATATCGCCGCACTTTGCATTTCCAACCTCGCCGACAGCATTTGCATTAGCAAGCTCTCCGACGTTTCTGGGATTTGCAAAATGATCCATAACTTTTTCAGAATACATAATCTTATCCTTTCCAGAGAGGCGACATATCTCTGAGTCTTGTTACAACCTTGGGTAAAACCTCAAGGATATAATCGACGTCCTCTTCCGTGTTGAATCTGCCGAAGGTAAGGCGGAGCGAGCCGTGTGCCACCTCATGCTTGAGCCCAAGTGCCAAAAGAACGTGGCTGGGATCGAGCGAACCGGACGTGCATGCAGAGCCCGATGAAGATGAAACTCCGAACATATCGAGCATCAAAAGAAGCGATTCACCCTCGATAAACTCGATTGAAAAGTTCGCGTTACCCGCAAGACGTTTTTCCCTGTCACCGTTTAAGCGACTGTAAGGAATGGAAGAAAGAACTCCGTCTATAAGACGGTTTCTCATCTTGGTAAGACGCTCGCGCTCTTCCTTTGCCTCTGCATTGCAAAGCTCAGAAGCCTTGCCAAAACCAACTATTGCAGGCACGTTTTCAGTGCCGGCTCTTTTATTTTTCTCCTGTGCGCCGCCTTCGATAAGCGGAAAAAGTCTTATTCCGCTTCTTGCGTAAAGAGCGCCTATTCCCTTGGGTGCATAGAGCTTATGACCGGAAACAGAGAGAAAATCAATATTCATGGCTTCAACGTCGATTTCCTCGTGGCCGAATGCCTGAACTGCGTCGGTATGAAAGAGTATCTTCTCTTCTTTTGCAATTTTTCCGATTTCGGAAATAGGTTGAATCGTGCCTATTTCATTATTTGCAAACATAACGGTAATAAGCACCGTATCGGGTCTTATTGCCTTTTTGAGTTCGTCGATGCTGATTATTCCGCTGTTTCCCACCTCAAGATAGGTTACTTCATAGCCCTCTTTTTCAAGAGTTGCAAGAGTGTGTAAAATAGCGTGATGCTCGATCTTGGTGGTAATTATATGCTTACCCTTTGAAGCCTTAAGCTTCAATGCAGAGCGGATAGCCCAGTTGTCTGCTTCGGAACCGCCGGAAGTAAAATAAATCTCCGAGGGCTTTGCGTTAATAACGGCAGCAACCTGCGCTCTCGCTTTATCAATCGCCGTTTTAGCCGTTACACCTTTTTGATACAAAGACGATGGGTTTCCGTAATTCTCAAGGAAATACGGTATCATTTCATCTAAAACCTCGCGTCTTACCTGAGTTGTAGCAGCATTGTCGGCATATACTTTTCTCATAGTTTTCTTGCTTTCTATTTCTTATATTTTTCAGACATCTCCACAGCAATACGGTCACACATCTCGTTCTTTTCATTGCCGTTGTGGCCCTCGATCCACACGAATTCAACGTTATGGTAATCAAGAAGCCTGATTAGTTTTTCCCAAAGGTCAACGTTCAATACCGGCTTGCCGTCACTTTTCTTATATCCTTTTTTCTGCCAGGAATAAAGCCAGCCCTTCGTTATTGAATCAACAAGGTATTTCGAATCGCTGAAAATTGTTACGTCACACGGTTCCAAAAGCACGGAAAGCGCTTCTATTGCCGCCGACAGCTCCATACGGTTATTCGTCGTTTCAGCGGCGCCGCCCTTAACGGTTTTGGTATAGCCGTTATACTCGAGTATCGCCGCATATCCGCCGGGACCGGGATTTCCGCTGCAGGCACCGTCCGTGTGTATTATTACGTGCTTCAAAAGATGCCTCCGAGTAAATTATTTTATAATCTCGCCGTAAACAGAGCCTGCGATTGCGCCTGCGTTTGCTTCGTCGGTATCAATATGCATTGCAGCTGCAAATTTGGGGCTTACTCTTACAACAACGTCGCCGAAAATGATATCTCTGCCGGTACCGTCAGCGTACTTAACGGAAACTACCTCTTTATCTGCCACATTGAACTCTGCAGCCTCTTCGGGGGTTATGTGAATATGACGCTTTGCAACGATTGCGCCCTCTTTGATCTCAACCTTACCGTTGGGGCCTTCGATTATAACGGAAGCAGAGCCTGCGATATCGCCGGATTCACGAATGGGAGCCTTTATGCCGAGCGCTCTTGCATCGGAAAGAGATACTTCGATCTGAGTAGAGGGACGAACGGGACCGAGAATAGACATCTTCAAGGAGCCCTTGGGACCGATTACGGTGATCTTCTCTTCACATGCATACTGACCGGGCTGTGAAAGCTCCTTTTTGATGGTGAGCTCATATCCTGCACCGAAGAGAATGTCGAGATCCTCTCTTGATACGTGAGCGTGTCTTGCCGAAGTTTCGATTAAAATTTTGTTTGCCATATTTATACATCTCCATAAATAAATTTTTTATTATAGAACGGTTTTACCATTCACTGTATATTATAACATAGTAATTCTATTTTTTCAATATATTATTATAATATATTTCCGCAAAAAATAAACAGTCACACCGATTGGCGTGACTGTTTATCTGGCGCACTTGAAGAGACTCGAACTCCTGGCCCACTGCTTAGAAGGCAGTTGCTCTATCCACCTGAGCTACAAGTGCATTTTTAACCTCAAATATTATAGACTATTTTTTTCTGTTTGTCAATCTTTTTTTATAAAAATCAGCTTATTTTTTAAATAAATGAAAAAGCCCCGATAATCGGGGCTTGAAATCATACGTTAAATAATAGCTCTGTATATGTCGGGAAAGGCCAAGTCTTCTCTTCGGTTATCTTTTCGAGCTCATCGCATACGGCTCTCAAAGCATTCATGGCCTTCAAAACATTTTCGGAATAGAATTTTGCTTTATCATAAACCTCTGTTATTCCGTCGGCAACAAGCAGACAATTTTCGAGCTCATTAACTCGTAAATCCGCCTCACCGTGGAGCTTGCCATAGCGCAATACAGCAGCATTATCTGCCTCATTATCAATGCCGAGCTCGAGCTTTATCTTGCGATTTGCCAAAAGCTTTGTTTCATAGCTCATTACCGCAGGCAAAATTTCTTTCTTTGCCATATCGAGCATTGTAAGGGCTTCGATCTTTACAGTCTTTGAATAGATATCAAGATAGATTTCATATCTCGCATGAAGCTCGGATTCGGTAAATATCTTATGTTTTTCAAACAATTTGATATTTTTGGGGTCGATATAGGCGTTATAGCTCTCAACCGAGGTTTTCAGATTTTTAAGGCCTCGTCTTTCAGCCTCTTTTACCCATTCTTCCGAATAATTATTATTATTGTATATTATTTTCTTATGCTCGTTATATGTATCCCTGATAATTGCAAGCTTTTCGGCTTCTGCGTCTTCTGCCGCTTCAAGTCTGTCAGCAAAATCGGAAAGCGCATCGGCAACTATGGTGTTGATTACCGCGATATTACCCGAAACCGACTGCGACGATCCGCCCATGCGGAACTCAAACTTGTTGCCGGTATAAGCAAATGGCGAGGTGCGGTTTCTGTCGAAAGTATCGCGCTTGAACATGGGAATACTGTCAACACCCGTTCCGACGTACGTTGAGGAAACGTGTTCAAAGTTTTCGCCTCTTGAGATCGCCTCGAAAATTGACTCAAGGTAATTTCCGAGATATATCGAAATAATTGAAGGCGGCGCTTCATTTCCGCCAAGGCGCTGGTCGTTTGCCGCAGTTGAAACAGACGCCTTTAATATATCGGCATATTTATCGACCGCCTTAACTATTGCGGCAACGAACAGCAAGAACTTATAGTTGTTTTCGGGAGTTTTTCCGGGTTTAAATATTCTTGTTCCCGTATCGGTATTAAGCGACCAGTTATTGTGCTTACCCGAACCATTTATCTCTGCAAAGGGCTTCTCATGGAGAAGACATACGAGATTCTGACGCTCGGCAACCTTTTTCAAAACGTCCATTATAAGCTGGTTATGGTCAGCGGCAACCGTTGAAAGCGAGAATACGGGTGCAAGCTCGTGCTGTGCGGGTGCCACCTCGTTATGCTTTGTCTTTGCGTAAACGCCAAGCTTCCAAAGCTCAACGTCGACCTCTTTCATAAACGTGGCTACTCGTTCTTTTATATTTCCGAAATAATGATCCTCAAGCTCTTGAGCCTTGGGAGGTCTTGCACCGTAAAGCGTTCTTCCTGTGAATCGAAGATCCTTTCGCTTCATAAAGGACTCTTTATCGACAAGGAAATATTCCTGTTCCGCACCGACGGTAGCGTAAACGCGCTTGGGCATATCATCATCAAAGAATTTAAGCACACGGAGCGCTTCCCTATTGATCGCCTCGTTTGATCGCATAAGAGGGGTTTTCATATCGAGCGCTTCGCCCGAGTAGGAACAAAACGCTGTGGGAATATAAAGAGTACCGTCTCTTACAAAAGCGAATGAAGTGGGGTCCCAAACGGTGTATCCTCTTGCTTCAAAAGTTGCACGAAGGCCACCCGAAGGAAAGCTCGATGCATCGGATTCACCTTTTATAAGCTCTTTGGCGTGAAATTCCATTATAACCCTGCCGCCGTCTGCGGGAACGATAAAGGCATCGTGCTTTTCGGCAGTTATACCGGTCATAGGCTGAAACCAATGGGTATAGTGAGTTGCGCCCTTCTCTATTGCCCAGACCTTCATAGCCTCGGCAACGACAGCCGCAACCTCGTTATCTATATGTGCACCCTCACGGATAGTTTTTTGCAAACTGTTATACACGTTTTCGGGTAATCTTTCTCTCATTACCTGATCGTTGAATACCTGTTCGCCAAAATACTCGGAAACCAATCTTTTCTCAACCATTTAAGTTACTCCGTTTACAAATTGTTTCAAAGGCAGTCACTTTTTCAAGCCCTCTGCGATCAACGCATAATATTATATCAATTTTGTTGTTTTATTGTCAATATATTAATCAAATAATATATTGACTAATCGCGAATAAAATAGTAAAATATATGTATTAACCGAAAGGAGCTACTAAAATGGCTGACGATATCAGAAACAGATTTGACGAGGACGAGGATTTTTCTCCCGATCTTATTTCCCTTACAGATGACGAGGGCAACGAGCAGGATTTTGAAGTGCTTGACGCTCTTGAGTTAAACGGAAACACCTATATCGCTCTTATTCCGATAAATGAGGACGGAAGTGATAACGAGGACGGAGAATACGTTGTTTTGAGAGTTGACGTTGACGATGCTACCAACGAGGAATACTATTCCACCATCGATGATGACGATGAGTTCGATGCGGTCGTTGCAGCATTCAACGAGGATCTTAACGGCGAATACGATCTTCAGAACTGATTTCTTCCTGCCGTGTTGGTGATGATATAAGCAAATCAAAACTAACAAGCATTCAAATTTAGGGTAATAAACTCCGTTAACTGTGTGCGCAGGCCTCCCTGCTTTTGCAGGACGTTGGAAGCCCGATGTTTTCGGGACCGTTACCCGCCTGATTATTTTTTCGGGTTTTTGAATTTGCGTGTCACACGGTACGGCGGGTATATTTTTGGTGATTCATTTGAAAAGTGATGTAATTTCCGGTTTAAACGACCTTTTGAAGCATATTGAAGGCGTTACCGGCATAACCGGCTTTGCAATCGATAAAAGCAACCTCAGTTTTCCCTGCGGTTGCTTTTGTTGTGATAACTGTCCGCATCACTGTGACGTTATTAACACTCATCTTTACGGATTAAACGAATCGCTACGTTGGGGCGGAAGATACATTTATTATTGTTCACTCGGACTTGCATTTTGCATTTCTCCCGTCGCCGACGACGATGAATGCATAGGCGGAATTGCAGTAGGTCCCGCAGTTTTGGAGGATTATGACGATACTGTATTCTCCCTTTCGGACAAGGCATCGGAGGAAGGCTTTATAAGAGCACTTCCCTGCGTTTCGACTTCACGACTCAATTCGATTTCCGAGCTGATACGGCATACTGCCGTTTCAATTTCAAAAAGTGCGGTTTCCGTGTCGGTGTCGCATATCGGTAACGATCACATTCTCAATAAGCTATACGAAAGCGACGGAAAAAATGAATCCTACAGCTACCCTATAAAATACGAGGATCAAATACGCGAGTTTATTGCAGAACGTGACCGCGATAACGTTTTAGCACTTATAAACGAGCTTTTGGGCCATATATTTTTATCGGGTCACTTTACATTCGAGGATAAAAAAACGCGAATAACAGAGCTTATTGTTGTTTTATCACGCGCTTCGATAGATGCGGGCGGAAACATAAACGAGCTTTTTAATTTCAATAACAGTTATATTCAGGAAATCGAGCGTTCGGTAAATACCGAGGCTCTTTCAAGAGTTTCGGCAGCTATCTTGCACAAGTATATTGATTATATCTTTAATTTCAGCCATATCAAATATTCCGATTCGGTTTATAAGGCTATCAGATATATGCGCGAGCACGTAAGTGACAAAATTACTATTCAGGATATTTGCAGTCACGTGTATCTGAGTCGCTCTTCCTTCTGTAAAATTTTTAAGGAACAGACCGGAAAAAGTATTTTCGATTACATAAACTACTTAAAGATCAAATACGCCAAAAAGCTTCTTGCCGATAAATCTATTCCGCTTGTCGATATTGCTATGCTTTGCGGATTCGAGGATCAGAGCTATTTCTCAAAGGTGTTTAAAAAATACACCTCGGTATCTCCGAAAAGGTACCGTGACGGCACAATTTTATAAAATATAAGAAAAAATTCAAATTAGCTCTTGACAAAAACGCTTTTTTGAGTTACAATTATTTGGCGCTTGAAAATAACGCACAGTTTCCGGGTGTAGCGCAGCTTGGTAGCGCGCTTGAATGGGGTTCAAGAGGCCGCAGGTTCGACTCCTGTCACTCGGACCAAAAAGAAACGACAATTTTCGACAGAAGATTGTCGTTTCTTTTTGTTCTCTTCACTTTTCTCTATTTTCTTTTCACTCTTCTCTCAAATTGTCGTTCCCGGAGAAAAGATAAGAGAGAAAAGATAAGAGAAAAGGTAGCTTTGCTCCGCAAAGCATTGAATTAAAGAACTAATTATGATATAATACATGCAGAGGTGATGATGTATGAACAGTCCCTTACTTGATAAATCTCTTGATTTTGCAACTCAAATCGTACTGTTTTATGAAGATTTTTCCAAAACGAAAAAAGATACCACCATTGCCAAACAATTGCTTCGTTCTGCTACAAGTGTTGGTGCAAATATAAACGAAGCCATATACGGTAACAGCAAAGCCGATTTTATATCGAAACTTCATATTTCACTTAAAGAAACCGGCGAAAGTATTTATTGGTTGAAGCTTCTTAAAAACACAAAGCTTGTGAATTACGATTTTGATAGCTTACTTTCTCTTGCTGAAGAAATCAAGAGAATGCTGATTGCATCCTTGAATACCGCAAAGGAGAACGGCAAATGAATAAATGGATTATTGAAGATTGGGCTTTTGATGTGGAAGTAATTTGCGGAGAAGCAAAGAATTGCAGACTTGGATTAGAAAAGGCGGACATTTTTCATTTTGAATACGAAACACCTCAAGGCTTCTGCCCTCGAGCTATGGCGGAAATTTATACTTGGTGTGAAGTAGTTAGATGTGGCGGTGACTTTACGTACAGAGGTGCAAAAGATAAATACAAAATAGAAATTCCTTGTCCGTGCCATTGTTTGCAATTTTGCCTTACTGCCGTTCCAATAAATAGGGATAAAAATGGAAACTATATTAATAATAGCAAAATGCTAACTAAGGAACGGTGAGAATTTGAATTCATACACAAAAACGGCATAAATATCTTTTTTGTAGCCTATAGCCAAGACCGACTTGCTTTTTGCAGGTCGGTCTTTTTTTTGATATTTTTTATTTAGAATTATTGACGGAAATGCAAGAAAATGTTATAATATAATTTGTAATAAAAATTTTTCCGTAAGGAGTTGTGTTTATGGCAAAAACAGTTAAAGACATTCTTGATATTATCAAAAAGAACGGTATCAAGATGGTTGATTTCAAAATGGTAGATATCAACGGTCAATTCCGCCATGTTACTATCCCTGCCGAAAACTTTTCAGAGGATACTATGAAAAGCGGTATCGGTTTCGATGCTTCAAACTACGGCTACGCAGTTGTTGAAAAAAGCGACATGGTCTTTATTCCCGACCCCGACACCGCGGTAATCGATCCTTTCTGTGAGATTCCCACTCTCTCAATGACCGGTAACGCAATGATCATTGACAATCCCGAGAACCGTCCTCTTGCACAGTACCCCAGAAACATAGTTATCGCCGCAGAAAAATACCTTAAAGACAGCGGTATTGCAGATACTATGCTCGTTCTCCCCGAATTTGAATTTTATCTCTTCGATCAGGTTGGTTGGGAGGTCTCGCCCAACAGCGTTGGATTTAACGTTGACACTCAGCAGTCCTATTGGAACAGCGCAGTCGAGGGAAAAGGCTGTGTCGTTGCAAAGCAGAAGGCCTATCACATCGCAAAGCCCTTCGACACCTCTTACGAGTGCCGCAGCGAAATGTGTATGTATATGAAGGATGCAGGTATTGAGATCAATTACCATCATCCCGAGGTCGCCGCTTCAGGTCAGTTTGAGATAGAGCCTCAGCTCGGTCAGATGTCCAAGATGGCAGACGCTTCTATGATGATCAAATACATCATCCACAACACCGCTCTTAAGAACGGCAAGACAGCAACCTTTATGCCCAAGCCCATTTACGGCGAGGCAGGTAGCGGTATGCACGTTCATATGCTTCTCCTCAAGGACGGCGAGCCCGTTTTCTCCGATGACAACGGTTACTCTCACCTCAGCGAGACAGCACACTACTTTATGGGCGGATTACTCAAGCACATTGCTTCTCTTTGCGCTCTTACCAACCCCAGCACCAACTCATTCAAGAGACTTATACCCGGTTATGAGGCACCCGTTACCGTCGGTTACGCAACCTCTAACCGCAGTGCAGTTATAAGAATTCCCGCTTACGCAAAAACACCCGCAAAGCGTCGCTTTGAGCTTCGCAACCCCGACGCAACCTGCAACCCCTATTTCTGCTTTGCCGCAATTCTCATGGCAGGTATCGACGGTGTTAAGAACAAGATCGATCCTCACGCAAACGGCTGGGGTCCCTATGACGTAAACCTATATAACCTTCCCCCCGAAGAGAAGGCAAAGCTCAAGGGTCTTCCCGTATGTCTTGAAGATGCGCTCGATGCTTTGGAAGCCGACCACGATTACCTCACCGCAGGCGGCGTATTCCCCGAAGAGCTTATTAAGAACTTCATCAAGGGCAAGAGAGAGGAATGCCGTCAGCTTTCCACTATTCCCCACCCCGCAGAGTTTGATAAGTACTATAACTTATAATTTGCCCTGTGAAACGAATAATTTCTTCAGTAATTGCTCTCATTCTTTGTTTTTCACTCATTGCAGTGTGTTTTTCATCATGCGATCACAACGTTACACTTGTAAAAGACGGCACAAGCAGCTTTACGTTAGTTGCAGATGAATCTGTTTCACCCGATGCCATATTGGCATTTAACGGCGCGTTAAGCGAATACTACGGTGTTGAGCTTGAAGCCAAAGACTCGAAAAGCACCGTTCGCTTCACTTTGGGTGACACATCGCTCGGACTTCACGGATATAAGGTTTACGTTTCCAACGAAGGAAGCCTTGTATTTTCCGCTTCAGATAACGAAGCCTTGGCTTATGCTCTTGCAACCTTTGAATCAACGGTAATGAATAAGGATAATGCCGCGCTGATTATTGACAGAGGCTTTGTTTTAGAGAGAATTTCCGATAACAGCTTCCCTATTTCCACAGCGCTTGATTTAGGCCTTGAAATTAACGCCAATCACGAGCTCATTTTTAAATACGGAAGAAAAACGATAGGCGACAAAGAGTTCCGCACCGCGCAAGGCGCCGCAACAGACGGAGAGTATATTTATTTCATTATCCGTATGAGTGACGACTCCAACTGTATTATCGTCAAGACCGACATCGAAGGCAATGAAATACAAGTTTCCGAGCCCCTTGACCTTGGTCACGGAAACGATATGACCTATAACTCAAAAACCGGTTATCTTGTTGTCTGTCATTCTACAAGCAAAAAAAATACCGCTAACGGCAACGGTAACGGCAGAAGAATCAGCTTTGTTGATAAAAACACTCTCGAAGTTGTGCACACCGTTAAGAATCTTGTTCCCTACTCGATTTGCGGCATTGATTACGATGCGGTTAACGACTGTTATTACACCTGTGCAGGCAACTTCCGCACCTTCGTTTTCTCCGATGATTACAAATGTACCACATTGTTAATAGTAGGGCGCGAATCGGAGAGCGTTGAAGGAATTACAGGCTACACCTACCAGGGTATGGGATTTGACGGCAAATACGTTTATTTCCCGTTAAGCGGTGAAGAAGACAACGTAATCGTTGTTTACACCACAAACGGCCAGTATGTCACCACCTTCCACGTTCCCACCACAATGGAAAGTGAAAGCATAATTTTCTACGGCGGCGAAATGTATATATACTACAATTCAAAAGGTGCCACATTAGGTAAAATGCCTTTTGACGTTTCATATCGCGGATATTCAGCATAATAAAAAACGCCCGATATCTCGGGCGTTTTTTTTATTTTTCGAATTTCGTGTGTTTGACCTCTTTGCCTGCAAAAGCATTGGGTCCGGGCTCCGACATTGAGAAATACATTCTCGCCGCCTCTGTTGTTCCGAAATCCCTGTTTGAGCCTGTTTCCATAACCTTATTGAAGGCGTCTCTGAACATTTGGTTATGAGCCTCTTCCCTCTCAAGAAGAAATTCAATAGTCTTCTTTACCTTTTTATCATCAATTTGTCTGTAAAGGTACTGATAGACAACCTTTGCGCGCTGTTCTGATGCAATGTTACTCAAAAGGTCGGCGCAGAGATCTCCCGTTACGGTAACGTAATCACCTGTCCAGGAGTAACCGGAAGAGTTAATAAGTCCGGGGTTTAGTCCCAACAAAACGTGTGTTTGAATTTCTCCCGCACAAACCTTTTCGGCGTCAACGTCGTGACCGTTTAAAAGAGTAATTGTCTGCGCAACCATTTCCATATGGCCAAGCTCTTCTGCAGCGATATCGAGGAAAAGATCTTTGATCTCCTTATCCTTTACTCTGAAGCTTTGAGACATATACTGCATTGCCGCTTTGAGCCCACCGTTGCCGCCGCCGAGCTGTTCCTGCAAAAGCACGGCGTACTGTGGGTTTGGTTTTTCTATCTCTACGGGGTGAAAAAGCTTTTTTTCGTGTTTAAACATAATTATTCTCCTATATAAGTTTGTTACTATTATCTGCGTATTTATGCCAAATATACCGTTTTCAATAACTTTTCACAATTAGCAGCATCATTTTTCCGTTGATATTTTTAAAAAATTATGGTATAATTGTTTTATAAAGCTACCCAGGAGGCATTATGTTTAAAAAATACGCTCTCACCTTTTTAAACTTTCTCTTGTTTCTTGCAACAGCCACATTGGCCGCAGCAGGAGTCAATTTTCTTGTAACGATCGCAATAATCGTTGTAAGCCCTTATATCTGGCTCCGTAATCTGTTATATTATCTTGTAATGACTGCGATAATATTTTTGCTTATTTTCCTTATAGGGAGCAATATGGGATACCGTCGTTTTAAATACGGCGAAAAATTCACCTATAAGCTTCCCGTTATATGCATGGTGCTTTGCCTGTTGGTAAATTTTTACGTTGCCTTAAGGCTTTATTTCAATGTCTTTGCCTGCGGACCGATAGACAGCTTTGTTTGTCTTTGTTTAAACCTTAATTCCGTTACAAAAAGTGATTATCTTATGTATCCGCCTGCTATGACGTTTGCAATTTTAGGTTTTCTTTTAAACGGTGCTATCTACGTTTTGGCGGCATCTCTCGGTATGAAAGCAGGATACAAGGATAAGATGGAGGACGAGGAACAGCACTTTAAGTTAAAGCCCGTAATGGCAGAGGAAACGGTTGTTGAAGCAACAACTAAAGCCGAAAACGATTCAACAGTTTCAGACAAATAATAATTCTGCAGCGAAGATGGACCGGTCATTTGTATTTTCTTGATTTTAAATAAAAAACGGACAGATAAAATCTGTCCGTTTTTTCGTTATTATTGCGTAATACAGTCTTTTCTTTTTAAAAGTATTTTTTCGACCATTCTCGGATAGAGATCGGTAACTGCAAGCAATACCCAACCAATGGCTGTTGATAATACTGTTATTAACAGATATATCTTATTCAACCAAACGATATGACCGTAGGCTTGTTCAGCTAACAAAATTTCGTAAAATACAAAATATAAAGCTTTTATCATTATTGCGGGAATGATGACCGTCAAAACGTAATATCCAAGCTTTTTTACCGTTGCTATCACTGTTTCTGTAATTTTTGTTTTGCCGAAAATGTGATTGTCTATTCTCCACAATGAAAATAAAACTATTGCAATCGACAATACAAAAGTAAATATTTTAAAAGGAGTAAAAAACATCATTGAAGAAATTACTTGTATTACACACGAAAATGAAACAAGAAAAGCTTCTCCTGCGATAAACAGGTATGGTGCTTTTTTATTCGACAGTTTTTTATAAATCAAATAAAGTAGTATAAAATATCCTGAAAAGGCTCCGAAAAACAGCAACAACGGAATCTCATAATTATAAATAAAAGTTGCAGCCTGTTTTATAAAGAGCGGTGCAAATATTTCATTGCCGACAAGACCGTAAACCACATTTCGCAAAGGAATTGTAACAAAATACAAAATCAACGGTACCGTTCCCGAAGCGATCATTGAAATTTTTATGGCTTTTTTCAATTTATCACCTTCTGATCTCTGTCAGGTTCTACCTGTAGCCACGAATTACTTTTTCTTCTTCAAAACAATTCCGACAGTCACACCTATTACAACAGATATCGCAACGATAACGTAGAGCCAAGCAGAATTGAAAATGTTATTATTTTCATCGTTGACGATTGACGATTCAAGCTCCGAAGAATTTATTTCTGAGCTTAGGTTATCAACTGCCGAGCTGTTATCGGGTGTTTCGGAAGAATCAGCCTCAGAAGAACCGGTCTCCGAGCTTGCGGGAGGCTCAGTGCTTGAAACGGGAGGCTCGCTTTGTGCCTCACTCGAAGCGGGCTTTGCCTCTACCGTTACGGTAAAGGTTGCCGTCTTACCGTTATATGATACCGTAATCGTTTTTTTGCCAGTGGTTGAGTTGAAACCGCTTACTGTGTAACCCGTTACCTTCTCGGAATCTCCGTTATCATAATTTGCAGTAACATTCATTCCCTTAGTATCGAAGCTTTCTCCTTCAAGATAGGTGAGCTTCGTAGGCTTTGTAACGCTGATTGAGGTAAGCGTTCTTTCGGGAATATCTGTTGAATTGTTTCTCAGTTGCGGGAAAAGATATTCGCCGTTTGTGTTAATAAACCATACTTTTTCAAAATCAAATCCTTCAAAGGTCGCTTTCTTTTTCATTGCATCGATAGTGCTTTTTTTACAATTTGAAGTTTCTTTATTGCCAACGCCCCGTGAAACGGAATCGGAATAATAGCAATTTGCTGTGGTAATATTGTAATGGTTATCTATAAATCCGATAATACCGCCCGCATGGTCACTGCTATCCATAGCTGTAACGTTACCAATATTGTAGCAAGCAGTCACCATACTGTCATATCCGCAACCGACTATTCCACCGGCATAAGCATCAAAATCCGAATCATCTATTTTTATTTCTCCATTGTTATAGCAATTTAAAACAGTGCCGCTTGACAACTCACCGACTATTCCTCCTGCCGTATAAGATACGCCGTGAACGTTGCCAATATTGTAGCATTCCTTTACAGTTCCAGCAAAATGTCCTGCAATGCCGCCGTTATGTGCCATAGCGCCCGAAACCTCACACGCATTATAGCAGCTGGATATCGTACCCGATCCGCTACCCACGATTCCACCAACTGAAAAGTAAGATGAAACCTTTCCCGTACTGTAGCAGTTTTCTATTGTTGAATTATTCATATATCCTGCAATAGCTCCAACAGTAGAAGAAGCTGTTACTACTTCGATATGCGAATCAATGATACCGAGGTTTTTAACGGTAGCATTTTCAATATATCCGAATGTTCCGTAGCATATAGTATCGTAATCATCAACGTTAATATAATTTATCTTCAAATTCTTAATTACGTGGCCGTTACCGTCAAATACACCTGTAAATTTATTAACGTATGAATCACCAATCGGCGCCCAGCCCTTGCCATCATTATAAAATGCGCCGTCCGAGGCAAAATCGGCCGCGGTAAACTCAATATCGGAAATAAGCTTAAAATGAGCGTCAAGATAGTTTCTCACGTTATTTAGCTGTTCCTTCGTTTCAATAAGGTAAGGATCAGCCTGCGTTCCGCTTCCTCCGGCAAAAGCCGTGGCTTCAGCATGTGCCGAAAAAACAAACATCGGCAAAATTAAAGTAAAACACAGTAAAAGTGAGCCTAAACGCATAAGCCTTTTGTTCATTTTGTTGTTTGTCATAATCTTTACCTCCTTAAATTTAAAAAGCGGCTACCGAAGCAGCCGCTAAAAAACGCAAGCTCCGATAGTCGCCAAACCATATTTGATATGAAAAACTTTATGTACTCACACCAATGGAATTTGCGTTTTTATCAAATTCAAGGTATAAGCACAAAAGGGTATAATTCACCCTTTGTAAGTTTTTCACAGTTTATTTAATATGATTTGGCATTTTTATTATAACATATAATTATGTTAATTTCAATAGTTTTTTATATAAGTCAATTTTACATCTAAATTAAGGCATTCATATAAAATGTAAAAAACGGACAGATTTTATCTGTCCGTTTTTTCGTTATCCGTTAATAATTTATTTTGCCGTTGTTGCACGCATTATAGCAAGCTTCATTGCTTTTTCGTTTGCAATTCCCTTGCCGGCTATATCAAACGCCGTGCCGTGATCGGGGCTTGTGCGCAAAAACGGCAAACCTGCCGTCAAAGAGATAGTGCCGTTAAAGTCAAGCGTCTTTGCCGCAATGTGACCTTGGTCGTGATAAAGCGAAAGCACCGCCGAATATTTACCGATAAGACATTCGTAAAAAACACTGTCGGCAGGAACAGGCCCCAAAACGTTAATATTTTCAGCTACAGCACGCTTTACAGCCGCTTTGATTTCCGATTCCTCGTTTTTTCCCATAATACCGCCGTCGCCGCCGTGTGGGTTAAGCGCTGCCACTGCCATAGGGGATTCCGACTCGGAAAGCGCCCGGTTCGCTTTATCGACTCGTTTTATAAATTCAACGAGCTTTTCCTCTTTGATACGGCTTGAAATATCGGCAAATGCAATATGGCGTGTGAAAAAGAATATCCTCAAATTTCCCGTTTCAAAAACGGTAAGAGGATCATAGCTTTCGGTAAGAGAAGCAAGAATTTCGGTGTGACCGATAAACGGCACGCCGCCGGCCTTTAAAGACTGCTTATTTATCGGCGCGGTTGCCATATTCCTTGCCTTTCCCTCTTTAATAAGCTCTGACGCCGATTTAATCGAATTGAATGCGTATCTTCCTGCATCGCCGTTTATCTCCCCGACTTTACCAAGATATTTGGGGTTACAGTTCAAATAGTCAAGTTCAAATTTTTCTTTCAGTATTCCGCGCTCCAAAAGCAACTCAAAGGTTTCTTCAAAATCCTCTCGTGATCCTGCTATTATGGGGTTTGCGGCAGACCTTACCTCTTTATCGGCAAGAGCCTTTAAAATTATTTCTCTTCCTACACCTGCGGGATCGCCCTCGGTGATAATAACTCTGCTCATTTTCTTTTTTCCTCGCAAACGTCCTTCAGAACACAGCATTGACATTTGGGATTTCTTGCCGTGCAAACATCTCTGCCGTATTGAACAAATCTATGACAAAAATGAAGAGAATCCTCAGGTTTTACTATTTTGCGGAGATCCCTTTCAACAACGGCAGGATCCTTACTTTCGGTAAGCCCAAAACGGTTTGAAAGTCGAATACAATGGGTATCGCAAATGTATGCCTCGCCGCCGTAAAGCTCGCCTACTATCAAATTTGCGGTTTTTCTGCCTACGCCGGGAAGCGTTATAAGATCATCGATATTATCGGGAACCCTTCCGGAAAAATCACTTAAGATTTTTGACGAAAACTCCTTGATGCTCTTCGCTTTATCCCTGAAAAATCCGCAGGGTCGGATTATCTCCTCAAGCTCGGAAAGGTCTGCATCGGCAAAGGCCTCGATTGAAGGATATTTTTCAAAAAGCGCAGGTGTTACCTCGTTTACTCGCTTATCCGTACACTGCGCAGAAAGACGGGTTGCAACCAAAAGTTCGATTCCACTTAAAAAGTTAAGAGCGCATTTGGGGTCAGGATAGATTTCGGTAAGCTTTTCTATTATTATTTTAACTTTTTCGGTCTTTCTCATTTCTTTATCTCGTCCCAATAGGCTTTTGCAAGCTGTTCCGTTTTATTATTCCCGAACTCGTAATATTTCTTATTCTTAAGCTCATCGGGCAAATATTGCTGTTTTGTGTAATGATTGGGAAAATCGTGGGGATATTTATAGGAAATGCCGTGGCCGAGCTTTTTGCTTCCGGAGTAATGTGAGTCTTTTAAATGGGCAGGAATATCGCAAAGTGATGAACGGCTGTCTGCCAAGGCGGCATCAATCGCGCAAATTGCAGAGTTTGATTTAGGTGCTGTTGCAAGCAGTATAACTGCCTCTGCCAAAGGAATGCGTGCTTCGGGGAATCCGAGCTGAAGCGCCGAATCAACGCATGATTTTACTATAGAAATCGCTTGCGGATAAGCAAGGCCTATATCCTCCGCAGCAATTACGAGAAGCCTTCTGCAAATAGAAGGTAAATCGCCCGCACCGATAAGCAGTGCAAGGTAATAAAGAGCTGCGTTCTCGTCCGATCCTCTTATCGACTTCTGAAATGCCGACAAAATATCGTAATGCCTGTCGCCGTCACGGTCGTAGCGCTCAGAGCTTTTCTGCGCAACGGTCTTTACCGTGTCGCTGTTAACTGTTAAGGTTTCTCCTTTTACAGTAGCCGTAAGCAGTGAGAGCTCTATTGCATTGAGTGCCTTGCGCACGTCTCCGCCCGCCGAATAGGAAACGTATTCAATGTCCTCTTCGGAAATTTCAACACTTACATTTTCATCACTTTCATAAAGCGAAATTGCACGTTTGATTGCTTTTGCGATTTCCGAAGGAGTTATCGGCTTGAATTCAAAGACGGTAAGACGCGAAAGAATTGCGTTATAGACGTAAAAATAGGGATTTTCGGTAGTTGACGCAATAAGCGTGATATCTCCGTTTTCTATGTATTCCAAAAGCGTTTGTTGCTGTTTTTTATTGAGATACTGTATCTCATCAAGATACAAAAGTATTCCCTTTGCGGCACCGAGCGTTCCTATTTCCGAAAATACCGCCTTCAGGTCTGCTGTGCCTGCATTCGTTGCATTTACCGCAAAAAACGTCATATCGGTTTTTGCTGCAAGAATTTTTGCCACCGTTGTTTTACCGATGCCCGAGGGACCGTAGAAAAGCATATTTGGTATTTTGCCGCTTTCGAGAATTTTATTTAAGATTTTACCATTGCCTATTAAATGAGATTGCCCGACTACGTTCTCTAAACAGTCGGGCCTCATTTTAACTGCAAGCGGTGAAGACATAAGTCTCTCCCCTTACTTTAATTTTTAATATAAAGGATATTTATCGCAAAGTGCCTTGACCTCTGCCTTTACCTCGTCGATATGCTCTGCATAGTCTTCCTTTGCCATGGTGTAGATAAGACGTGCAATAACGTCCATATCCTCTTCCTTGAAGCCTCTTGTGGTTACTGCGGGAGTACCGATGCGGATACCGCTGGTTACGAAGGGCTTTTCGGGATCGTTGGGTATTGCATTCTTGTTAACGGTAATGTTTACCTCTTCCAAGCGATTGTTAAGCTCCTTACCTGTGATGTTGAAGGGACGGAGGTCAACAAGCATAAGATGGTTGTCGGTACCGCCCGAAACGAGCTTGAAGCCGTAGTTAAGAAGTCCGTCAGCAAGACGCTTTGCATTCTTTACTACCTGCTTCTGATATTCCTTGAACTCGGGTTTTAACGCCTCGCCGAGGCAAACCGCCTTTGATGCGATAACGTGCATCAAGGGACCTCCCTGAATGCCGGGGAAAACAGCTTTATCTATCTGCTTTGCATACTCCTCTTTACAAAGGATAAGACCGCCTCTGGGGCCGCGCAAGGTCTTGTGAGTGGTAGTGGTAACAACGTCGGCATAGGGCACGGGCGAAGGATGAACTCCTGCCGCAACGAGACCTGCAATATGAGCCATATCGACCATAAATATTGCCCCGACCTCTTTTGCTATTGCCGCAAATTTCTCGAAATCGATAAATCTCGGATAAGCGGAAGCGCCTGCAAGGATAAGCTTGGGTTTGCACTCTAAAGCAACCTCGCGAAGCTTATCGTAATCAATGGTATTGGTATCATCATCAACACCGTAGGAAACAACGTTAAAATAAGAGCCCGAAATATTTACGGGGGAGCCGTGAGAAAGGTGGCCGCCGTGAGCGAGATTCATTCCCAAAATGGTATCGCCGGGCTTTAAAAACGCGAAGAACACCGCAAGGTTTGCCTGAGCGCCGGAATGAGGCTGTACGTTTGCGTGCTCTGCACCGAAAAGCTCTTTTGCGCGTTTTATTGCAATATCCTCTGCAATATCAACACAGCCGCAGCCGCCGTAATAACGTTTACCCGAATATCCCTCTGCATATTTGTTTGTAAGAACCGTTCCCATTGCAGCCATTACGGGCTCGGAAACGATATTTTCCGAAGCAATGAGCTCGATGTTATTTCTCTGTCTGTTAAGCTCTGCCGAAATAGCATCTGCCACTTCACTGTCATACTTCTTAATAAGATCAATACTGCTTTGCATAATTTTTCATCCTTTAACTTTAATAATTATATTATACTATATAAACAACGATTTGTCAAAGCTTTTTAACGCGATAAGACCTTTGCATTTTGCAAAGGTCTGCTTTTTATGACAATGTATATTCTCCGCGGATAAAAACAACCGAATCCGATGCGGTCTTAAAGCCACGCTCGGTCCTTGTTGCCAATATGTAGTGTCCTGCCGTTACGCTTGCATTGTTTGAGATCACCGAGCCGTCCGTAAGATCGTAAAGTCCCGCAGTTGCGCTCGGAGTAATAGCATTTACTATTCCGGTTCTTATAATTACCTCTGTTCCCTCACCGAGCATTACGGTAGCCCCCATAGGAAGCTCAACCGCCTGATATCCGGTATTCACGCCTGAAAGCGCCTCATCAACCATTTTTTGAATTTCCGCTTTGAATTCTTCACTGTTAAATATTTCGGAATCGTTTCCGAGCTGTGATTTCAAGTCCTCTATTTCTGCCTTAAGAGAGCTGTTTTCCGCAACGAGAGATGAAACTACGCTGTCGAGATAATCCTTTGTAATGAGAGGATTGGTTGCGTCACCGGGCTCGGCGTTTGCGGAAATTATAATTGCAAACGACATAACAACGAGTAATACCGATGCAGATATTGCTGTAATGAGTTTTGACGTCTTGTTCATTGCTTTCTCCTTAATTTTATCTTTTTTAACTTTAAAATCTGTCGATCAGGCCAAACGAGATGAACAGCGCCTCATTTACACACTTCATCGCTTCGTCTGTCAAATGGCCCATTTTGTCTTTGAGACGCTTTTTATCGAGGGTACGTATCTGTTCAAGAAGCACCACGGAATCCTTTTGCAGTCCGTATTTCTCGGCTGATATTTCAATATGAGTCGGCAGCTTCGCCTTATTTATCTGACTCGTTATCGCCGCCGCGATAACAGTTGGACTGAATTTATTTCCAACATCGTTTTGTATTATGAGCACAGGTCTTATCCCGCCCTGTTCAGAGCCTACAACGGGACTAAGATCGGCGTAAAATATGTCTCCTCTTTTTACTGTCAATCCCTTCACTCTCCGTAAAACTGTTTTCACAAGTTGAAAGAGCCTCGGAGCAAGCATGTGCGGCTTCTTCCGATTTCTCCGAGTTTATTTTTGCCATAATACGGTAGCCTTTAATCATAGAAAAATAATTAACCGAAAATTTTTTCATAGCTCTTTCCTCCTATTACAGTTTATTTTACCGTTTTGAGTTTTGTGAAAGGATAATTATATTATATAATATTTTTTTATTATATGCAACAGTTAAAATTTACAAAGAGTTGCTTTCACAAAATTTTCATCAATTTCGTAAGGTATTGCCTTTACAACGTCGCCTTCCTTTAATTTTTCGTCTTCAATTTGAAGATAAATATAATTTTCTGTGTATCCGTACGCCTTGCCATCCTTTATCTCTTCAACAAGGACAGACGCCTCTTTATTTAAAAATCCTTCGATATATTTTTCGGAAGCCTTGTTAGCCTCTTTAATAAGCCTGATCGCCCTCTCGTTTCTTACCGATTTGGGAACCGAGTTATCCATTTTTGCGGCACGCGTACCCGGACGTTCCGAATAGGGAAAAATATGCGCCTTCAGAAATCCGCAGTAACGTACCGTTTCAACACTGTTTTGAAAATCCTCCTCGGTTTCGCCCGGAAATCCGGTTATAATATCTGTGGTAACAGATGAATACGGCATGTATTTTTTAATAAGCTCCACAGCATTTTTAAACTGAGCGGCGGTATATTTTCTGTTCATTGCCTTAAGTATCTTATCACTACCGCTTTGAAGAGAAAGATGAAAATGCTTGCAAAGCTTATCAAGCACCGAAAGGCGCTTTACGGTATCCTCGGTTATATAAACCGGGTCAAGCGAGCTGAGTCTTATTCGGAATTCTCCCGAAATTGCATTGAGCTTTTCGAGAAGAGAGGTTAGATCGCTTTCGTTGGTTTCCGTGCCGTAACGGTCAAGATGTATTCCCGAAAGAACTATCTCTTTGATCCCCGACTCAACAAGCGCTCTGATTTCTCTTACCGCCTCGCATTCCGGTTTTGAGCGCACCCTGCCCCGAACGTAAGGAATGATGCAATAGCTGCAAAAGGAATTACAGCCGTCTTCTATTTTTACCACTGCTCTTAATTTTTTACCTGCAGAGGTGACGGTCATTTCTTCAAATTCAGTTGCGTTACCGATAGCATCAAAATCAACGTTTCTTTCCTTATCGGAAATAAATTTCATAACCTTTTCGAAAACACCGTTTTTATTTGCGTTACCCATAACGATATCTGCCTCTGAAAGACACATTGCCTCTTCCCTGTTTCCTTCGGGATAACAGCCGCAAAGAAGGATAACGGCATTATTTGCGTTTTTACGGAAGCGTCTTACCGCCTGACGTGCCTTGCGGTCGCTTTCTGCCGTTACCGAGCAGGAGTTTACGATAATAATATCCGCCTCCTTGGAATTTTCGGCAAGACAGTATCCGTTTGACTGGAATTTTTCCGAAATTGCCTCAGACTCATATTGATTTACCTTGCAACCCAAGGTGTAAATGTAAAATTTCATTAAATAATCGCGCTCTCTTTACAAAAAACTTGACTTAAGCGAAAAATGCTGATAAAATATATACAATAATATTTTAAGGAGAGAAACCAATTATGTCAACATTTATTTTGTTAAATTCTATCAATGATGTAAAATCTTTTGTAACAATCGTCTCAAAGTACGGCTGTGACGTTGACCTTATCTCCGGCAGATACATTGTCGATGCCAAGTCGATCATGGGTATCTTCAGTCTTGATCTTTCAAAAAAGATTGAAATAAGAGTTTCCGACGGAGCAGACAAGGATGCTCTCCTCGAAGAAATCAAGCAGTTCATCGTTGAATAAAAACGCATCCCCTCACTTCTCGTGAGGGGAATTTAGTTTTAGGATGTGTTCATTTAATGAGAAAAATTTTATCCGTATTTTTTGCTGCGATTTTGATTTGTGTTTTTTCCGTTTCCCCCATTGCCGCAGCCACCTCGGGTGATGCCGTTTTGGGACTTGTCAGGTATTACGACAACAATACCGACTCCGAAAAAAACATTTTAGAGACCCTTTCGCTTGCTTATCTTTACTGTCCGATGCCTGAAAAGTATTATGAAAGCACGGTGGAAAGCCACAAGCTTACGAAAGCGGAAATCGAAGCCACAGAGGATCCTGCTTTTACTGCGGCGGAGCTTATAATTTTTGCAGCAGCAACAAATATCAAGCTTACGGATCTTGCCGTAGATTTCACCCCTTACGAAATAATTATTGCATCAAAAAGAGAATACGGCTTTTATTCCGACACTCTTTACAAAAGTGCCGTATGTCTTGCCGCTCTCTTTGCGGTTAACGCAGAAATCGATGAGGAAGCTGCAACAAAGGCGTTTACAGACAGACGCCTTGCCGACGTTGCGGGCTGGGCGGAAAACGGCGAAGCCGAAGTTGATTATGAGCTCACCTTCTTTATTCTCTCTGTGCTTTCACGTAACAAGGACGGAATCGCAGGCGACGCATATTTGTCGGTAAGAGAGCGTTTTCTTACACTTTTAAACGAAAACGGTGAGGTAATGATCAACGGTGAATACCGTCCCGATATTGCGGCAATGGCAATAGCCTGCGCAAACGATTACGGTGTTGACAACATAACGGGTGAATTCTGGAAAGGTATTTTAAATCCTTTGCTTGCGCGTCAGCACGAGGACGGATATTTTACCGACAGTGAGGGTAAAATAGATGAGAAATTAACGGCTGTTGCACTCCACGCACTTACTTCGGAATATAAGGGACAAAGCGGTGTTGGAAAGCTCGTTGAAGGAAGAGGATTCATTATCCCAGATTTCACAGATATTACAAAGGTTGCCGTTGGAATAACCGTAGCCGCGGTAGTGGTAATCTTTGTTATCGTATTTTTATTTCACGCTATGCATAAAGGAAAAAAGGATCGCTTAGGTCATAATGCCGAAAACGACGGTATAGCTTGATTTTTAACATTATTAACAAAGTTATCAACAGAAATTATGCAGTATTTTGCCGAAAAATGAATAAATTTAACACTTTTGAAAAAATATATGACGTGGTAAAGGCTATTCCGAAAGGAAAGGTTGCAACCTACGGTCAGGTAGCTGCCATGGCCGGAAATCCGAGATGGTCGCGCGTTGTGGGCTATGCCCTGCACGTAAATCCCGACCCTGAATCCATAAAATGCTACCGTGTTGTTGACAGAAACGGTAATCTTTCAAAAGCGTTTGTCTTCGGCGGTATAAACGCTCAGGCAGAGCTTTTAAAAAAAGACGGCGTTAACGTAAGAGAGGATAACACGGTTGATCTTTCGGTTTATCTTTGGAAGCCGTAAACAAAAAAGAGCCCCAACAAGGGCGTGCAAAATTAGCGGAGAAATTATCTAACACACGGTAGGGGCGAACTATGTTCGCCCGCAGGTGTTCAAAGAACGCCCCTACGGATAAGCAGTATTTGATCCGCAGAAAACAAAGAGATAACCCCGACAGATTTTTTAAAACGTCTGTCGGGGCTGTTTGTTCTCTAATATAATTTGGAACATATCTTGTTTTTATACTTTCAGATGCGTTTCGTCGTAAGTGACAAGCCAATAATCGCTCATTTTTCCGTCTTCAAAGGAATTTCGTTTCTTGCCCGTACCGCCCTGTTCGGGGAATTGATCCGAGCTTTTATAGGACTTTATGTAATGAAATTTGTCATAGCTGTCAACAAGCATAATTTCGATGCTTTCTTGTGATAATGCCACCTCTTTGATTGTCATATCGGACAGCAATTCTTTAAACTTTGAAAGGCTGTTTGCGTAATCGTCAAATACGATTAACGGAGCATATTTTTCTGCATGATCCGGATGGCATTCCAAAACATGATCGTCAAACAAAATATGCTCGCCTGCTGACCATATACAATAAGTCAACCACCTTGTGCCATATTCTCCCTGCAATTTCAGCCCGAAAAAGCCGGGACCGCCCATTCCATAAGTACCGCAGTAAGTACATACATCAACAATGTGGCTATTTTTCAGCACTTCATTTCCAAATGCTTCAATACTCAACGGAACGCCCAACATAATAATTTCAGAAGAATTAGGCTTGTATCTGAATATGGGATATTTACGAATTTTCTTGAAACCTCTTGCTTCCCAAAAATTTTTGTCATCTTTTTTAGCAATCACAAAATTCTCTTTAACAAGGCCCATATTAAGATTCAAAAATGGATGTTTGAAAAGCATACTAGACACCTCCATCAAATTCTTTTTATTCGTTCCGTTGTATCGCCAGTTTCGCCTTTGTCTTACAAAGGCTTCGGGCAATCCCTAACCCCTAAGGAAGCGCTGTGGCGTATTTAGGCTCCCTCTCGGAGGGAGGCTTTTTGGTTACCTTCATTATATCACAAATCGGCAGAGAAAACAAGTTCTCTGCCGAAATTTTATGTGCCTGCCATTTCTCCGCTAAGAATGCAGAGAGAAGGGCTCTTTTTTTGTTATTCAAATGCAGATATGTTTTTATCTTCCACAAGCTTAAGCTTTATGGTTTCATATTTTTTGTTTCTGTACACTTTAATTTCAACCTCGTCTCCAATCGTGAATTCATCAAGAAGTCCCGAAAGCTCGGAAAGAGTTGAAACGTTTTCGTTTCCGTCTATCGAAATTATAAGGTCACCTGCCTTGAAATTTCCGTTGTCGTTAAGAATGTAAACTCCGAGATACCGCACGCCGTAACGCAATGCCGTAACAGAGTCGCTTATCTCAACCAGAGAAAGTCCGAGTGATGCGCGGCCCTTTACGTAACCGTAATTATACAAGTCGCTTATAATAGTTTTTACCACGTTTACAGGTATTGCAAAGCCTATTCCCTCAACCGACGTATTTACGTTTTTAGCGTTTACGATACCCATAAGTATTCCGGCGTCATCAAAGAGCGCCCCGCCGGAATTTCCGGGGTTTATATCGGCATTCGTCTGAATCAGGGTCATTTTACGGTTATCTATCGTTACCTTTCTTTCGCGTGCACTTATAATTCCGTTTGTTACGCTTCCGCCGAGAGTTCCCAAGGGATTTCCTATTACTATAGCCGTTTCCCCTACCCTTATTTCATCCGAATTTCCGAGTACTGCAACGGTAAGACCGCTCGCCTCGATTTTCAAAAGTGCTATATCTGTCTTCTCATCGCTTCCGACTACCTCCGCAACGTACTGTTCTCCGTTATTCAAGGTGACGTTCACCGTGGTTGCGTCCTCTATAACGTGATGACAGGTTACGATATATCCCGACTCTTCAATAATAACTCCGCTACCCGCGCCGCTTTCAACGTAGTTTCCGTACCACGCGTCGTTGGTAAGTGTTTCGGTAATTATAACCACAACGCTATCTGCCGTCTTTTCAGCTACGTCGGCTATCGAAAGACCCGACGCTTCGTTACCCGTCGAATCAGTATAGAGACTTGTTACCTCACTGCTTGGTTCGGACGACGGGCCGCTTGTGCCACCTTCTTCATTCTCAAGCGAATTCAGATTTCCGGCAATTACCCCTCCGATATATCCTATCGCTCCCGAAAAGGCAATACACAGCGCAAGACAGACTGCAACGACGGCTATTGGCACCCTTTTGGTTTTATCCTTTTCTTTAGACGGCTTCTCTTCGGTCTCATCGCTGAGTATATTGTTTTTAATTTCATAATCATTGTTTTCCACAGTCATTCCTCCTTTTTTCATATTATAACCCTGCTATGTGATAAAAATTTGATAAAAAACTTCAAATAATGCGAAAATGCCGTTATCGTTGTTTATTTATGCTTGTAAATATTATTTATTTATGGTAAAATATAATATATTACTTTTTAGGGATGAAATTATGACCGATTTGAATGATCTTGCAATCAAAGCAGAGGAGCGTTTGCTTCCTCTTTTTAAAGAAATAGACAATACCGCTTTCATAAATCAAAAGCGCGTTATGGACGCATTTAAAAATGCAAAGCTTTCGGAATCTCATTTTTTTGCAACAACCGGTTACGGCTACAACGACAGAGGCCGTGACGTTATTGACGAGATATTCGCCGAAATTTTCGGTGCTGAGGATGCACTTGTCCGAAACAACTTTGTTTCGGGCACCCACACCTTGGCTACTGCGCTTTTCGGGGTTTTGCGTCCGGGCGACATTCTCTTTTCAGTCACGGGAAAGCCCTACGACACACTTGATGAAGTAATCGGCATAGTTCCATCCAAGGGCTCTTTGGCTGAATTCGGGGTTTCATACCGTCAAGCTGATTTCAAGGACGGAAAAGCCGATTTAAATACGATTAAAGACGTTTTGAAAAGTGAAAAGATAAAAGTTATATTTATTCAGCGCTCCAAAGGTTATTTCAACCGTCCTACCCTTTCATGCAAGGAGATCGGTGAAATAGTTGACACTGTTAAATCGGTTTCTTCCGAAAGCATAGTTATTGTTGACAACTGCTACGGTGAATTCTGCGAAACCGTTGAGCCCACACATTACGGCGTAGATCTCGTAGTCGGCTCGCTTATAAAAAACGCAGGCGGCGGCATGGCCGACAGCGGCGGTTATATTGCAGGCAAGCGTGACCTTGTTGAGCTTTGCGCTTACCGTCTTACTTCACCCGGAATGGGCAAAGAGGTAGGCGCCACCTTTGGTCAGAACAGAAACATTTTAAAAGGTTTGTTTTATGCCCCCCATACCGTCAAGGAAAGCCTCAAGACCGCAATGTTCGCATCTTCCCTTTTTACCCTTATGGGTTATGCCGTAAATCCTGCCTTTGATGAAAAAAGAAACGACATCATTCAGGTAATAGAGCTAAAATCGAAGGAAAAGCTCCTTTCCTTCTGCAGAGGAATTCAGTTCGGCTCACCCATTGATTCCTACGTAACCCCAGAGCC
>JAZQKU010000045.1:0-15019 GCA_045542315.1 Eubacteriales bacterium | reverse complement strand
CAAACTCTTTTTTTCTCGCTTTTTTATAAATTTTCTCTTAAAATCTTCAATATTTGTTTGACCTTCGGCTTATGTAGTGATATAATATTATAATAATATTATTATATTGGATATTTATATCTATGAGAGGGAATCTCTATGTTTTTAAACGACAGCTGGAAAGATTACGAAATACTTGATGCATCACGCGGAAGAAAGCTTGAGCGCTTCGGCGACTATATTCTTTCGCGCCCCGACCCGCAGATAATCTGGGAGGGATCAGACCCTGCCATCTGGAAAAAAGCGAATGCGGTCTATAACCGTTCTGCATCGGGAGGCGGCTCATGGGATATCAAAAAGCTCCCCGAGGTATGGCAGATAAACTATAAAAGCCTTACCTTCAATTTAAAACCGATGAGCTTCAAGCACACGGGAATTTTTCCCGAGCAGTCGGTAAACTGGGATTTCATTTCAAAAACGGTCAAGGAAGCAAACAGACCTATAAGAGTTCTTAATCTCTTTGCCTACACCGGTGCCGCCACTCTTGCCGCGGCTTCCGCGGGCGCGGAGGTCTGCCACGTTGACGCCTCAAAGGGCATGGTGCTCTGGGCAAAGGAAAACGCGATATCCTCGGGCCTTAAAGATGCCCCCATTCGCTATATTGTTGACGATTGCGTCAAATTCGTTGAAAGAGAGATACGCCGCGGCAAAAAGTACGACGCGATAATTCTTGATCCCCCCTCATACGGCAGAGGCCCGGGCGGCGAGGTATGGAAGCTTGAAGATCAGATATACGGCTTCTTAACTCTCTTAAAGGGTGTTTTATCCGACGATCCGCTTTTCGTGCTTTTAAATTCCTACACTGCGGGTCTTTCGGCAGAAACAATGAAAACCACTCTTTTATCGGCATTCTCACCCGAATATGAGGGTGAATGTGACGCAGGCGAGCTTCTTATTCCCATAAAAAACAGCAAGCTTTGTCTTCCTTGCGGCTCAACCGCGAGATTTATGTTAAGGAAAAAGTGATATAAATGGCATTTATTAAAACCGAAAATCTTTCGTTTGCCTATAACGACGATCTGTCTGCGGCGGCGCTTAAAAATATAAATATCGAAATCGAGGAAGGCGAATTTCTTGCAATACTCGGCCATAACGGTTCGGGAAAATCCACTCTTGCAAAGCTGCTTAACGGAATACTTCTTCCCACGGAGGGCAGGGTAACCGTTGACGGTATCGACACCTCCGACGATGAGCGTCTGATGGAAATACGCCGCACGGCGGGAATGGTTTTTCAGAATCCCGATAATCAGATAGTTGCTTCAATAGTCGAGGAGGACGTTGCGTTTGCTCCCGAAAATCTCGGAATAGAGCCGTCGGAAATAAGAAAAAGAGTCGATGAGGCGCTTTTGGCTGTCGGAATGACCAAATATAAGGACCATTCGGCAAATATGCTTTCGGGCGGTCAGAAGCAGCGCGTTGCCATTGCGGGCTTGCTTGCAATGAAGCCGAAATGCATAATCCTCGATGAGCCTACCGCGATGCTTGACCCCAAGGGCCGCAAAGAGGTAATGAAAACCATAAAAAGACTCAACGAAGAGGAAAATATAACCATCGTCCTTATAACTCACTATATGGACGAGGCGGCAAAGGCAAAAAGAGTAATCGTTATGAATAAAGGCGAGGTAATGCTTGACGGCACGCCCCATTACGTATTTCAGAATGCGGGGCTTTTAAAGAGTATCGGGCTTGACGTACCGCAGACCACCGAGCTTATGTTTGCGCTTCGCGAAAGGGATATAAAGGTTCCGCTTGCGGTAATATCCGATGACGAATGCGTTTCTGTTGTTGAAAGGATTTTGGAGGAAGACCGTGGCACAGATTGAGGTAAAAAACTTAACCTACAGATACGGCGTGGGCACACCGTTTGAGATAACCGCGTTAAACGACGTATCGTTTTCAATAAACAAGGGTGAGTTTATCGGACTTATCGGGCACACCGGTTCGGGTAAATCAACTCTTTTGCAATGCTTTAACGGGCTTTTGAAGCCTGAATCGGGCGAAATATATATCGACGGCGCCAACATAGCCGAAAAGCAAAACGCCAAGGGAATTTGCTTCAAGGTCGGCCTTGTTTTTCAGTATCCCGAGCATCAGCTTTTTGAAGAAACCGTCTATAAGGATATAGCCTTCGGCCCCAAAAATATGGGCCTTTCCGAGGAAGAAATAAAGGAAAGAGTTTTCGAGGGCCTTAAATTCTCGGGGCTTTCCGAGGATATTTTGGAAAAATCGCCCTTTGAGCTTTCGGGCGGTCAGAAGAGAAGGGTTGCAATAGCGGGAGTTATAGCAATGCGTCCCGAAATCCTTGTGCTCGACGAGCCTGCCGCAGGCCTTGACCCTGTGGGAAGAGACAGCATACTTGCAAACCTTCGCGACTACCACGAAAAAGAGGGGAAAACGGTAATTCTTTCCTCCCACAATATGGACGATATTGCAAGAAACTGCGAAAAGGTCCTTGTTATGAATAATGCGCGCCTTGAAATGTTTACCGAAATATCGGAGGTATTCAAGAAAAGCGCCCGCCTCAAGGAAATCGGTCTTGACGTGCCGATGCTCACCTCGGTATTCGAGGAGCTTGAAACAAAGGGTTACCCTGTAAGGGGCGGCGTTTATACCGTAGATCAGGCGGTAACCGAGATAGTAAGGGTAAAGGACGGTGGCAAAAATGCTTAAGGATATCACCATCGGTCAGTTTTTCCCCGGAAACTCACTTCTTCACCGTCTTGACCCCCGAATGAAGATAATACTCACCGTTTTGTATATAGTTTTGCTTTTCGTTGCAAGAAATATAGCGAGCTTTCTGGCAGTAATGCTTTTTTCGTTTATCCTGATTGCAATTTCAAGAATATCACCGAAGCTGATATTCAAAAGCTTGAAGCCGCTTTTGTTCATAATCGTATTTACAACGGTTTTAAATATCTTCTACGTAAAGGGCACCCCGATATTCACCCCGATAGATATTTTCGGTTGGCAGTTTACAATAACTTATGAGGGCTTGCTTACGGCAGCGGTAATGGTTATGAGAATAACGCTCCTTATAACTACCACCTCACTGCTCACCTACACGACCTCCCCCATAGCTCTTACCGACGGAATCGAGCGGATTCTTTCTCCGCTTAACGCAATAAAGGTTCCCGTTCACGAATTTTCAATGATGATGACCATCGCGCTCCGCTTTATTCCCACTCTCATTGAGGAAACGGAAAAGATAATGTCTGCGCAAAGGTCAAGAGGCTCAAACTTCTCGGAGGGCGGTCTGATAAAAAGAGCAAAAGCGCTGATTCCCATTTTGGTTCCGCTTTTCGTTTCGGCATTCAGAAGAGCCGAGGAGCTTGCAACGGCAATGGAGTGTCGCTGCTACACCGGCGGAAAGGGAAGGACCCGCGTAAAGCAGTATTCCTTAAAGGCACGCGATTACCTTTCGCTTTTTACCGTTGTTCTTTTGTTTGCGGCGGTAATTGCGGTAAATGCTTTGCTTAAAAATTTCATTTTCTCAATTTAAAGAAAAGGGGGACGCTTATTCCGTGAAAAACTATCTTCTTCATATCACCTTTGTCGGCTCGCGTTATCACGGCTGGCAAAAGCAGAAAAATGCCGTAACGGTAAGCGAGACCCTTGAAGGCGTAATAAAGGAAACGCTCGGAATTTCCGTTTCCTTAAAGGGCTGCGGAAGAACAGACAGCGGCGTTCACGCAATAAATTACTATTGCAATTTCACTGCTGATATAAAAATTTCTCCAAAAAGCTTAAAGGCGGCGTTAAACAGCGCTCTTCCAAAGGATATTGCCGTTAAAAACGCATATCTTGTAAAAGAGGATTTTCATTCGAGATTTTCGGCGCTTGAAAAGGAATATATCTATAAGATCTATCCTTCAAGAACCCACGAGCCGTTTTACGAAAATCGCGTTTTGAATTATAAATATCCGCTTGATATCAAAAAGCTTAACGAAGCGGCGGCGCTTTTCGTAGGCTGTCACGATTTTTCCTCGTTTTCCGCAACGGGAAGCTCTGTGAAGGATAAGGTCCGCACGATTTACAGCTCGGAGTTCACTCAAAACGGCGACCTGGTTGAGTACAGAGTAAGAGGAAACGGTTTTCTCTACAATATGGTGAGAATTTTAGTAGGCACAGCACTTAAATATAACGAGGGGAAGATAACCCTTTCGGAAATTGAGTCACTTTTTTCGGGCTATAACCGCGAGCTTGCGGGAAAGACCGTTTCGGGTGACGGACTTTACTTAAACAACGTCTGTTACGGGGAGGATATCTTTGAAACAGAATAACGAACCGATTGATAACGAAATAACAATAAAAAATGAAGATATCCTTGAAAACGGGTTTACCGACGGAATAACCGAGCCCGATATCGTTGACGATACAATGGTAAAAAAGGATAAGCTGTCGATAGTTAAAAAGGCGCGTATTTTTACGGCGGCAATAATTTTTCTTCTCGTTGCCGTGCTGCTCTTTATTTACGGAGGCAGAATAAACTACGATAACGTCCGCCGATTTTTTGTTAAGGTAAGCTATAATTTCAACACCGAAATAGCTCCGAACAGCAGCTTCGAATTTGCCGAAAGCGAAAAAACGCGTATTATTGAATACAAAAACGGAGTTGCGGTGGTTTCGGGTGGAGAGCTTTCGGTCTTTGACGACAGAGGCTATTTACTTTCCTTAAATTCCGCAGTATTCAAAACCCCGATGCTCACGGCGTCCGATAAATATCTCGTGGCCTACGACCTTGGAGGGACGAACCTTTTTGTTTCCAACAGCTTTGAAAAGGTTTTTGAATACAATTCGGAAATGCCGATAACCTTTGCGTCAATGGGAAAGGGCAACCACCTTGCGGTCTGCAGCTATGCTAAGGACCACAAAAACAAAATAACGGTGTTTGACACAACCTTTTCTCCGATATTCACCATCTACCGATACGACAGATACGTTTCCGCCGCGGAAACCTCACCCGATAACAAGCGGATAGCACTTGCCTGCGTTTATCCGAAGGACGCAGAAATGGGCGGCGAGATAATTCTCTACCGTTACGGTCAAAGCGAGCCATATGCGATCTGTGAGCTCGGAAACGAATATCCCCACACTCTCTTTCACAAAGCCGACGGTAATTTGGTTGCAATAACCGATAAAAGCGTTTATTTTATAAACAAAAACGGTGAAATAATCTCGAAATACGGCTTTGACGGCAAAACGCTTGCCGTTGTTTCGGGGGCCGACGGTAAAAATACCGCCGTTGCGGTAACGACCAAAGGCACCGAGGGATATGAAATAACGGTATTTGATTCAAACGGCGAACTGTTAAATAAAAGCAATGCAAGAAGCCTTTTATCGATGTCCGTTTCGAGTGACGCGCTCTGGACACTCGGAGAAAGCTATTACTCGAAGATAAATCTTAAAGACGGTAAAACGGAAAACTATCCCGTTTCCGACCGTAAGGCAATAATAGCAATTAAGAACTCGGTAATACTTATAACCGCCACAGGCGGAGAAATTATAGAAAAGAGATGAAGCTATGAATTGGATACTTGACGGTGCGGTCGCCCTGATAATCGCAATTTTCATAATAGTTTTTGCCAAAAAAGGCTTTTCAAAAGCATTTTTCGGGCTGCTTTCGGGCGTTATTGCGGTAGTAATTGCAATAATGCTTTCGGGACCCGTCGGTACCTTCGTTTCCGAAAAATGGGTTTCACCCGCCTTGAGCGGACTGGTTGAGGAAACGCTTTCCGAATCGGTGAAGGATTACTCCGAGGAAACCTACGGAGAGGAAAAGAACACAAACGAGCTGACGGAAAAGGATTATGCGGGCGTTATCGACTCTATATCAGGCAAGATCGAGGGCTTTATGTCGGTAGTCGGTCTTTCAAAGGAAAGCCTCAAGGAGCTTTATTCCGAGGCGGCCGCAAATGCCGAGGGCAAGCTCAAATTCTTTGCCGACCACCTTACCGAAACGGTGTCGCAGGGACTCAGTAAAATTTTAAGCTTTATAGTCATATTCATAGCGGCCTTGATAGTATTAAAGCTTTTATCAGTGATTTTCGACAAGATATTCGAGCTACCCGTTCTTAAACAGTTCAACAGTCTCGGCGGCGCGGCAATAGGAGCGATATTCGGAATTCTTACGGTTTTGGTTCTCACCCTTGGATTAAAGCTTTTGATGCCGAATCTTGTTGATGAGAGCGGAAACTCATTGATTACCGATCAGCAGATCGAAGATACATATCTTTTTGAAATATTTTATAACATCAGCTTCTGAGGTGCAACATGAAAGAAAAATTTTTGACAGTACCAAATATTATCACTCTTTTCAGATTGGTGCTCATTCCCGTTTATGCAGTTATATACTTCACCCTTCCCGATATGAGATGGCTTTCTCTTGTCTGCTTTCTCGTAGCTTGCCTTTCCGACGTGGCTGACGGATATATCGCAAGAAAATGCAACCTCGTATCAAAGGTGGGAATAGTACTTGATCCTCTTGCCGATAAGCTTATGTATATTACCGTAATGCTCGGTCTTGCAATAAGCGGCACGTTGAATTTCTGGTTTTTCTTCATCTACGCTCTTAAGGAGCTTACCATGATAGTAGGCGCGGCGTTTATGGTAAAGGGAATAAAAGAGGTAATCCCCGCAAAATGGTACGGTAAGCTTGCAACCTCTCTCTTTTTCGTTGTAATATGCGTTGCGATAGTTTATCCCAAGAGCTTTGACCCCATATATATCAACGCAGCATATCTTGCCGTATTGCTCTTTTCAATCTATGCATTCGTAGAATACGGACTTATATATCTTTCTCTTTTCAAGAAAAATAAAGAGGAAAAATCAGTAACCCCCGAGGAGAAATAACAATGCTTTGTGTTAAATGTCAAAAAAGAACTGCAGTGGTTTTCGTTCAGCGCCCCGGTCAGAACGGCGAGGTGAAAAACGAAGGATACTGCCTGGTCTGCGCCAAGGAAATGGGCATAAAGCCCGTTGACGACCTTATGAAGCAGATGGGAATAAGCGAGGATCAGATCGAAGCGCTTGCCGACGAGATGACAGAGCTTACCGCCCAGATGGAAGAGGAGGGATTTACTCCCGGCGGTGCAGCTCCTATGCCTTTTTTCAAAAATCTTTCTCTTTCCGCCGATAATGATGGCGAGAAGAAGTCCGATAAAAAACAAAAGGGCAAAAACGGTAAGGAGGACGCAAAGGAAGAAAAGAAAACCAAATTTTTATCCTCCTATTGTCAGAATCTCAACGAGAAAGCTCTTTCAGGCAAGCTTGACCGCATAATCGGCAGAGACAAGGAGCTGACCCGTGTAATTCAGATACTTTCCCGCCGCACCAAAAACAACCCCTGCCTCATCGGCGAGCCCGGTGTTGGAAAGACGGCTATCGCAGAGGGTCTTGCCCTTAAGATAGTAAGCGGTAACGTTCCCGCAAAGCTTGCGGAAAAAGAGGTATGGCTTCTTGATCTTACCGCACTTTTGGCGGGCACACAGTTTCGCGGTCAGTTTGAAAGCAGAATAAAGGGTCTTATCGAAGAGGTAAAGACCTTGGGAAATATCATTCTCGTAATCGACGAGGTTCATAACCTTGTCGGCACGGGCGACGCCGAAGGCTCAATGAACGCCGCCAATATGTTAAAGCCCGCCCTTTCGAGAGGCGAGATTCAGGTAATCGGCGCAACGACATTGAACGAATACAGAAAATACATTGAAAAGGATGCCGCTCTCGAGCGCCGTTTCCAGCCGGTAACGGTTGAGGAGCCTACCGTTGAGGATGCGAAAAAGATAATCGCGGGAATAAAGGAATATTATGAAAAATTCCACGGCTTAAAGCTTCCCGAAAATCTTGTTACCAAAGCGGTGGTATGGAGCGAGCGATATATAAACGACCGTTATCTCCCCGATAAGGCGATCGATCTTATCGACGAGGCCTGCTCTGCGGCAGGGCTTAAAAAGAAGGAGATAGACGAGCTTTTCAAGGTAAGAAAAGAAATAAAAGCATTAGAGGAAAAGCTTTCGGCGCTTGAAAATCCCCCCGAGGATGCAAAGGCAGAGCTTGACTACGAGCAGATAACCAAGGTCAAAGCGGAAATAGTAAAGAAGCAGGTAAAGGAAAAGGAGCTTTCCGATATCGTCGATACCTTCGAGGTAACGGAGGAGGATCTTGCAAACGTCATCGAGCTTTGGACAGGCATTCCCGCAAGCAAGATAAGCGGCGGCGAGCTTCAGAAACTCGTAAACCTTGAAGATAACTTAAAAGAGAAAATAATCGGTCAGGATTATGCAATAGAAGCCGTTGCAAAGGCTGTAAAAAGAGCAAAGGCAGCCCTCGTTCCGAGAATACGTCCCGTTTCGTTTATCTTCACGGGCCCCTCGGGAATAGGCAAGACCGAGCTTGCAAAGCGCCTTTCAAGCGAGCTTTTCGATCTTCCCGATTCGCTTATCCGCCTTGATATGTCGGAATTTATGGAAAAGCACGCGGTATCGAGAATAATCGGCTCACCTCCCGGATACGTCGGCTACGACGAGGCAGGTCAGCTTACCGAAAAGATCAGAAGAAGACCTTACTCGGTAATTTTGTTCGACGAAATCGAAAAAGCACACCCCGAGGTAATGAATATCCTCCTTTCAATACTTGATGAGGGCAGAATTACCGATGCACACGGCAAAACCGTTGATTTCCGTCACACCGTTATCATTATGACCTCAAATGCCGGCTCCGAAATAAAGGGGCAGGGAATAGGCTTTAACAAATCGAGCGACGATCTTGCAAGAGAAAAGGCAGAAAAATCGTTAAGACAGTTTTTGCGTCCCGAATTTTTGAACAGAGTTGACGAGATAATCGTCTTTAATCCGCTTTCAAGGGAAAACTTCAAAGAGATAACGAGCGTTATCTTAAACGAGCAAAGGGTCGCTCTTTCGGAACGCGGAATAGACCTTTCCTGGACCGATGAAGTTGTTTCCTACCTTGCCGACAGATCCTATAGCGAGGAATACGGTGCAAGGAATACGAGGAGGATCGTCCTTAAGGAAATTGAGGACAGACTCGTCGATGAGGTAATCAAAAACGGAGAAAGCTTCACAAAGGCATCGTTTGATCTTTTGAACGGAGAAATTAACCTAACCACAGGAGTTTGAAATGAAAAATCCCCTGCTTAAAAAACAAAGGATATTATCATTTGAATATCTCGCATCCTGGCAGCAGTATATCTGCCTGCTTCTTATCGGCTTCGTTATCACTGCGGCGTTTATCGTGCCGTCGATGATTTATGACGGAGGACCGTTTACCTTCTACGGCGACTATAACGTTCAGCAGATACCCTTTTGGTACGAGGCACACGCCGCCGTAAAGAGCGGAGAGATATTCTGGAACTGGGAATCGGATCTCGGCGTAAACTTCATAGGCTCCTATTCCTACTATATGCTCGGAAGCCCATTTTTCTGGCTGTCGCTTCCGTTCCCCACCGATTGGGTGCCCTATATGATGCCCTTTATGCTTTGCCTCAAGTTTGCGATCTCGGCAATGACCTCATTTGCCTACCTGAAGCTTTTTGCAAAAAAGGTAGATAACGCCGTTCTCGGCGCCGTAATGTATGCTTTTTGCAGCAATATGGTTTACAGCATCTTCTTCTTCCAGTTTAACGAGGTATTCGCCTTTTTCCCCCTTATGCTTTACGGACTTGAGGTGCTTATCCAAAAGAAAAAGCGCGGCTTCTTCGCACTCGGAATTGCCCTCTGCCTGCTTTGCAACTACTATCTTTTCGTTGCAGAGGTAATCTTCATAGTTATCTACTTCCTGATAAGACTTACATCAGGCTGCTGGAAGGAGCATTTCACATTAAAAACACTTCTTTCCCTTGCCTTTGAGGTAATTGTCGGTTGCGGAATGGCACTTTTTATCGCCCTTCCCGCAATTTACGTCACGGCGCAGGTGCCGAGAGCAAGCTGGAAGATAAGCGGCTGGGGAATGCTTATATTCAATAAAACACAGATATATCCCAATATCTTCACGGCCTTCTTCACTCCGCCGGACCTTCCCGCAAGACCCCTTTTCTATCCCGAAATAGATACGAAATGGTCCTCGGTTGCTTGCTGGCTGCCGCTCTTCTCGGCTACGGGAGTAATCGCGTATTTAAGAAGATCAAGAAAAAAGGATTGGCTCCAGAAGCTGCTTATAGTGCTTCTCGTCTGCTGTGTGGTACCTCTTTTCAATTCGGTATTTCAGCTTTTTTCCTCGAGCTACTACACAAGATGGTATTTTATGCTCGGCCTTATGTTTGCGCTTGCAACCACCCTTGCCATTGAGCGTTGCTCCGACGGCGAATGGAGCGGAGCGCTCAAAATAAACACCGCGGCAACGGTCCTTCTCACTTTACCTGTGGGAATACTTTTCAAAAACGTGGCTGAGGGGCAGGGCCTGTCGGATTTCATAAAAGAGGCATCGGGAAATGCGGTGCAAAAGATAATTTTAGGACTCACCAAGTTCTATGAAAAATACGGACTTATAAAATACCCCTCAAAATATTGGGCGTATATTGCAATAATAGGAATTTGCATAATTCTTTGTTACATTCTCTTCTGTGTTATCAAGAGGGGAAATAGAAGGTTTTTCCAAACCGCGTTACTGTGCCTTTGCTCGGTTTGCGTGCTTTACGGAAACGTCTTTATCTTTTTCGGAAAAAGCTACGACAACACAAAAAAGAGCTTTAACGGAAATCCGTCGTTTATAGAGCAAAACATCTATAACAGAAACGATTTCGAGCTTCCGGAGCATGAAGACTCCTTTGTTCGAGTTGATACTCCAAAGGATAACCGCGAAAATCAAGGTCTTATGCTCGGACTTCCTTCAATAAGATTTTTCCACACGGTGGTTCCCGAGTCTGTAACGAAGTTCTATGAGTCTATCGGAAGCACGAGAACGGTGCGAAGTGAGCCGGACCCCGAGCTTATCTGGCTTCGCTCATTCCTTTCGGTAAAATATATGATAGATACCAAAAATAACGACGATCCCGATTGGCACGGCTTTAACTACGTCGGAAAAAGTGCGGAAATATCGATCTGGGAAAATGAAAACTATATTCCCATCGGCTTTGTTTACGACAGATACGTCACCTATAAGCAGTATAACGACGTTTCCGAAAGCTACCGCGACAGACTTTTATTGCACGGTATTCTCCTTTCCGACAGTCAGATAGAAAAATACTCTCACATCTACGGCGAATATACCGAAAACAATATATACACAAACGCAGATATGGAAGCGGCTTGCGATGCAAGACGTGAAAACACCGTTAAGGATTTCAAATACGATTCAAGTGGCTTTTCGGGAAATATCACTCTCGATAAAGAAACTCTCGTATTCTTCTCGGTGCCCTACGAGGACGGCTGGACTGCCTACGTAAACGGCAAGCAGGTAGATATCGAGAGGGTAAACGTCGGATTTATGGCAGTGCTTTGCGGTGAGGGCGTAAACGAGATCGAATTTAAGTTTATGCCGGTAGGCTTGAAAAGCGGTGCGGTCATCACAATAGCATCGGTATTTCTTTTCATAATTTATCTTTCGGTATTTGCAATAATTTCAAGAAAGCAAAGAAAGACCGACGAGCTTATCAGAACCGTTCCCGCGGTAATGCAGCCAACCGATGAATACCAATCCCTTCAAAGCAAGATCGACGAGATAATCGGTGAGATAGAGTCGGAGGAAAAGGAGAAAAACAACGATGATTAAAAGTATGACAGGCTTCGGAAGAGGCATATATGACGGCGAAAAAAGAACCGTAACCGTTGAAATAAAATCGGTAAACCACAGATTTCTTGATTTCAATTTAAAGATCTACCGCGTATATTCAAAATTTGAGGATAAGATACGCGCAGCTGTTTCATCAAGAATATCGAGAGGAAAGATAGACGTTTACGTTTCGGTAGTCAATAAGGAGGTTGACGGACTTGAGGTTTCCCTCGACCGTTCTCTCTTAAACGGTTACTTGAAAGCTTATTCTGTTTTGAAAGACGAATACGGCCTTAAGGACGATATAAGCGTTATGACGGTTGCGAGAAATTCCGACCTCTTTACAGTAAACAAAGCGGAGGAGGATGACGAAGCTGTTTACGCCGATATTGAAAAGGCGGTAAGCATAGCTCTTGACGAATTCGTAGCAATGAGAGAAGAGGAGGGCAAGCGTCTTGCAGAGGACCTTCTTGCCTACCTTGCCGTCCTTGAAGAAAATACCGATAAACTCAAAAGGCTTTCTCCCGAAAGCGTAAAGGAATACCGCAAAAAGCTTGAGGAAAGAATAAAAGAGCTTCTTGAGGACGCAAAGGTCGATGAGCAGCGTTTACTCACTGAAACCGCAATTTTTGCCGATAAGATCGCCGTTGACGAGGAAATGGCAAGACTTAAAAGCCATTTCGCACAGTTTAAGCAGATGATCGAAAGCACCGCACCGATAGGCAAGAAGATGGACTTTTTGGTTCAGGAGATCAACCGAGAAATCAACACCACGGGTTCAAAGGCGAATAACCTTGAAATGAGCAAAACGGTAGTTGAAATGAAATCCGAGCTCGAGAAGATAAGAGAGCAGATCCAGAACGTTGAATAAGAGAGGACGATAAAATTGAAATTCATAAGCATACACCACGGAAACCTCATAGCAGCCGACAGAGTCGTCGCAGTGCTTAATCCGTCAAGCTCTCCCGTTAAAAGACTTATACAGACCGCGCGTGACGAGAAGCGTCTTATCGATGCCTCCGGCGGTAAAAAGACAAAATCGGTAATTATAACCGACAGCGACCACGTCGTTCTTTCAAGCCTTCAGAGCCAAACGCTTTCCAAGCGTCTGTCCGACGTTGAAAGCTTTGCGGCGGAGGAAGAGGACGATGAGTAAGATATTCGTAATATCGGCTCCCTCGGGCGCGGGAAAGGGAACGGTAATTGCAGAGCTTTTAAAGAAAAACGATTCGCTCTATTATTCCGTTTCAATGACCACGAGAAGCCCCAGAGCAGGTGAGGTTGACGGTGTTAACTATCACTTCGTAACCCGTGACACCTTCCTTGAAAAGCTTAAAAACAATGAAATACTCGAATACACCGAGTATTGCGATAACTTCTACGGCACCCCGCTCGATATTCTTGAAAAAAAGATGGCAGAGGGCAAAAATTGCCTTCTTGAGATCGACGTGGTAGGCGCCGAGAATATAAGAAAGCTCCGTAACGACGCGGTCCTTCTGTTTATCGCACCGCCTTCTATGGAGGAGCTTGAAAGGCGCTTGCGCAAGCGGGGCACCGAGACCGACGAGGTCATCGCCAAGCGTCTTAACGCGGCGAAGGACGAAATGAAAAAGCAATCGCTTTTCGACTACGTTGTAGTCAACGGCGAGCTTGATAAAGCAGTAAATGAAATTGAAAACATTATAAAGAAAGAGGCATAAAAAATGAAGTATCAGGCACTTAACAAATTGATCAAAGGCAATCAGACAAAGTATTCTCTCGTAATCGCGGCATCGAAGAGAGCAAGAGACATCTCCGATAAGGCTGTTGAAGAGGGCACCGTTCTTAATGAAAAAGCAATAATGACAGCTCTCGGCGACATCGAAGAGGGCAGAGTTGTTTACGGAACCACCGTCACCGCAGAGGACGAGGAATAATTAACGAAAATATCAACGAAAAGAGGAGGGAATAACGGTGAGAAGGGTTGCGTCTTTGGCAATCAGCGATATGATAAGCAAAAACGATAAGCTTTTTGACTATATTATTCCCGATTCCATGATTCCGCTCGTTTCGGTGGGCAGCTTTGTTTTGGTAGGCTTCGGAAAGTCAAACCGAAGAACCAAGGCGGTAGTGCTTTCGGTTTTCGAGGATAATTCCGAAAGGGTCTTAAAGCCGATAAATGCGGTGATCGACAACTCCGTTACGTTAAACGAAGAATTCGTCAAAATAATCCATTATATCAAAAAGCGATGCTTCTGCAGCTATTACGAGGCGGCAAAGCTCGTTATACCCTACGGCTGCAACTACAATCTGAGCGAAACTGTCACGGCGCTTTCCCGTGAAGCGGCAAAGGCTCCGATGTCACCGCTTGAGGAGGAAATATACTCTTTTATCGAATCAAAGGAAAAATCGGTGTCGGTAAAAGATATCTACGATTCCTTCGGCGACAGCGCACGAATGGTGCTTGGCACCCTGAAATCAAAGGGCTTCCTTGCGGTTGACGTAACTGCAAAGCGCAACGTCAAGGACCTCACTGTAAACCTTATTTCTCTTGCGATAGACAGCGACGAGCTTTCGAGGCTACTGAAGCTCAAATCAACCGGCGCAAAGCAGGCAGAGGTTATGGCGTTTCTCCATGAAAACGGCGAAATGTCGGCAAAGGAAGTCTGTTATATGACGGGCGCCTCCGCACAAACGGTAAATTCTCTTATCAAAAAGGGAATAATAAATGCCCGCATCGAAGAGGTTTACCGTCTTCCGCACATCGAGGCAACGGAGGAAAGAGCGGAAATAACCTTAAATGCGGAGCAACAGCGGGTGTTTGATGAAATTGCGGCTGCAGATAGCTTTACACCATTTGTGCTTCGCGGCGTAACGGGAAGCGGAAAGACTCACGTTTATTTAAAGCTTTGTCAAAAGGCGCTTTCGGAGAATAAAACGGCGATCGTTTTAATGCCGGAAATAGCACTCACCTCACAGATAATAACCCGTTTTTATAAGCTGTTCGGAAGAAGCATTGCAATTTTGCATTCGGGACTTTCCGTAGGAGAGAAGACCGACGAATGGAGAAGACTTAAAAACGGAGAAGCAAAAATAGCAATCGGAACCCGCTCGGCGGTATTTGCCCCGGTTGAAAATGTAGGTGTGATAATCATTGACGAGGAGCAGGAACACACCTATAAATCGGAAATGACCCCAAAATACAGTGCGCGCGACGTTGCACTCCTTCGCGCAAAATACAATAAATGCCCCGTGGTCTATGCTTCGGCAACCCCATCGG
>JAZQKU010000044.1:0-4835 GCA_045542315.1 Eubacteriales bacterium | reverse complement strand
AGAGCCGAAGCTCCCCTTATTTCCGAATTTATCGCGTAATGGCAATATTTCAGCAACTTCTTTATCTGTTAAAAAACGTTCCATTACTTTTTGAAAACGCTTCGCGCGCGAAACGCTATATTGGCCAAAACGTCCTCATCTGCTTCAAAAACAACCATCGTCTTTGTGCCGTTATCGTTAAAGATTGCATAATATGCGCCGTTTTTTTGCTTATCGGAAACGATATAATGCTTTTTTCTTATTGCGGTATTGTGTATCGACGGGTCATTTGACGGGTTATATGCCGCTATTACCTCGCAATTTGAAACGTCAAAAACGATAACGTCCTTACGCTTGTTCTGTCCGTAGATAACGTCTATATCAAATTCGCCGTTACAGTAGGAGTATTCATACTCAACGTTTGTATATTTAAAAAGATACCATGCGCCGAACACAGTGAGAGCACAAAAGCAAACCGTGAGGGCAAGGCTGTAGGTAAGAAGAAAACCGACGAGGAAAAATATTATAAATCCCGAAACGGCAATAATCAGTGACTTAATTGTAAGATCCCTGTTATCCATCTTCTTTTTTATAAGCTTTTCCGTATAAAGTTCCATTTTAAAAATCCTCATTTGTTTTCTTTATATTATAATATAATTTTTTACTAATTTCAATATCGAAAAAACATTTAACAATTTGTTTTCGTTAACGAAATTATTTTCTTTTCTTTGAAACCGCAAACTTAACAAATAAAACTACGAATATAGCGGCAATGACTGCCAAAACCGCGACGATTGCGATCAAAGCTTCATCGCTCAACCGTTCCACGGCTTCGGTTTCGGAGGAAACGGTTTCCGACTGAACATCTGACGGTTCGGGCTCGGACGGCGGCTCAGGATCAGGCTCTTTCCAGGTTGTAAGGCATTCCTCCGGTATGTTTTCAAGAAAATCGTTTTTTAAAATATCGGGGCCTACCGTTGTTTTGAAAAGTCCGAAAAGACCGTTTCCGTAATCCTTGCGACTGTCAAGCGACATTGTAAAATAAGCAACCTGTGATTTGTGCTCCTCGTATCCCTTTTGCGCCATATCGTAAGCGTTTACGCCTCCGAATGCGGAAAGCTCCTTTTCCTTCCAGTTTATGAAGATCTCGTTTTCCTCGTATAGGTGCAAATAGCATTTTTTTGTTTCCCAAACGCCGTATTTTGCAACACTTTCGAGAAAACGTGTCTCATCTGCCGAAACGGTAAGAGCCTTTTCCGAAAGCACCTTGGCGTTTAATATGTGAGCGCCGTGACCGTATTCACCCTTAAGATCGTGACCGATGATTACCTCGGGCTTGAAGCGACGTATATTTTCAACCAAAAACTCCAAGACCTCTTCCTCGGGATAATACGAAAGCGCCTTTTGAAGATTTCCGCAGTATTTATCTATAAATTCGGAGATAACGGGATAGTTTTTAACTCCGACCCTCCAAAGTCCGTTTACAAGCTCGTGATGCCTGTCGTAGGTGTGCTTCATAAGATAGACTACCTGAACCTTATATCCGAGCTCGCCTGCATAATAAGGCATAGTTCCTCCGAACCAGAGGTGCTCATCGTCTGCGTGGGTGGGCAAAAGAAGAAGATCGGCTTTCTCGCAAGGTGTTTCCCAGACCTGAACAAAATCGGGAAGTTTTCCCTCCCCAAGAAGATATACGTCTGCAAGACGGGCTTTACCGCTCCAGGACAGCGTGTATTCGGTGCCGCCGCAAAGCTCCTTGTATTCGTGCCAGAAGCCGTGCTCGCCACCGATTACGGTTTCATCGCTTCCGTTTATTTCCCATTCGGGCGGCGTATCGTTCCATATAAGATAAATACCGAAAATCGCGGATTTTGAGGTAATTTTCAGTTCAAATCCGTCATTTGAACTGCATTCCGTTGTAACCTTACCATCTGTAAGGCGCGAGACCTTGCCACTTCCTTTGACAAGAGTAAGCTCTGCGTTTGAGATTATGTCTGCCTCACCTTCGTTTGCAAAAACGGGTGCGGAAAGCGAAAGCAATATTATTAAAGACAATAAAACAGTTACGATACGTTTCATAGATTACTCCGAATTTTTTATATTCGCAGTATATCATTTTTTTCGTTTTTTGTCAAGTAAAGAGGTTGTATTTATAATTTAGGACATTTTTTGTCGCAATTTGTGACTTTTTGTCTAAAGAACAGCGCCGCAAGATAATATATAATATTTGGGATTTTGTATATTGAGGTGCAGTATGAAAAAAACAGCCTTGTTAATTGCTTGCATATTAACTGCGGTCTTTTCCCTCTCTGCAACGGCGGCAACCATCAGTAAATCGAATATAATAAACGGCAAATGGCAGCTGACAGACGGCGTTTATTCAACCGTTTCGGTAATAGACGAAAACCACTCTATCGGTAAATATACCGTTAAATACGGTTCCTACAGTGCAGGTGACATTACCTTCAGCTTTAAAAGCTATGCTCTGAAGGGCTCAAACGAATATTCCGCGGTGCTTTTCGGAAGCTACAACGGCGGCAGTTTTTCAGGTATCGCCTTTAAGCTCACCGGAAACGGCATTGTTATAACTGAATATTTAAACGGTAACAGCCTTGATATCAAGCCCGCGGATTCAATAAACTGCATAATCGGTTCCGATGACGAAGGAAATTACTATTTCAACACTCTTACCGTAAAGCGAGAAAACGATAAGATTTCCGTTTTGTTAAACGGAAAGGTCTGTGTTGACGGTTATTCCTCCGAAGCATTTGAGGCAAATGGCAGCGTTTATCTCGAATGCCTTGTAAATAAAAATATTTCCGTTTCGTTTGCATCGGTTACGCTTCTGGAGCTCGGCCCTTCGGAAAGCCAAGCAGTCACTCCCGAAAGCTCCGATGCTGCTTCGAGTGAATCCTCCGAATCAACCGATTCAATCGGCATAGGCGGCGGTAATCTTCCCGAAAATGATTTTGCTTCAAACAGCAGTCTTAAATACGCGGCATTCGTTTCTGTTTGTTTGATAGGAGTCGTTGCAGCGGTTTCTGCCGTTATTTCAATAATTGATGCCGTTAAAAAGAAAAAAGTTTAAAATTTACGGAAAGACGAAAATCGTCTTTCCGTTTAATTTTATAGGCTTTTAAGCTTTATGTATTCGTAATCCTTTGCAAATATCTCGCATACTTCCCTTTCCTCGTTTTTCATTCCTTTATCTATTATTTCTATTTCAACGGTGTTTTCACCGTTTTTGTATTTTTGCATAACGTAAGAAAGCTCCCTTATGACGTTTTCAACGTTTTTCGTGTCGGCAGTCAGCTCTATCGACAGCTTTGCTCCGTCAAGACGGTATTTTCGCATGCTTACCGATCTGTCAAACAGCCAAAGCACGAGAAAATTGAAGATGAGCGCTATGAAGAGTGAACCCAAAAGCTTAAACATTATATCCATCACAGTATCATTCCTTTCATATTTTATTTTATGCTTTTCAAAGATATTTTGATAAACCCTTTTCAAATCGCAAAATATATGTTATAATTTATAAGTTACCTTTATTTTATAAGAAAGGCAAGTAACCGAACGATGACCGACAGATCTAAAATAAGAAACTTCTCAATAATAGCACATATCGACCACGGCAAGTCAACCCTTGCCGACCGTCTGCTTGAGGCAACGAGCGCCGTTTCAAGCCGCGAGGTCGATGAGCAGATGCTTGACAATATGGAGCTTGAAAAGGAAAGAGGAATTACCATAAAGGCCCGTGCGGTAAGGCTTGACTACAAGACTTCGTCGGGCGAGATCTACGAGCTTAATCTCATCGATACCCCCGGACACGTTGACTTTAACTATGAGGTTTCCCGTTCTCTTGCCGCATGCGAGGGTGCGCTTTTGGTCGTTGACGCATCACAGGGCATTGAGGCGCAGACTCTTGCAAACACTTATCTTGCAATAGAGCACGATCTCGAGATAGTTCCCGTTATCAACAAGATAGATCTTCCCGCCGCAGAGCCCGAGCGTGTTGCCTCGGAGATCGAAACGGTCATAGGTATTCCCGCTATGGACGCACCGAAGATTTCCGCAAAAACGGGACTTAACATTCAATCGGTGCTTGATAAAATCGTTGAAAGCGTACCCGCCCCCAAGGGCGATGAAAAAAAGCCATTAAAGGCGCTTATCTTCGACTCGTATTACGACAGCTACCGCGGCGTTATCGTTTATATAAGACTTATGGAAGGTTCCATAAAGAAGGGCGACAGAGTTAAGCTTATGGCAACCGGCTCTTATTTTGACGTTGTTGAGGTAGGCTGTATGAGACCCTTCGGTCTTGAAGAAAGACCCGAGGGACTTGCCGCAGGCGACGTTGGATACTTCACCGCAAGCATCAAGGACGTTAACGAAACCGCCGTTGGCGATACCGTTACAAACGCAGATTTTCCCGCCAAAGAGCCGCTTCCCGGTTATAAAAAGGTTAATTCAATGGTTTTCTGCGGAATTTATCCGCAGGACGGTGCAAAATACGAGGCTCTTCGCGATGCGCTTGAAAAGCTTAAATTAAACGATGCGGCCCTCAACTTCGAGCCGGAAACATCTACCGCATTGGGTTTTGGCTTCCGTTGCGGCTTTTTGGGTCTTTTGCATCTCGACGTTATTCAGGAGCGTCTTGAGCGCGAATTTATGCTCGACCTCATTACCACCTCTCCGAGCGTTATCTATAAAGTGGTTATGACCGACGGCACCGAACGACTTATATACAACCCCGTCGATTACCCGAAGGACAGTATTCTTGCGGCATACGAGCCCTTTGTCAAAGCAGATATAATCGTACCTACCGAATACGTTGGAAATATTATGGAGCTTTGTCA
>JAZQKU010000043.1:0-75626 GCA_045542315.1 Eubacteriales bacterium | reverse complement strand
CCTTTGGTTTTGTGTGTTCTTACCTTACGCATAAGAAATAGCAAAGGGAGCGAAGCGACGTTTGCATTTCGCTTAAGCGTAAGGCGTTTTGTACCCTTTTTATTCTCGCGAGCATAGGGGAGCCTTCCCCTTAAAAAGATTCTTTTCCCCCTTTTCTCATCTTTGAGAAAAGGGGAGCATAAGCGGCTTGAGCGGGAGAGGCGTAAGCGGCAAGCCCCACGCGGCTTGAGCGGGGAAAAGAACCAAAGATCAAGCGGGTGCGCAGCCCCACCCCCCCCCCCCAAAAACCCCAGCAAACCGTTTGTATGCCCACCGCGGCGCAAGCGGAAATAAACACCCTCGGCTTCGGCACGGAAAAAATCCCACGTAACAAAAAATCCCACTCTTGCGAGTGGGATCTTTTTATTTTCTGTGCTTATGGAAGCTTTTTTGCTTTTCGTAGTTTTTATCCGAGGTCACGGCGTCAAACTCCTTAAGTATTGCCTTTTGCTTGGAGCTAAGGCTCTTTGGCGTTTCAACCAGAACGGTAACGAGCTGATCGCCTCTGCGGCTCGTTCCCAAAATCACAGCGCCCTTTCCCTTCATTTTAAGCACCGCACCGTTTTGGGTGCCCTCGGGAATATTAAGCTTCTCGCTGCCGCCGTCGATTATCGGCACGTCAACCGTTACGCCGAGCGCCGCATCAACGAAGGTGATGGGCAAAACGCAGGTGATATCGTTGCCCGAACGGGTAAAGAAGGAGTCCCTTCCCACCGAAACGGTGATAAGAAGGTCGCCCTCGATTCCGCCTCTGAGCCCCGAATTTCCCTGACGCTCAACGCGAAGAGTCTGACCGTTATCGATACCTGCGGGGATATCAACCTCGCGCACTATCTTTTTGCTCATTCTGCCCGAGCCTCTGCAACTGTCGCAGGGAGTCTTTATAACCTTACCCGTACCGCCGCAGTTATTACAAACGGTAACGCTCTGGAAGGCGCCGAACATTGTGTTCTGCTGACGTCTTACCTGACCGCTTCCGCCGCAAACCGAGCAGGTCTCGGGAGAGGTTCCCTTTTTCGCGCCGCTTCCGCCGCACTCGGAGCATTTTTCACGGCGAGTATATTCCACCGTCTTTTTACAACCGAGCGCCGCCTCGCGCACGTTAAGTATCACGTTATAACGAAGGTCCTCGCCGCGCTCGGGGGCGTTGGGGTTTTGCCTTCTTCCGCCGCCTCCGAAAAAGCTCGAGAAGATATCGCCGAAATCAACGTTGAAGTCGCCGTAGCCGCCACCGTAGCCGCCTGCACCCGCACCGTAGGACGGGTCAACACCCGCGTGGCCGAATTGGTCGTATTTCGCCTTCTTGGTGTCGTCGGAAAGAACCTCGTAGGCCTCGTTTACCTCCTTGAACTTAACCTCGGCTTCAGCGTTGCCGGGGTTTAAGTCGGGGTGGTACTTTTTCGCAAGCGAGCGGTACGCCTTCTTTATTTCATCGGCAGATGCCCCTTTTGAAAGACCGAGCACCTCGTAATAATCTCTTTTTTCTGCCATAGTTTACCTCGCGCAAATACTGTCGGAGAATTCTCCGACAGTATTCGGTTAATTTTAGTTGTTTGCTTCGCCGTTATCGGTGAAATCGGTGTTTACGGTGCCGTCGGGATTTACCTGTCCCTCTGCACCTGCCGCACCCTGTGCCTGTGCCTGCTGATAGATCTTTGAGGCGTATTCGTAGAATTTCTTTTCCAAAGCCGCCTTAGCGTCGTTTATCGCAGCGGTGTCGGTGCCCTTAAGAGCCTCGCGGGTCTTTTCGATCTCTGCCTTTATTTCGTTTTTCTCGTCCTCGGTGAGCTTGTCGCCGACCTCCTCGAGAGATTTTTCTATCTGGAAGCAAAGCTGCTCTGCGCCGTTTCTTGCTTCAACAGCCTCTCTTGCCTTCTTATCCTCTTCCGCAAACTTCTCTGCATCCTTAACAGCCTTGTCGATCTCCTCCTTCGACATATTGGTCGAAGCGGTGATGGTGACGTGCTGTTCCTTGTTGGTTCCAAGGTCCTTTGCCGAAACGTTTACTATGCCGTTGGCGTCAATATCGAAGGTTACCTCGATCTGCGGAACGCCTCTGGGAGCGGGAGCAATGCCGTCGAGGCTGAATCTGCCGAGAGTCTTGTTATCCTTTGCCATTTCACGCTCGCCCTGAAGAATGTGAATGTCAACTGCGGGCTGATTGTCGGCTGCTGTGGAGAATACCATGCTCTTCTTTACGGGAATGGTGGTGTTTCTCTCAATGATCTTGGTGGTGATGTTGCCGAGAGTTTCAACGCCGAGTGAAAGGGGAGTAACGTCAAGAAGAACTATGCCCTTAACGTCGCCCTGCAAAACGCCGCCCTGAATTGCCGCACCGAGTGCAACGCATTCGTCGGGGTTGATGCCCTTGTGGGGCTCTTTGCCGATATATTCCTTAACTGCTTCCTGAACTGCGGGAATTCTTGTTGAGCCACCGACGAGGATAACCTTATCTACCTGTGCGGGAGTAAGACCCGCGTCCTTCATAGCCTGCTTTACGGGTATCATTGTAGACTCAACGAGATCTCTGGTGAGGTCGTTGAACTTTGCTCTGGTAAGAGTCATATCGAGGTGGAGAGGAGTTCCGTTTGCATCAACCGACATAAAGGGCTGATTGATAGAGGTCTGCTGCATGCCGGAAAGCTCGATCTTTGCCTTTTCTGCGGCGTCCTTAAGACGCTGAAGGGCGATCTTGTCCTTCATAAGGTCAACGCCGTTTTCCTTTTTGAATTCCTCTGCGATGTATTTCATAATTCTGTCATCGAAGTCGTCGCCGCCGAGACGGGTGTTACCGTTGGTTGCCATAACCTCGAAAACGCCGTCGCCGATATCGAGAATAGATACGTCGAAGGTACCTCCGCCAAGGTCGTAAACCATGATCTTCTGATCCTTTTCCTTGTCGATGCCGTAAGCAAATGCGGCTGCGGTGGGCTCGTTGATTATTCTCTTTACCTCAAGACCTGCTATCTTGCCTGCGTCCTTTGTTGCCTGACGCTGGGTGTCGGAGAAGTATGCGGGAACGGTGATTACCGCCTCGGTTACCTTCTCGCCGAGATATGCCTCTGCATCTGCCTTAAGCTTCTGAAGAACCATTGCGGAAATTTCCTGGGGAGTATAGCCCTTTCCGTCAACGGTTACCTTATAAGAGGTGCCCATCTCTCTTTTGATAGAGCTGATGGTTCTGTCGGGGTTGGTGATCGCCTGACGCTTTGCTATCTGACCGACCATTCTTTCGCCGGTCTTTGAAAATGCAACTACCGAGGGGGTGGTTCTTGCGCCTTCGGCATTTGCGATAACGGTAGGCTCGCCGCCTTCCATAACTGCCACGCATGAGTTGGTGGTTCCTAAGTCGATTCCTATGATTTTTGCCATGATTTTTTCCTCCGTATATTAAGTGATTATTTTTTTATATTCAGTTCGCAACCTTGACCATTGCGTATCGAATTACCTTATCCTTAAGGCGGTAGCCCTTCTGAAAGACCTGAACTATCTCGCCCTCGCCGTAGCTTTCGTCCTCAACGTGCATGACCGCGTTGTGGAGCTCGGGGTTGAAGGGGATATCGGTGGGTATCTCCTCGAGTCCCTGCTTTACAAGCTCGTCCAAAAACATTTTGAGAGCCATTTCTATACCGGCTTTTATGCTTTCGGCGTCGCCCTTGCTGCTTACCGCTCTTTCAATGTTATCGGCAAGAGGCAAGATCGCCGCCATAGTGGTTGCCTTTGCCGAAAGCTCAATGGCGTCGCGCTCCTTTACGGTGCGCTTTTTGTAGTTATCGTATTCTGCAAGAAGTCTTAAATACTTTTCGTCGCGCGCTGCAAGCTCCAAAAGGTATTTTGCTTCCTTACTTTCCTTTTTCTTTTTGGGCTTTTCTGCCTTTTCTGCCTTTACCTCTTTGTTTTCGGCTTCTTCGTTTATTACTTTCTCTTCGTCCATTTTATATTCTCCTACATCTCAAGCTTCTTTTGTCCGTTTCCGTTTTCCTCGAAAAAGGATTTCGTTATTATGTCGTTTACCGCGTTGGTGAAATATCCGAGCTTCGACTGAACGTCGGCGTAGTTCATTCTCTTGGGACCGAAAACGCAAAGCACGCTCGTAAGGTCTCCTACTTTATATGCCGTTGAGATAACACTCATTCCTTCGGGCGGTAAAAGTGCGCTGTTTGTGACGATATCTATGTTTATTCCCTCGGGAAGGTCAAGTGCAAGACGGGTTATCTTTTCTTCCTCATTCAAGAGATTTAAAAACGCCTTCGCCTTTGACACGTCGGAAAACTCGGGATAAGAAAATATCTTGGTTTCGCCGCCAACGCTTATATCGTAGCCCATAAGCTCCTTTACCGCTTCCTTGACCGCGGGCATCATTATCATCATCTCGGGACAGTATTTCCTTACCTCCTTCTCAACCGTGGCATACATCTCGGGACGTATCTCCTCGGGTGACGAGAGCGAAAGGTAGGTGTTCAAAATTCTTGTAAAGACCGCCGCGCTCTCAACCGAAATATCGGAGAGATTCATAACGATTTTGGTCTTTACCGTTCCCGCGGAGTTTACCGCAAGAAGCGCCGTGAGATTTTTTGCCGCCGCAACCGCCTCAAAATGAGAGATGGGCGCCGTTTTTACCGGTGTGACGTTTACGGCTGTGCAGTTGGTTATCTCGCTTGCAGCCGTTGCAAACCTTTTCGGCAGAGAGGACATATCGGTTGTAAGCTCTCTTACCATGCCGTCTATCTTTACCCTTTCGTCCATCTTAAGAACGTCGGGCATCATAAGGTTTTTAAGAAAGTAGCGGTAGCCTTCAACCGACGGTATTCTTCCCGCCGAGGTGTGAGGCTGGGTAAGAAGCCCCATTTCCGAAAGCTCCGACATCTCGTTTCTGATGGTTGCCGAAGAAAGCTCCTCGGGAAAAACCGCCTGTACCTGCTTTGAGCCGACAGGCTCGCCCGTTGAAATATACTGCTCGATTACCGTTTTCAGCAGTCTTTTCTTTCTTTCAGAAAGCTCCACTCTTCTCACCTCCGTTTTAGCACTCGCGCTTGTTGAGTGCTAACGCATATATACTATATACCTATTTTGACGATTTGTCAAGAAAAATATTAGTGAATGAAATATTAAATTTTTGTGTACCTTGCACAGTTTTGGCGCTTTTTGCCCCCAAACACAACATTTTTACACATTTTTGAGGTATTTTTTTAATTTTTACTTGACATTTTTGTAATTAAAATGTATAATTATTGAGTATCTCGTTATGAGAAAAATTTATTTGTTTTCTTAAATCTCGGAAGGAGGGGAACCAGACATGGCAGAAATACATCTCAAAGATAAAGAATCTTTAGACAGCGCATTGCGCCGTTTCAAGAGATCTTGCTCTAAAGACGGTACTCTTTCCGAACTTCGCAAGAGGGAACATTACGAAAAACCCAGTGTGAAGAGAAAGAAGAAGTCCGAAGCTGCAAGAAAGCGTAAATTCAAATAAGAATTTATAAAAGCCACCTTTAAAGGTGGCTTTTGTTTTCGGTGACAAAAAATAAAGCACCCGAATTTTCGGGTGCTTTAAAATTTTCGGTTAGTTTCCGAGCTTGTTGGTTGCGATCTTGATGCCGGGGCCCATAGTAGCAGCTACAACGCAGCTTCTGATGTACTGGCCTTTTGCAGCGGCGGGCTTTGCCTTGATGATAGCGTTAAGAAGAGCGTTGAAGTTTTCATCAAGCTTTTCTGCGCCGAAGGAAGCCTTGCCGATGGGGCAGTGAATGATATTGGTCTTGTCAAGACGGTACTCGATTTTACCTGCCTTGATCTCCTTAAGAGCACGGGCAACGTCCATAGTAACGGTGCCGGTCTTGGGGTTAGGCATTAAGCCCTTGGGACCGAATACTTTACCGAGTCTACCTACAACGCCCATCATGTCGGGAGTTGCAACGACTACGTCGTAATCGAACCAGTTTTCGTTCTGTACCTTTGCTACGAGCTCTTCTGCTCCAACAAAGTCTGCTCCGGCTTCCATAGCTTCTTTAGCCTTGTCGCCTTTTGCGAATACAAGAACCTTTACAGTCTTGCCGGTTCCGTGAGGAAGCACGATGGTGCCTCTTACCTGCTGATCGGCATGACGGGAGTCAACACCGAGTCTTACGTGGACTTCGAGTGTTTCATCAAATTTAGCTTTTGCTGTTTGAACGGCAAGCGCAATGCCCTCTGCGGGCTCGTAAAGCTTAGCTTTTTCGATAAGCTTTGCGCTGTCCTGATAATTCTTTCCTCGTTTCATGTCTTTCTTTCTCCTAAATTAGTGGTTGTTCGGATAAATCCTCCCACGTGCACGGGATGCGAAGATTAGTCTTTAACCGTTACACCCATGCTTCTCGCCGTGCCGGCGATCATGCTCATAGCCGTTTCAAGGCTTGCAGCAGTAAGGTCGGGCATTTTGGTCTTTGCGATTTCTTCGATCTGGGCTTTGGTGAGTGAGGCGACCTTAGTCTTGTTAGGTACGCCGGAGCCGCTCTGAATGTTGCAGGCTTTCTTAATAAGCTCTGATACGGGCGGGGTCTTGGTTACGAAGGAGAAGGAACGGTCGGCATATACGGTAATGACGACGGGGATGATAAAACCTACGTCGTTCTTGGTCCTTTCGTTAAATTCCTTTGTGAATGCCATAATGTTTACACCGTGCTGACCGAGTGCAGGTCCAACAGGCGGTGCGGGAGTGGCTTTTCCTGCGGGGATCTGAAGTTTAATGTATCCCACGATTTTCTGTGCCATGAATAACACCTCCTTAGATATTCAAGTGTGGTAAACGGCGAAAGGTATTGAAATTTTACCTCTCTCCCACTGCGGAAGCATCCGCTTCCGGATCATTAATGCGATTGCTCGCCTTAATAACACAATTATTTTTCGATTGCTGCGACCTCGCCGAGCTTAAGGTCAACGGGGGTTTCTCTGCCGAACATCGAAACGATTACCTTTACGAAATCGTTTTCGATATCGAGAGCGTCAACGACACCGACAAATCCCTCGAGAGGACCGTTAAGCACCTTGACCTCGTCGCCTACTGCGTAGCTTACGCTTACAACCTTCTTCTCAACGCCCATTGCCTGAATTTCCTTATCGGTAAGGGGAACGGGACGTGAATTCGGGCCTACGAAGCCCGTAACTCCGCGGATATTGCGAACCAGATACCAGCTTTCGGGAGTGAGCACCATTTTTACGAGAACGTAGCCGGGGAAGAGCTTATGCTCGGTTTCCTTCTGGTCTCCGTTTTCCTTGGTCTCAACTACCGTTTCGGTGGGGACGCGAACATCGCAGATTGCACCGTCGAGCTTTTTGCTCTCGACAAATTTTTCAAGGCTACCCTTAACCTTGTTTTCATAACCCGAATAGGTATGAATTACATACCACAATGCTTCATCCATTATACAAACTCCAGTCTAAGCGCGAAGCTCTCAGTGGAAAATAGCCTGAAGCAATACGATGAACTCACCGTAGAGCCAAGCAAGCAACCAGTTGAGACCGCCGAGAACAAGGGCGGAAACTACAACCGCGACGAGAACGATAACGCTGTTTTTAAGAATCTGCTTGGGTGTGGGCCATGTGATCTTCTTGATTTCAGAGAAAAGTTCCTTGAAATAGTTTTTCATTCTCACAAAGATATTCTTCTTTGCGGTAGCATTTTTATCTGCCATTTCCTTTCCTCCTTACTTCGTTTCGCGATGAAGGGTGTGTTTTTTGCAGAAGCGGCAATACTTGTTAAGCTCCACTCTGTCGGGTGTGTTCTTCTTGTTCTTCATCGTGTCGAAGTTTCTCTGCTTGCACTCGGTGCAAGCCAATGTGATTTTAACTCTCATGTCGGCACCTCCTAATCTGAGCCTCCCTGATACTTTTCGCGTTTTGCGGTCAAAAAAATAACCATCCGAAAAGATAGGTATTGATACTATACCACAAAATTTCGAATTTTGCAAGTCTTTTTTTAAAAATCTTGCATTTTTCTTAAAAATATTGCGTTTCGCACCGATTTATGGTAAAATATCAGTGTATGCGCAAAATGCGTTTTTAAAAATTCGTTACGGAGTTGATTTTTGTGAGAGATTACGCAAAGGAAACCGAAAAGAGAGTTGCTTTTATTAAAGACCTTCTTGCCAAAACAGGCGCCAAGGGAATCGTTTTCGGAAACAGCGGAGGTAAAGACAGCGCCCTCGTGGGCATTCTTTGCAAAAAAGCCACCGAAAACGTCTTGGGCGTTATTATGCCCTGCGAATCGAAAAGGAACTTTACGATAGATGCCGACGACGGCAAAGAGGTTGCCGACAAGTTCAATATAGAAACCGTCGTTATCGACCTCACCGAGGCAAAAAAGGCGGAGCTTGCCGCCGTTTCCTCCGTTTGCGAGATAACCAAGGAGGCAAACGTAAACATCGCCCCCCGTCTTCGTATGGCCGCGCTCTACGCCATCGGTCAATCGAAGGGATATCTCGTTGCGGGAACCGACAACAGAAGTGAGATCTATATGGGCTATTACACCAAATGGGGCGACGGCGCCTACGATTTCAATCCCATATCCGATCTTGCGGTGTGTGAGGTCTATGAATTTCTGGAATATCTCGGAGCGCCCGAGTCGATCATCAAAAAGGCTCCCTCTGCAGGTCTTTTCGAGGGTCAGACCGACGAGCAGGAGATGGGCGTTACCTACGCCGCGATCGACTCTCTTCTCTTAAAAGGAAGCTGCGACGAAAAGGATCTTGAAGTCATCGAGCGCTACCACAAAAGAAGCAATCACAAGAGAGAGCCGATAGTCACTTACGAGGCTTGGGCTTCAAAACAGTGATTTTTTGCATTTACAGCCCCTTTTTACAAAATTTTCGTTAAAAAATTGCGGTTTTTTTGCAAAACCGCTTGACAAAAAGGCAAAATTTCTCTATTATATTATGCGGTATTTATTAGATATATAATAACATCATTTAAATATGGAGTGACTACAATGTTAAACACCGAAAAGAAAATGGAAAAGATCGTTGCTCTTTGTAAGGGCAGAGGTCTTATCTACGCAGGCTCCGAGATATACGGCGGTCTTGCAAACACCTGGGACTACGGTCCTTTGGGTGTTGAGCTTAAAAACAATATCAAAAAGGCGTGGTGGAAGAAATTCGTTCAGGAATCTCCCTTGAACGTCGGTCTTGACTGCGCTATTCTTATGAATCCCGAGACCTGGGTCGCTTCCGGTCACGTTGGCGGATTTTCCGATCCTCTTATGGACTGCAAGGAGTGTCATTCACGTCACAGAGCCGATAAGCTCATCGAGGATACCGGCGTTATGTGTGCAGGCTGGTCCAATGAGCAGATGCTTCAGTATATAAGAGATAACAACATCGTTTGTCCCGACTGCGGCAAGAGCAACTTTACCGACATAAGAAAATTCAACCTTATGTTCAAGACCTTCCAGGGCGTTACCGAGGATAACAAGAGCGAGATTTATCTCCGTCCCGAAACGGCACAGGGCATCTTCGTAAACTTCCAGAACGTTCAGAGAACCTCGAGAAAGAAGATACCCTTCGGTATCGGCCAGATAGGTAAATCCTTCAGAAACGAGATCACTCCCGGAAACTTCATCTTCCGTGTACGTGAGTTTGAGCAGATGGAGCTTGAATTCTTCTGCAAGCCCGGCACCGACCTTGAGTGGTTCGATTACTGGAGAAGCTTCTGCCGCGATTGGCTCCTTGCCATCGGTCTTAAGGAGGAAAACCTGCGTCTTCGCGACCACGATAAGGACGAGCTTTGCTTCTACTCCAAGGCAACCACCGACTTCGAGTTCCTCTTCCCCTTCGGCTGGGGCGAGCTTTGGGGCGTTGCCGACAGAACCGACTACGACCTTACCCAGCATCAGGACCATTCGGGCAAGGATATGACCTATTTCGACCCCGAGACCAACGAGCGCTACGTCCCCTACGTTATCGAGCCCTCTTTGGGCGTTGAGAGAAGCGTTTTGGCAGTTTTGTGCGACGCCTATGACGAAGAGGTTATCGACGCGGAAAAGAACGACGTAAGGACCGTTTTGCGCTTCCACCCCGCACTTGCTCCCGTCAAGGCGGCAATCCTTCCCCTTTCCAAAAAGCTTTCCGAGCAGGCAACCGCGATCTATGCAGACCTCTCCAAATATTTCAATATCGAGTATGACGAGGCAGGCTCTATCGGTAAGCGCTATCGCCGTCAGGACGAGATAGGCACCCCCTTCTGCATCACCGTTGACTTCGACACCGAAACAGACGGCGCAGTTTCCGTCCGTGACCGCGACACCATGGAGCAGGTAAGAATTCCCGTTTCCGAGCTTAAGGCTTACATCGAGGAAAAGATCGCGTTCTGATGATAAACATCGTATTGGTTGAGCCCGAGATCCCGCAAAACACGGGCAATATCGCAAGAAGCTGCGCCTGCACCGGCGCAAGACTTCATCTCGTGAAGCCCATGGGCTTTGAGATAGACGATAAAAAATTAAAGCGGGCAGGTCTTGATTATTGGGACAAGCTCGACATAACCTATTACGACAGCCTTGCGGATTTTCTTGAAAAAACAAAAGGAAAGCCCCGATTTTTTCTTTCAACAAAGGGAAGAAAAACTCATTCCGAGGTCATTTATCCCGATGATTTCTATATAATCTTCGGTAAGGAGACCAAGGGGCTTCCGGAGGAGCTTTTAAAGGAAAATCCCGATTCCACTCTCCGTATTCCCATGCGAAACACGCTTCGGAGCTTAAATCTTTCAAACTCCGTTGCCATCGTGCTTTACGAGGCGCTTCGCCAGAGAGATTACGAGGGACTTCTTGAAAAGGGCGAGCTCACTCAATTTGATTGGTAATAATTTATTTTATATAAGGTATATAAGAAGGAGTAATAACAATGAATTACAACAAGAAAACAGTAGAAGACATTGAAGTTAAGGGCAAAAAGGTCCTTGCACGCTGCGATTTCAACGTTCCGCTTAAGGACGGCGTTATCACCGACGATAAGAGAATAGTTGAAGCGCTCCCCACCATCAAATATCTTTCCGATAACGGCGCGAAGCTCATTCTCTGCTCTCACATGGGCAGACCGAAGGGCGAATTCAATATGAAGTATTCTCTCGCTCCCGTTGCAGCACGTCTTTCCGAGCTTCTCGGTAAAGAGGTCGTTCTTGCAGCCGACGTAATCGGCGAGGACGCACAGGCAAAGGCCGCCGCTTTGAAGGACGGCGACGTTATGCTTATTGAAAACGTCCGTTTCCATAAGGAAGAGGAAAAGCACGATCCCGAATTTTCAAAGGCTTTGGCTTCTCTTGCAGAGATCTACGTTAATGACGCATTCGGCACCGCTCACAGAGCGCACTCCTCAACCGCAGGCGTTGCAGATTATCTTCCCGCAGTTTGCGGCTACCTCATTCAGAAGGAGATCAAGATCATGGGCGACGCTCTTAACGATCCCAAGCGTCCCTTCGTTGCGATTTTGGGCGGCGCAAAGGTAAGCGATAAGATCGGCGTTATCACCAACCTTCTCGAAAAGGTAGATACCCTCATCGTAGGCGGCGGTATGGCTTACACCTTCCTTAAATCTCTCGGTCACCACATCGGCACCTCTCTTTGCGAAGAGGACAAGCTCGAGCTTGCAAAGGAACTTATGGATAAGGCAAAGGCAAAGGGCGTAAACTTCCTCATTCCCGTTGACAACGTAGTTGCAACCGAATACAACGAGAACTCCGAGTTCAAGGTAATCAACTCCGACGAGATCCCCGACGGCTGGATGGGCCTTGATATTGGTCCCAAGACCTCCAAGCTTTTTGCCGACGCTATCCTCGGCGCAGGCACCGTTGTATGGAACGGCCCCATGGGCGTAAGCGAATGGGCAAACTTCGCAAACGGCACCGTATCCGTTGCAAAGGCAGTTGCAGAAAGCGGCGCTATCTCCATCATCGGCGGAGGCGACTCCGCAGCAGCCGTTCAGAAGCTCGGCTTTGCTGACAAAATGACCCACATCTCCACCGGCGGCGGCGCTTCTCTCGAATTCCTCGAGGGTCTTGAGCTTCCCGGCATCGCTTGCTTAAACGACAAATAAGATTTGAAAACAGCCGTTGTTGCTTGTCTTTTAAAAAGGCAAGCAACAACCTATGTAAAGACAGAAAGGTAGTATAACAATGAGAAAAACCGTTATTGCAGGAAACTGGAAAATGAATAAGACCGCCTCCGAGGCAGACAGCTTCTTAAAGGAGCTTGCTCCCCTCGTCAAGGGCGCAAAATGCACCGTTATCGCGTGCGTTCCCTTCACCGATCTCGCCGCAGCAGTTAAAGCTGCAAAGCGCACCAACATAAAGATCGGCGCACAGAACCTTCACTTTGAAAAATCGGGCGCATTCACCGGCGAGGTATCGGCAGATATGCTTAAAGACCTCGGCGTTGAATACGTAATCATCGGCCACTCCGAAAGACGTCAGTATTTCAACGAGACCGACGAAACCGTTAACCTCAAGATCAAAGCCGCTTTGGCAGCGGGCTTAAAGCCCATCGTCTGCGTTGGCGAGCTTCTCTCCGAGAGAGAGGACGACATCACCGCAGAGGTGCTTCGCCGTCAGATAAAGATTGCCTTCAAGGGCATCTCCGCAGACGAAGCAAAGGGCATCATCGTTGCATACGAGCCCGTTTGGGCAATCGGCACCGGCAAGACCGCAACGAGCGAGCAGGCTGACGAGGCTTGCGGCGTTATCCGCTCCTGCATTGCTTCTCTCTACGGCAAGGCAGTTGCAAACAAGGTAGTTATCCAGTACGGCGGCTCTATGAACGCAAAAAATGCCGAGGAGCTTCTCTCAAAGCCCAATGTTGACGGCGGACTTATCGGCGGAGCCTCCTTAAAGAGCGCAGACTTCTCAATAATCGTTGCCGCAGCTGCAAAATAAGCTGTAATATCAGTTACTGAAAGGATCAAATCAGATAAAATGAAAAGACCATTGGTTCTCACGATACTCGACGGCTTCGGTATTGCGCCCGAAGGCAAGGGCAACGCCATAAATGCAAAGACCACCCCCAATATCGATAAAATATTCAAAAGCAATCCCACCACGCAGATACACGCCTCGGGCATGGACGTAGGTCTTCCCGAGGGTCAGATGGGCAACAGTGAGGTAGGCCACACCAACATCGGTGCAGGCAGAATCGTTTATCAGGAGCTCACGAGAATTTCAAAGTCTATTAAAGACGGAGATTTCTTTGAAAATCCCGCCTTCAAGGGCGCCGCGGAAAACTGCAAAAGGAACGGCTCTGCCCTTCACGTTATGGGACTTTTGTCCGACGGCGGCGTTCACTCCCACAACACCCATCTCTACGGTCTTCTTGATTTTGCAAAGAAGGAAGGCCTTGAAAAGGTTTACATTCACTGCTTTATGGACGGACGTGACGTTCCTCCCACCTCGGGCGAGAATTACGTTGACGAGCTTATAAAGGTAACTGCCGAGAAGAATATCGGCAAGATCGCCACCATCTCGGGCAGATATTACGCTATGGACCGCGAAAAGCGTTTCGAGCGCGTTAAGAGAGTTTACGATGCAATGGTCTTTGGCGAGGGCATAAAGGCTTCCGCCGCAGACGTTTGCAAGGAAAGCTACAAGAACGATATTACCGACGAGTTTATCGTTCCCACCGTGTGTGAGGAGAACGCGACCGTTAAAAACGGCGACTCGGTGATCTTCTTTAACTTCCGTCCCGACCGCGCAAGAGAGATAACCCGCGCCTTCGTCGATCCCCGCTTCGACGGCTTTGAAAGACCCGAGCAGCTTGATCTCTACTACGTTTGTATGACGCAGTACGACGCCACTATGCCGAACGTTGAGATAGCCTACAAGCCCCAATCTCTCGATCTCCCCTTGGGCGCTATCGTAAGCCAGCACGGTCTTACCCAGCTTCGCATCGCAGAATACACCAAATACGCTCACGTTACCTTTTTCTTAAACGGCGGCGTTGAGACAATTTACAGCGGCGAGGACAGAATACTTATAGATTCTCCCGACGTTGCGACCTACGACTTAAAGCCCGAAATGAGCGCCTATGAGGTATGCGACACCGTTTGCGAAAAGATCACCGCGAGATGCTACGATTTCATCGTTATCAACTTCGCAAACTGCGATATGGTAGGTCACACCGGCGTCTACGAGGCGGCTGAAAAGGCTGTTATCGCAGTTGACGAGTGCGTACAGAAGGTCTACGAGGCAGTTAAATCGGTCGACGGCATTATGGTAATCACCGCAGACCACGGCAACGCCGAAAAGATGCTCGAGCCCGACGGCGTTTCGCCCTTCACCGCTCACACCACCAACGCAGTTCCCTTCTCTGTGGTAAACTTCCCCTGCAAATTGAAGGAAACCGGCAGACTTGCCGACATCGCTCCCACCGTGCTTGAGATCCTTTCGATCGATAAGCCCTCGGTAATGGACGGCGAAAGCCTTATTGCAAAGGAATAAAGATAGATATAAATATAGATAAAAGCAGGCAAAAATATTTTTGCCTGCTTTTATTTTTTTCAAAAAATATATTGACAACGCAATCAGTTTGTGTTATATTAAGTGTGATACTAGAGATAGCACACTTTGAAAGGAGGAGGGCGCCGTTGTTTATAATTGACCACTCGTCACAAACGCCTATATACGAGCAGATAAAGCGCCAGATATTAGCACTTGTTTCGGCGGGCGTTTTGAAGGAAGGCGATAAACTTCCGTCCTTACGCGTTTTGTCCTCGGAGCTTCATCTTAATATAAACACCGTGAAAAAGGTTTTTTCCGAGCTTGAAGCAGACGGAGTAATTACAACCGTGGTTGGAAGCGGCAGCTACCTTTCCGCCACAGCCTACCGAAACCCCGCAGTAATTTCAAAAGCGCAAAACGACCTGTCTTGCGCCGCATTGGCGGCTCTCTCCTACGGTATGACAGAGGAAGAGATAATCGAAACGGTAAAGAAAGCCTGTTTGAAAGGAGATTTAAAATGATAAAGATAAAATCTGTTTCAAAATCGTTTGATGATCTTAAGGTCTTGGAAAATATCAGCCTTGAAATAGCCGACGGCACCGTTTACGGACTTATTGGCTTAAACGGTGCAGGAAAAACCACCCTTCTGAATATTATTTCGGGACTTTACCGCGCCGACAGCGGCGAAGTAACGGTATCGTGCGGCGAAGATGAGCAGCCCGTTTTTGACAATCCCTATTTCAAGCAAAGATGCTTCTATCTCACCGACGACCCTTATTTTATTCGTCATTCAACCCTGAACGGAATGAAAGAATTTTACAAATGCGTCTATCCAAACTGGAGCGATAAGGCTTTTGACAGGCTCGTTTCACTTTTTGGCTTAAAGCCGTTTACCCGAATTTCAGATCTGTCAAAGGGAATGAGGAAAAAGGCGTTTCTTATCCTTGCTCTTTCCTCAAAAGCGGAATATATTTTGCTTGACGAGATATTCGACGGTATCGACCCCGCGGCGCGCATTACCGTGAGAGATCTTTTAAACGAATACGTTATGGAAACGGGCTTTACCGTTATGATCTCATCGCACGATCTTTACGAGATCGAGAGGATATGCGACACGGTGGGTGTTTTAAGTGGCAGACGTCTGCTTTACAGCGACGAGATCTTCGCCCTTAAAAATTCCGTTTTCCGTTACAGCATTGGCTTTTCCACCGCACCCGCCGAAAATTATACTCTCGGTATAAATTGCAAAAATATAAGCGTTATCGGCAACGTTCTTTCCTTTGACAGCAACGAAAGCAGAGATAAAATCGAAAAAACGCTTTCGGCTCACGCCGAAATACTGCTTTTCGAGGCTTCGCCTCTTACCTTAAGCGAAATTTTCAAATACGAAACGGAGGAGAATAAAAATGAAGTTTGCAATATCTTCTCATAAAAGATTTGACCGCACCGGTATTTTGGAAAACGCAAAAACGCTTTGGTGGATACCGCTTTTGAATCTTGTTCTTTTAATTCTTGCAATACCCGTCAACAACTCTATGCCTCTCTATGATTTTTCCGACGTAGGTTACGATCTCGTTCTTGACGGCCCGTTTTCGCTTTACAACGGTGCAGAAAAGCTCCCGTTTCTTCTTATCGTTTTAGCGGTAATATCGGCGTTTGGCTGCTTTAACTTTCTTTTTAACAAAAAGCACCAAACAGCAATGCTCATAACCGGCGGAAAGCGCTCCTCTCTTTTTATAAGCCGCTTTATTTACGGTCTTCTCTCCCTTTTTGTGCCTATAATCATCGCAATGGGAACGACTGTAGCAATAAATTTCATCGTCGTTTTGCCCGACACCTATTTTATAATCCGAAACAGCCTTATAATAACGGGAATAATGATCCTTACCGTGTTTGCCGTCTTTTCCGCGGCGTCACTTATTGCCACACTTATAGGACGCAAAACAGAGTTTTTCGCCTTTAATCTTTTTTGGGTGCTTTCCGTTTTAGCGGTTTTATTTACCGTTGGAAATATAACCGAGGCTTTCCTCAACGGTGCCTATTCCGAGAAGTATTTAGGCACATCTTTCTCCACTATCTTCTATTACAGATGCCCAAAAATATTAATCACTACATGGACCTATTCGATCTTAACGGTATTTGGGGAGGCTTTCCGCACTTTTGCCGAATTTTCATATCACAAAAGCGTTATAGAAATGCCCTCTGCCCCCATCGCCCCCGGCGACAAGCTTGCATCAAACTATCCGCCGACAGAAACGCTTCTTTCAAGATATTCCGTTCCCGTTTTACCGATTATCTTGGTTTTCCTTTTCGGAGTGCTTGCCGCGGTCTTAGCTTATTTTGCATTTTGCAAGCGCAATGCCGAAATTGCCGAAAAGCCAAATTCAAATAAGCCGCTTTCGATTGCTTTTTCGGCAGTTATTTCCACGGCGATTGCTTCAAGCCTGCTCTTTACGGTTAAAAATCCCTATTTGAGCATTCTTATCTTCCTCATTACCTTTTTCGTTCTCTATTTTCTCCTTTACGGCCTTTGCAGAGCGTCGCTTCGTAAGATATGGAAAAGCTACCGCGCCCCCGTCATCACCGCACTCATCTCCTTGGCTCTCATCTTCACAATGATATTCGGTTGCTTCGGCTATACCTCTTATATTCCTGCCGTTTCCGAGGTTGAAAACGTTGCGATAACCCTCGGAGGAGAAATGCGCACGAACTTTGCCGTCGTTTCGGAAAAGGATATCTTAAAGATTGAAGAAATGCACAAGCAGGCAATAGCCGCCAATTCACGCTTTACCCCCGAAAACGACGGTAACTATACTCTCGCTTTTTCCTATAAGCTCAAAAACGGCAAAAAGGTAAAAAGATATTACGGTGACGTAGGCTTTGCGATTGCCTCATCTATCGTCGCCTTTATTCCCGAGGATGAGCTCAATGATGAATACAGTTACTATGCGCCTGACCCAAGCCGAACCGATTGGCCCTCCGAGCAAGAAGCGCTCGATGTTCTATATGAAGGAATGTCTTACAGAACAGTGATAAAGCTCCTCGGTAAGCCCTACGACGATATCGGCAGCGGTATAAGCATCTTTCTCTATAAGCTTTCAAACGGCAAGACTCTTTACGTTTCCGTTGTTTACGGTGTAGTGCAGAGCTTCCATACAGAGGATTAAAACTAAAAACCTCCGCTTTTGCGGAGGTTTTATATTTGTATTTATTTATCAGCCGTTAATGCTCTGATACCACTCGTTTACCTCGCGGGTGACGTCGCTGCCGCCGAGGTCCTTCCACTCGCCGATAAAGATATCGAAGTAGTCAAGCGGCTGCTCGCCTACGAGTATCTGACCGATAGCGCCGATTTCAAGGGTATCAAGCTCAACCTGATGGGAAGCCATCGTTGCGGTAGGTACCGATAAGAATTTATTTTGAATATATCCGTCGTTTTCAAAGAAAAGGCCCTGTAGCTGCTGAATGCCGTTTTCGCCGTAAAGAAGGGCGTAACCGCGATAGCTTTCTCTGCCGCTTTCCTCAAATTCCTTTACCCAGTCGTAAAGCATACGCTGAAGCTCGGTTTCAAGCATATCTCTGTTATCCGAGGCAAGCGCTTCGCCTACGAGCACCGCGTTGTTATAGTTTCTTGCGGGGTAATCCTCCTGAACGACGGGTGCGTAGTTATAAAGATGGGCAGAGCCGTCCTCAATAGTGAAATATTGATGGTAGAGATCGATGTCGCTCGAGGCAAGGTCGGTCATATGAAGCATAAAGTTGTTGAGCTTAATGAGGACCTCGGGATAATCAAATTCCTTGCTTGCAACGTAATATCTGTATGAGTTGGGACCTGCGGTTACCTTTGCAACGTCGCCGTCCTCGGTAAAGGCGGGGATCGCGGTTATCTTCGCGTCGGGGTTTATCTTGTAAAGATTCGTAAGGGTGAGAATGGAGTTTGTCTGACCGATAACGATACCGGTCTTGCCTGTCATAAAGTCGCCCGAAATGTTTGCACCGGAAAGAGGAGCGTAATCCACCCAGCCGGATTTTATCATGTGAGAAAGTCTTTCAAGAGGCTTCTTCATCTCGGCGCCGACAGTGCCGTAGTAAAGCTCGCCCTGATCGTTTTCAAGCCAGATGTTGGGGTAGGCGCCGTAGCCGTTGAAATAGGCGTCAAGCTCGGTTGACTGAACGGTGTTTACCGTCATACCGAAGGTGTTTTTCTCTCCGTCGCCGTCGGGGTCCTTATTTGCAAAGGCCTCAATTACCTCCTCAAGCTCGGTATAGTTGGTGGGAGCCTGAAGGTTTAAATTGTCGAGCCAGTCCTGACGGATATAATAGAAGGTCTTTGCAATACCCTCGCCCGATGCGACCTGGCAGATAGCGTAGGTCTTGCCGCCAAAGGTTGCGGGATAGAATATTTCGGGACCCGCAAGCTCGTAAAGCGCTCTTGCATCGTCCGACATATAGTTTGCCATAACGTCATCAAGCTCGGCGATGATATCGTTATTGTAAAGAGCCTGAATCGACTGATATGCGCCCTCACCGGCACTTACGTCGAGAATATCGGGAATGGTTCCCTCTAAAATAGCGTTGTTAAGACGCTCAACGTACATACCGTAATCGTTAAGCGACCACTCAACTCTTATTTTAACGCCAAGATGCTCCTTAATAAGGTCAAACCAACCGTTTTCCGTAAGAGTCCAGCCTGCCTTTGCAAGGATCGACTCATCGGTTGCAAAATAGGGTCTTGCATAGCTTACCGTAAGATTGGGGCTGTATTTGCCTAAAGGGCCTTCTTCAACCGTTATCTTCTCGCCGCCGCACGCCGAAAGCAGCGCAAGTGAGGAGAAAAGCATAAGCACGGCAAAGAATACTGCAATTACTTTTTTCATAAAATTTCGTCCTTTCATACGCTTTTGGGTTTTACGATTAAATTATAAACGATTAACCCCAATTTGTCAAGCAAAAACCGCAAAATACGCATATTTTTCAAAAAGTTTGTTAACAAATTAACATACTGCCGTTTTTTAAAGCGGCGTTGCCGTTTTGTTTAATGTTACAAATTCGGCTTGAAAAAAATATACTCTGTGTATAATTTACGGAGTAACTCCCCCAAAAATGCCCCTTTTGCGTTCTTACTCCCCCGTTTTTTGTGCAATCTGCACAAAATTCCCTTGGTTGACAACTCCGTGCGGCTACTGTATAATAGAATTACCACAACAAAGGAAGTGATTTTATGAACTTAAAAAACAAAAACGGTGCGGCTATCGCCGTCACGGTATTAGCCTTGATCTTTTGGTTCCCGGGGCCGATAGTTATTAAGGTACTGTCAAACGGCCACGACTTTTTAAACCTTTTATACGGCTTTTTAATCGTGATCCCGTTGGCATTGGTCTTCGGCGGCGCTATCGGCTCATTTTTCACTCCCGTCGCTCTTTCGATTGCACAGCGCAGCAGAAAAACCGAATGGATTTATGTCTTCGCTTCGGTTTTAAACGTCATACCTGTTATATTTTCCACCATTGACCTTTCTTCTCTCCACGAGTCCTCTCAAGGCACGATACTCGGTCCGCCGGGGATCTGGGCAGATCTCGGTCAGGGAATAGGCGTTACCATTTTGGCTTTGGCTTCGGCTGCTTCCGTGATATATCTCATTATATCACTCGTTCAGCTTTTGGTTTACCGCACGGTCTACGGCTTTGAATTCAAGCTTTCAAGAAAGCCAACCCCCCTTTCCTTGATAATCTTTTCAATTATTTCCGCTGCTTCTCTTGCAGGCGCGGGCTTACGTCTTTACGGCATTTTCACAAGACCTGCCGACTCAAGATACGGATTTTCTCTCGCAGCCGGTCTTGTCGCCGTCTTTCTTATCTTAACAGCCGTCATTCTGTGGTTTTTTATAAACAAAAAGCCGCTTGCAATTCAGCTTGCCGTAATCTTGCCCATATCCGCCTTAGCCGTCGCCGCTTTTGCAATCGCAGACTACTCCTATGAACAATTCTATTTGGTTGCATCTGCCGTCTTACCCGTAATAGCCGTTTTTCTTGGCTATTTTGTAAGCGCCGTCAGTTCAAGGAAAAAGGAAAATTAACCTTAAGCATAAGAAAAACCTGCTCTAAACGAGCAGGTTTTTTCTTTTATTCAACAGTTACCGATTTTGCGAGATTTCTGGGCTTGTCAACGTCACAGCCTCTGTCTATCGAAACGTAATAGGCAAAGAGCTGCAAGGGAATTATCGCAAGGATAGGCATTATTGCCTCGTGGATAGCGGGGAGCTGTATCTTATCCTTATAGAAGCCGCCCGCATCGTCAAACTGGGTGACAAATACAACGTCGGCACCGCGGGAGGTGACTTCTTTTATGTTGCTTACCGTCTTTTCAAACATTGCCTCGGTGGTCGCAACGGCGACAACGGGAACACCGTCGGTGATAAGCGAGATGGTGCCGTGCTTAAGCTCGCCTGCCGCATAGGCCTCGGAGTGCATATAAGATATCTCCTTGAGCTTCAAGGAGCCCTCGCAACAGAGAGCGCTGTCCTGACCTCTGCCGATGAAGAACATATCCTTCGCGTTCTGATAGACCGATGCAAGACGCTTGTAGTCCTCTTCCTTTTCAAGCACCTTCTCGGCATTCTCGGGAAGGACCTTAAGTGCATTCACGATATCATTGTAATCGGAATCGGAAATCGTCTTTCTGTCGGCTGCAAGGCGGAGTCCCAAAAGATAGAGGACAGAAACCTGTGCGGTGTATGCTTTGGTGGTCGCAACCGCGATCTCGGGGCCTGCATTGGTGTAGATAACGGTGTCGGCCGCTCTTGCAATAGAGGAACCTACAACGTTTACGATGCCGATAGTGGGAATATTAAGCTCCTTTGCAAGCTTGATAACGGCAAGACTGTCTGCCGTTTCGCCCGACTGGGAGATAAGCACGATAACGTCGCCCTCCGAAAGAACGGGATTTGCATAGCGGAATTCCGAAGCTATCTCAACCGAAACGGGAACGCGCGCATATTTTTCAATAAACGCCTTGCCCAAGAGGCCTGCGTGCATTGCGCTTCCGCAGCCTACGATGTGAAGTCTTTTGATATAAGAGGTGTCTTTAAGCTCGTTTTTAAGTATTTCGCCTTTTTCGCCTATGCGGGGGAATATCGTGTCCTTAAGCGTTTTGGGCTGCTCGTGCATTTCCTTTAGCATAAAGTGGGGATATCCGCATTTTTCAGCCGCCTCAATATCCCACGATGCGGTGAGAAGCTCCTTTTTGCGCTCGGTAAGCCACTCGTCGGTAAATCTTACCGCACCGTTTTTAACGATGGCAAGCTCGCCCTCGTCAAGAAGATAGTAATCCCTCGTTTCCGAAAGGAATGCGGGGATATCGGAGGCGATTATTATCTCCTCCTTGCCGACGCCGATAACCAAAGGGCTGTCCTTTCTTATTGCGTAAACGGTGTCGGGGATATCGTCGAAAATTATAGCAAGAGCGTAGGAGCCGCGAAGCTTGCCTATTGCCTTATAGATGGCGGCAATGGGGTCATCGGAGTAATAATGGTCGATAAGCGCGACGACTACCTCGGTATCGGTATCCGACTCGAAGGTCTTGCCCTTGTTTATAAGCTTTTCCTTAAGCTGCATATAGTTTTCAATAATGCCGTTGTGTACGAGAGTTACTCTTCCGCTTCTGTGGGGGTGAGAGTTTGCATCGGAGGGCTCGCCGTGGGTTGCCCATCTCGTGTGACCGATGCCGACGTTTCCGCTCATATCCAGAGCCTCAAGCTTTTTGGTAAGCTCAAGAAGTCTGCCCTTCGATTTGACCGTTTCCACGCCCGAAGCCTTTGAAACGGCAATACCCGCCGAGTCGTAGCCTCTGTATTCGAGCTTTGAGAGGCCGCTTACAAGCACCTCTTTAGCTTCTCTTTTTCCGCTGTAACCAACAATTCCGCACATAAAAAAATCCACCTTTCTTTTTCAGGCAAGCACAACAAAGCCTGCAGCTTAAAAGGTGCGAGCTTTTAAACTGCGTGCTTCACTTGCCGCGGGGCTTAATGCCCCTAAAAGTCAGGTGAATGCAAAAGGCGTGACAGCAGGATCTGTTGCCCCTTTACAGGGGTATTTGCCTCTGTCTTTCGACTGCCTCAAGCCGCGGGAATATCCGCCGAAAATTTCGATGATCCCCGTCCTCGTCCTCCGCTTTTCGCGGAGCCGGCGCTACGTATATACCTTGCATTCACTGCTTTCTTTTATAATATTATAGCATACTATTTAAAATATGTCAATACAAATAAAATCCTCCGCTTTTCGCGGAGGATTTACGATTATTTGTTAAGCTTTTTAAACACCTTGAGAGCGTTTGTCTTAAATACCTTTTCCTTTGCTTCGTCGGAAATGTTGGCGCCGAGCACCATTCCGAGCTGGGGAGAAAAGTCGAACCAGAAAACGTCGGTTCCGAAGAGGACCTTATCCTCGCCGCCGTTTTTGACAAGGTAATCAACAACGCCGAACTCAAAAGGATCGCCTGCTATATCGAGGTATGCGTTTGCATATTTTGCAGCCAAGGCCGCAGCCTCTCTTACACCCTCTGTTCTGCCGCCCGAATGACCGAAGATGAAGTCAACCTCGGGATATTCTTTGATATATTTCTCAAAGAGACCGGGAACAGCAAACTTCTGACGGGGGTTGTAATCGGAAAGCGCCCAGGTGTGCGACATAATGGGAAGGTCGTATTTCTTTGCGATCTCCCAAACGGGACGGTAGCTTTCGTCGTCTGCAAAGATGTGGTGCATGGAGGGGTGGATCTTTATGCCAACGAATGCGGGATGATCGTGATATTTCTCAATGACCTCGAGGCATTTTTCCATATGCTTGGGGTTATAGTTGAAATAGTTTACGAGCTTTCCGTTTGAAACGTTGTAAAGATTGATGCTTACCTCTGCGCCGCGGTCAAAATCCGGAACGTCAAGACCGTAATAGTCTGCATTGATAACGACGTCAACCTTAAGCTCGTCCATTCTCTTTAAAAGGTTTTCAACCGACGGGTCAAAGCAAAGAAAGTCCTTTATCTCGCCGATGTGTGCGTGTGCGTCTATAATCATTTTTACACCGTTCTTTCTGTTTTTGCTTTTATTCTCCGCCAATGCCGTTATGCATCGGCGGAGAATTATTGATTATTCAACAAGACCCGTTCTCTCAACGCCCTGAATGAACTGCTTCTGTAAGAACATGAACATTACGATAAGGGGAGTAAGGGTAATGAAGCTTCCCGCCATAACCGTTGCGGTGTTAACTATATCGTCGTCGGTTACGGGACGTCCGAGAATTCTCTCGCGTTCTTCGTCGGTAAGCTTCGAAAGAGTTATAAGCTCTTTAATACCGGTTGAGAGAGGCTGCATATCCTGCTTGAAGTAGAGCGAGGGCTCATAGTAATCGTTCCAGTGCCAAACGAGCGAAAGAACGAGAATAACGAGAAGAAGAGGTCTTACTATCGGAACAACTATTCTGAAGAATATGCCGATGAAAGAGCATCCGTCGATTCTCGCTGCTTCTTCCATTTCCTTCGGGAGTCCTAAAAGGAAGTTTCTTGCAAGGAAGATGAAGAGACCGCCCTTAAGTCCGAGTCCGAGGAAGGAGGGTACGAAGGTGGGAAGGAAGGTATTGAGCCACTTGATGTTTGCAAACATAATGTAGCTGGGAGTGATGGTGGTCTGAATCGGGATTATAATGGTAAGGATAACGAGGAAGAAAAGAAGTCCTCTTCCCTTGAATTTAAATCTCGCAAGACCGTATCCTACGAAGGTGCAGGATATAAGATGACCGAGGGTACATACAAGAGTGATAAGCACCGAGTTACCGATATATTTGGTAAAGCCCATAAGCTTAAACGCCATTGCATAGTTTTCCCAGCGAAGATATCTCGGAATCCAACCGATGGTGGGGTCGATAAGGTCGGAATTGGATTTCAAGGAGGTTATTATCATAAATATAAAGGGGTAAAGGAAGATGAATGCAATACCGATAAGAAGGATATACATTCCTATATTAAGACCGACGGAACCCCAGAACTGAGGCTGCTTGATCTTGCGCTTATAGGTCTGCACGAATTCTTCCTTTGTCATGCGGGGCTTTTTGGGCTTGGGCTCTCTCTTAAAGAGCTTACCAATTATAGCGGCGCTTTTTAGCTTTTCTGATTGCACGTTCATTCGCTCCTTTCGTAGTATCTGATCCGTAGCTTCTTCCGAGGAAGAGGAAGACTATGCCGACGAATGCCATTATAATAAGTGTGTAGATCCAGGAAATTGCGGCTGCCTTTTCCATCTGTGCGCCTGCACCGTAGGTGAGGTCCTTAATAAGGGTGAGAACTCCGTTCTCAACATTTACGAAGGAATCGCAGATAGAGTAGATGATGTTAACGACCATGATGGGCATTATCATCGGAAGAGTTATCTTCCAGAATTTTTCCCACTCGGTAGCGCCGTCAACGCCGGCAGACTCGTAAAGAGTGGGCGAAATGCTCTGAAGTCCCGAAAGGAACATAAGTATCTGAACGCTGCAGGACCACAGAACCGAAACGATTATTCCGAGGAACTCGTTTACCATTGCGGTAAAGTCGCCGCCGAGGTAAGCGATAACCGAGGGAGGAATGAGCGACGAGGAGTCAAGTGAAAGAGCCTGCGACACAACGCCGAGTGAATAAAGCTGCTCAAGAACGTATCCGGTTCCCAATATGAAGGGGAGGAAGAATACTACTCGGAAGAAGCCTTTTCCCTTTATGTTTCTGCTTATAATTATTGAAAGAAGAAGCGCGAAAACAATTATAAGAGGAATTTTAATAAAGGTATCGGAGAAGATCTCGCCAAGCGCCGTTGTGAAGCGCACGTCGTTCAAAACAACGTCGATGTAGTTTTTAAAGCCTATCCAGTGCATTTCAAAGCCAACCATTTTTTCAAGCTCCGAGAAGCTTAAAACAATCGAGAGACCTAAGGGGAATGCAAAGAAGACCAAAAGACCGATTATAAGAGGCGTGGTGAAGAAATATCCTTCAAGAGCTGCTCTCTTTTCAAGATCTATCTTTCTCTTGAGCCATACGGTAAACTTTGAGGGGTCCTTATAGGGCTTGGGTTCTTTTTTGGCCTTTACCTTCTTCTCCTTGGGAGCCTTGGGGGCTTTGGGAGCTTTGGGAGCCTTTTCTTTTTTGGTTTCTACCTTTTCGGAAACGGGAGCAATATTCTCTGCCGACTCCGCGAGGTTTTTATTCTCATCGTTTTTCAATTCTTCTTCACCCCTTTTCATTTAACCTCGTAATCGTATGCGCCAACGGTGACGCCTTCGATCACAAGCTCGGCTGCGGTATAGTTGATAAGAAGAGTTTTGCCGTTTTCATATCTTACTATAGCTGTGGTGCCGTTATTTTCGTGATATACCATCGGCTGATTCCAGACCTCTGCAAGCTTTTCGTTGCATTCCGTGTAGAAGGATACGATATCCTCTTTCCACTGCGAATACTCGGAGGAGAAGAGCTCGTTATAATCAGCAAGCTTAAGCTTCTCGGTGGCTTCCTTGGTTATCTTGTAGTAAGGAATGCAACCGTACTCAATGAGCTGAAGCTTCTGGACGTTCTGGTCGTAGAAGAGGTTGATAGGCTCGTCGGTGTAGGTTACAAAGCCGTGAAGTATAAGCTGAACGAAGGGAACCGACTTATAGGTGATGTGATATTCGGAAGACTTGTTGGGCATTCCGAGAATGTGGTTCGAATACTTAAGGCTGTAAAGCGATGCGCCCTCTACTGCGAGCATATCGGTCTTTTCCGAAAGATTCTTAAGAGCCTCGTCCCATCTGTTCAAGGTGTCGGTTCTGGTTTCGATAAGCGCCTTACCCTTGTAGTTCTGGGTGAGCATATTGCCTATGGTCTCAAGAGCAACGCCGCTGAAGTTGATGGAATCAACGTTTTTGGTGAAGCCGTTGAGCTTCTTCAAAACTGCGGGAGCGTTAAGGAAATACTTATCGCCCTTCTTATCGGAAACTGCAACGGAGTTACCGAAGTTTACGATATCGTTCTTGGTTGAGAAGCCGCCGTTATCGAGAGAAGCAAGAATAGGCTCGATCGAAAGAAGCGATTTGATATTCTTTGCATCTGCAAACTCGGCAAAATCTCTTGCGCCGTTTGCGCCGCCTATTGCATTTTCAATAGGCCAGATTCTCGGGTTCTTGCCGTAACCGCCCTTGACGTAGCCAACGAAGTTTGCGTAAATGTTGGTAACGCCGTTATCATAAAGGTCAGCGGCAATTTCCTTTGCGTCTGCAAAAGAGGTCATCTTTACGATCTTTGTAAAGAGTATCTGGCTTTCCCAGGTTGCCATAAAGAAGTCGATCATTATGGGCATATCCTCGTTTGCGAGAATATTCTTCTTGAGATCGCCGTTTGCAATGAGGTAGCTTCTGTAGGCGTTAGCCATTCCGCTGTAGTTTGCGTTTTCACCCGAGAGGAGCTTGTAGCGAACCTCATGGTCCTTATCGCAAACGATCTCGTTGGTGTATCTCTTACCTGCAATACGCTTGATATTGAGGTTCTGGGTACGGTCGATCGCATTTCCTGCGCCGGTGGTGGTGATGTTGGTTGCGAGAATATCGGTGGTGTAGCGGTAACGGAAGCGGAGAGAAGAACGGTAGATATCAACCGCATAGCCTGCGGGAGAGGTAATTACCGAAGCCTCGGCGTCAGCCGTAGCCGAATAACCGACGAATGCAACGTTTTTATCGAGGTTTGCCATACCGAATACGGGAAGGTTGGTGTTTTCGAGAAGGTTTTTATTCTTGAGGTATTTATCCATATCAAGAATATCGCTTCCGCCAACCGAGAAGGCGTATTCCTTGGCGTAGATGCTGTTTACGTTTTCGGCAAAGTTTATCATCATGCCCGAGCCGTCGGGAACGATGGAATAACCGTTTCTTACGCTGTTTACCGCTCCGAAGAAGGGCATAAGCTCAATATCGATTATTCTCTTTGCGCCTTCGCCGTCGTCGTATTCGCTGATGGATTTATTAAGGATCTTTCCGTAGAAGCTTCCGTCAACAAGACCGAACTCAACGTCGAATTTTATCTCTGCGTTTTTGAAATCAACGCTGTAAATAAGCTTGCCGTTTTTAACGGCGTAGTTCGTTGTGCATTCCTTATCGTCTGCAGAGGAGTAGGTTACCTTTGTACCGGTAGCAGACTCTGCGCGAAGCTGGTCGGCATAAAGAACTACGAGAGATCTCATAATGTTCTTCCAACGTCCTACGATGTTGGGGTCTGCGATGTCGTACTCGGTCTCGTCAACGCCCGCTCTCCAAAGATAGGGAGCCTCGGGATTCTGGCTGTCGAGAACGAAAAGTGAATCGGTCTGAACGCCTGCGGTAACGGTAGCGCTCTTTTCCTCGTAAAACTGATAGGTTATCTTGAAGGAAACGGAGATGGTGTTTTTCTCCTGGCGGATGCCGGTGTAATATGCATAATCTCTTTCGAAGTTTTCGATAAACTCAATAAGCTGATCGACAGACTCGACTTCTTTGATCTTCTGTTCTCCCTTGTTGCTTGCGGGAGCTTCGCCGGTTGCGGGGTCCTTGATCGCAGCGCCGCTTGCCTTTTTGATCTCAACCTTATACTCGGCGCCTACGATAATTGCGCCTGCGGGAGCCTTAACGATCTTTTTGAACTCAGCCTCGGTCATTCCCTCGGGAACCTTAAGGCTTCCGAGAACCACGCCGAATTCGTTGGTGGTAAGGTTCTGCTTGTAATAGTCCTTCATTACGAGCGACTTGGGAGCGGTAGCGTTTTCATCGGTAATCGTTTCGCTGGCAGAGTCGTTCTTGTCGCCGCTTCTGTTAACGTAGGAAAGCTTGATCTTATCGCCAAGCTTCTTTGATTCAAGAACCTTAACGTAGTCCTCAATAGAGGTGATGGGCTGATCGTCGATCTCGGTAACGAGAGTGCCTGCGGCAAAATTTGCCTTTTGAAGGTCGCTCGTTATACCGTTTGCGGGAGTTATCATTCCGCCAACGATAAGTCCGGAGGGTCTTGTCTCACCGACCTCTTCTATATAAATAGCGTCGGTAATGCCGGTGAGGCGGTCAACTATGACCTTATCTGCGGCAAATTGGGTTTCCTTTGCAAGGCCGCTGTAACGTACGAAGTACATTTTAAGGCTGCCGTTTTCCGCAATGGGGTTATCCCAATCGATTTCAAGCTCGGCAAGGCTTTGTGCGGGGAATTCGTAAACTTCCTTGTCAGCCTTTGTATCGGCAGAGGCCATGAACGAGAAAAGGGGTAAAACCATTACGAGAACTGATAAAACAGCTAAAAACTTTTTAAATTTCATAATTCATTGCCTCCTTTACAGTAACATCATTCGGATTTCAAGAGCAATGCTCTCGAAGAAGTTGATAACCTGGCCGATGAGGGTGACGCCGAGGATACATACGAGCCAGATAAGAGCCATCATAATAAGAATTACTATTGCAACGCGGATGGTCTTTCCAACGCTGTAATCGTTAAGACTCTTGAGCGATCCGAGCATGAGGAATATTACCCAATAAGAAGCTATCTGAATAAGAGAGCTGTAAATATCGTATTCTTCCTGGCAGAGGCCGTGGCTCAAGGGAATGAGAAGGGTGGTTACGAAGATGTAAGGAATCTGTGCCATTGCGGTTGCATAGAAGATTTCCTTGAATCTCGATTCACCGTCCCAGATAGAGGTTACCGCGATAGATGCGGCAGACCAGGTAATCGGGAGAATGAGCATCTTGATTATTTCAAGAAGAATGTTTGCGTTTCTGGGCTCGATATCCGCAAGCGGGTAGTGGACGAGGAAGATGTAAGCGATTCTTACAACGACCACGAGAGCGTAAACCACTATCGGAGGCCACCACATAAGCTTTGCGTTTGCACCCTTTACGCTGTCAAACAGCTTGAAGGGCGAGCGTATCGTTCCAACGAATATCTGCGCGTTCTTCTTTGCCGACCATTTCTTTCTGCCTTCCTCGGAGGAGAAGGAGAGAGCAAGGTCTGCGGTCTTGTTGATGCCCTTAATGAGCATTATAAATGCAAATCCTATTGCCGCTATACCTATTATAATAAGGGGGAAATAGTTTCTGAATGCCTCGCGGCGCCATTCGGAGAATGCCTGCGAATAGCCTGCACGGTCCTGTGCGAGATAGTAGAGGTCCATTGCCTTGTCGTAGTTGCCGTCCTTGAATTCGGTCTTTGCAAGGCCGACGTGAGCCATATCGTAGGTGGAGGTCATCTTGAGGACTTCCTTCCAGGTCTCGGAGGCTGCGTCGTACTGACCCTCTGAATACTGCTTAACAGCAGAGTGAACGAGCTTGATGAAGGCAGTGGGCTTGAATATCTGAATGGAGTTTAAGTTCTTATCAAGAACGTAGATGTTGCCTTCAGAGTCGGTAGCGAGTGATTCGGGATATTCGAAGGTACCCTTCGAAGCGCCGAGTCCGCCGAAAACGGTGAGGCAGTTGCCCTCTGCGTCGTACTGATAAAGCTTACCGTTGTTTCTTTCCAGAACGGTTACGATACCGTCGTTATTAACGCAGATATCTGCGAATACGGGGAAGGTGTAGAGGCCGTCCTCGTTAACACGCTCGCCGAACCAGAAGGTCTCACCGAGAATGTTGGTCTTTGCAAAGAGGAGAGCCAAGGGGTTTGTGGCGCTTGAGAAGAAGCTTGCAACGAGTGAATCGTAGATGCTTCCGCCGCCGACGCCGCCGTAGTTCTTGTAAATGTTATCGCCTACGGAGTTAAGCTTCTTTACCTCGCCGCCGAGGTTATCCTGGGTAACGGCGTAGATCATTCCGTCGTTTCCGAGGGTTATATTCAAATAGAAGCTTGCATAGGTCTTTGCCTGTCTGTCAATATACTCCTGAAGGCCGAGTGCACGGTAGATAGCAAGCTCAAGGTCGAATGCAACCGCTGCCTGACCGTAGTAGCCCTGGAAAACGTTGTTATCGTCAAGGGTCATGACCGCTTCCTTAACAACAACGTAGAGCCAGCCGGTCTTGGTCTTTACTATCTTTGCGGGAGAATAGTTGTTCTGGATCTCCTCGTCGATAATGAGGTCGGACTTCGGAACGCCGTAAATTCTTACGCAAGAGCCGTCCTCCTGATTGAGGGCAACGATTCTTCTGTTACCGGTGTCTGCAACGTAAACGGTGTTGTTTTCAAAGTCTGCAACGAATACGCCCTTGGGATCGGCAAAGCCGATAAATTCGTCTTCAACGATGACTTCTTTTTTCTGTGCGTTTTCACCGGTGCCTTTTATGGCAGTCTTAACGTTATCTGCGATAACGCCGGTCCAGATTCCGAGAAGCTCCTGATCGCGGTTGAACTTGAGTATTCTGCCGTTTTTGGTGTCGGCAACGTACATATTGTTTTCGTTGTCGATAAAGAGATCCTCGGGTGAGGACAATTCAATAATGTCGCCGGGCTCGAAGGTGAGGGTTTCCCACTCGTTTACCTCGTAGGTAAAGCCTTCGTCATCGGTGACCTTATGAGTTGCCGTTACCTTATTATAGGTAAACTGCTTTTTGACCTCGATCTCCATTATAACGGTTTCAACGCTATAGGTGGTGGGTATGGAGGTCTTTCCGTCGGTGCCGTTGGGAATGTAGCTGTTGCTTGCCGCTCCTACACTCGTGGTGAGGAGAACGACAAGCATAAGAGCTGCAAGGAGGGCACTGATTATACGCTTTGCTTTTTTCATCTTCAGTTCCTCCTTAACCCTTAATACCTGCATAGGTCATCGTTTCAATAACCTTACGCTGCATTATAACGAATATTACTACAACGGGGAGTGTCATAAGGAGTGACGCCGCTGCGGTAATACCTGCGGTTGCAAGTGTTGCTGCGCCCGCGCCGCCCGCAAGGCTCTGGAGTGCCAACGGGAGAGTTCTCATCGACTGCTGCGAGAGGAATATAAGGGGAGTAAAGTAATCGTTCCACGACGCAACGAAGGAGAAAACTATAAGTGCGGAGAGCGCCGGCTTCTGTGCGGGCATAACGATCTTCCAGAATATTCTGAATTCGCCTGCGCCGTCTATTCTCGCCGCCTCTATAAGCTCGTAGGGATACTGGTCGATAAACTGCTTCATAAGGAAGAAGTTACTCGAGGTACCTACCGAAACTATAACGATACCCGCAAAGCTGTCAAGCAATCCCAGGTTGGAAACAACGAGGAAGGAGGGGATTCTCGTTACGTAGGGGGAGAACATAAGGGTAGCAATGATGATATTGAATATCGTATTGCCGCCGGGGATCTTAAACTTTGAAAGACCGTAAGCACCCATCGAGCAAACAAGGCAGGTGCCGACAACGGTTGCCACCGTGATCACGATACTGTTAAAGAGATAACGGGTAAAGGGAACGGTGGAGTTTGAAAGTGCCGAGAAAAGATTTGTGAAGTTATCGAAGGTGGGCTTTTCAACGAAGAATCTCGGCGGGAAGTAGAAAAGCTCGTCGTAGGGCTTCAAGGAAGCCGAAATCATATATACGATGGGGAGGAGACAAAAGACTGCGAGTAATATCATAAATACGTAAAGCATTACCCAGCCCGGAGTGATATGTCTGAATCCTCTGCGTATATCCTTAAGCTTTTCAATAACGCGTTTTTTGAAAGGGTCTTTTACAATGACCTTTGTAGATTCGTAATTCAACTTTGCTCCTCCTTTCTCATTCGGATCTGAGTACTCTCATAATGATCTTACCTATAATAAAGGTCATTGCGAAGAGTACAACTGCTATTGCTGATGCGTAGCCCATCTGGAATCTTACGAAGGCGTAGTCGTAAAGATGAGCAACTATGGTATGTACCGCGTAGTTCGGTGAGGGGAAGCCCGCAACCGCAACCGCGATATCGTAAACGCCGAGTGCGCCGGTAACAGAGGTGATAGCACCGTAAAGGAGCTGGGGCTTCATCGAGGGAAGAATGATATACTGAAGCTCCTGGAACTTCGTCTTGATACCGTCTATCTTACCGGATTCAAGAAGCTCTCTGTTGAGGTTCTGAATACCTGCAAGGAATACCAGGAAGCCGCCGCCCATACTCATCCAGATCTGAATGATGACTATAACCGTCATTAACTGGGTGGGGTCCTGCGTCCATGCGATAGGCTCCGAAATAAGTCCTACGTTGATAAGGAAGTTGTTCAAGTAACCGTATTTATCGGGAGAGAAAACAACGAGCCAGATAACCGACATCGCAACACCGGAGGTGATGGAGGGGATATAGAAGGCAAGCGCAAATCCGGTCTTGAACTTGAGGTTGTTGATGACCCATGCAGAAACGAAGGACATCAAATAACCTACGGGACCTGTGATTATTGCGAAGGTAAAGGTGTTCTTGAGCGAGAGAATAAATATATCGTCGTCAAGGAACAAAAGCTTATAGTTTGTGATGCCGCTGAAATCAGGGGTCTGTATCATATTATAATTGGTAAGAGAAAGACCCATGGCAACTAAAACGGGAGCGATGGTAAATACGATGAAGAGAATAAAGAAGGGAAGGAAGAAAAGAAGGCCGACCCAGTTTTTCTCAAGCTTTGCCTTTTTAGGCTTTCTTAATGCAAGTGACGATGCCATTATACTCCCTCCGTTTCATAAAGGTGACCCTGGCCGTATTCCTCGTGCTTCATCTTGAGCTCGCGGTTGATATCTCTTACTGCGGATTCAAGAGCATCTCTGAGGTTGCCTGCGCTCATAACGACCTTGGTGTATGCGTTGGTAAGATGACGGGTGGTGAAGTAACCGCCGAGAACGTAGGGATATTCGTAAACCCAGTTTCTGGTTTCGCGAATGACCTTAAGGTCCTCAACGTTCCAGTTCATCTTGTCGAATGCGGCGAGGTTCGCCGAGTTCCATCTTGCGCTTTCACCGACGATACCCTCTATGGATACGCCGTACTCGGTCTGGGTTTCCTCGCTCATCCACCATTTGAGAATTTCCCAGCACTCGTCGGGCTTCTCGGTCATTGCCATAATGAAGGATGCGGTTGCGATCGAGCCGCTGTGGCTGCGGTCAACGTAGGTCTCGCCGGTTTCGGTGTTAACCTTTTCAAGACCCGGGAGCAATGCGATGGACCAACGTCCGTTAAGCTCGGGAGCCGCTGCCTTAAGCTGAATGTAGGTTGCGAAGGTACCGATACCGCAGGGGGTTTCACCGGTACGGAAGCGGTTGTAGAAATCCTGCGCAATCGGAACTGCGTATTTTGTGAAGAGGTCGGTCTGCTCCTTCATTGCGAGGTATGCCTCGGGAGTGCCGAGACCCGAATAAAGAAGATCCTCGGTGTAGAGGCTGCCGCCGTGCTGAAGGATGTAGGTGAGCTCGTCTCTGCCCATACCTACGGTCATCTGCTGACGGTAGAGAGCGGGCATAATATAATTGTATATATCTTCTCTGGTTTCGGGAACCTCAAGACCGAGCTCCTCGAATATATCGGTGCGGTAGAAGAATACCTTGAAGTCCATCGTTTCGGGAAGACCGTAAACGCCTGCGTGACCTTCAGCGTCGGTATAGGTAAGGGGGTTCATGCAAACGTCAAGGAACCACTCTTTAACTATATCGTAATCCTCAAACTGAGTAAGGTCGAGAGTTGCTTCACGAACCGCAAACTCTGCGGGAGAACCGGTGTCGGAGGATATACAAATGTCGGGAATATTCTTACCCGATGCGATCGCAAGCATAAGAGCGTTGGTAGCACCTGCGGTGAGCTGACCTGCAGGCATGATCGAGAGCTGAACGCCTATCTTCGATTCGGGAGTGAAGGTGGTATCCGCAAGCTCCTTGAAGAGCTCTGCCCAGTCGATACCGCGGGCGATCCATACCTTAACGATCTCCTCAGGCTGTGCAGCACCCTGAACACCCTTGATGCTGTCGTAATCCTTGGTGAAGGAGAGGAAGAAGTTTTTAATTGAAGAAGAAAGCTTCTGCCAGACGGTGGCTTCTCTTTTGGGAAGTGTGTAGCTGTCGTTATATATCGTAAAGTCGTCTATCGCGAGATTCTGTGACTGTAACTGCGAGTAGTAGGTCGAGAGGCTCGACTGTGCGCTTAAGAAGTCGGTATCGTAGAGCTTTGCAATACGGTACTCATACTTGATAGCGGTGTCAAACGAGGTCTTTAAGAACTTAAAGCTGTTTGCCATCGAGGGGATCTTTCCGGTGCGCGAGTTTTTAACGAGGAAATCGTATTTCCAGGCCATACTGTCGCTCATCTTCTGGAACTTGACCTTGAAGCCTCTCTTATCGTCGTTATCGTAGAAGCCGTAGTCGTAGTTGTAGTCGGGGTTTGCACCGGTGATGGTACGGATATCGTTCATGAAATCGGTCATGAGCTGCATATCGTAGTAGATCGACTGAATAACCTCGGTGTAGCCGCCCATTACAACCGTCATGGTGATGGTGTGCTCACCCTCGCCGAAGTAGTAATATACCGCTTCGTCGTCGATGTTGAGAGTGTAGTTCTTCCAGCTCTTGTTCTTGCTGTACTCAAACTCATACTCGTTAAACTCTGCGAAGGGTACCTCGCCGTCTATCTCGATCTTTCTGTAAGATGAGACATTGTCGTTATAAGCCTGGAACTGACGGAGAGCGATCTTGTAAACGCCTGCTTTTTCAACGTTGAAGGTCCAGGTGATAGCCTTATTGGCCTTATACCAGGTGCCCGCACCGATGATGTTGAGTATCTTCTTATCCCACTGATAGGGAGAGCAAGCGGGGTCACCGTCAGCCTCGCGGCGGATAGCGCTTCCGTTTCTCTCGGTGTGGAACTCAGCCTCAAAGGTGATGGGATCAACGTCGCCTGCCTGAACGAAAAGACCGTCTGCCTCAAGCTGTGCCTTATATTCGGCGTAGCTCTTGTAGTTCTTCATCGGCAAAACGGTGAAATCACCGACAGCCATATCACCCGAGTAGTACTCCATCGTTACCGAATGGGTGCCTGCCTCGAAGTAGATGGCAATGGGAGTTGACGAGAAGCCGTAGTAATCAACGACGTCAACAGAGCGCCATCTGTCGATCTCAATAGCGCGGGGACGCATTTCGTCGCCGTCGGTGTTAAGAACGCGGTCAGCACCGTTTTCGTCCTTGAAATAACGGTAGAATATGTGGTTATCGGCCTCGTAGTAAAGCTTAGTGCCGTCAACGGTGAGCTTTCTTACGGGATCTGCACCCTTACCTGTGGGGAGGTAGTATTCGAGGTTGAACTGATAAAGTCCCGACTCCTTAACCTCAAAGGTCCAGGTAGCGGTTTTGTTATCGTAGGTCCAGAAAAAAGCGTTCTTCTGACCGTCTGCGGGACCGCAGTTGGAAAGAGTAACCTTTTCTCCGTTTTCCGTGGTAATCTCCTCGGGCTTGACCACGATGGTATTTTCGGGAGAATCGGAGGGAGCCTTGTAGCCCGCCTTTTCGTATTTTCTCCTCAATACCGAGTAGAAGGGGATGTCCATAAGCTCTTGGATCATTTCATCGGTGTAGGGGTTCTCTGCGCCGTAAAGCTCATTGGCGGCGTAGCCTGTCATACCGAAGACGAGAGGCAACACGAGAAACACTGCAAGCACTACCGATAAAAGCCTGGTGAGCTTTTTCTTGTTTTGCATTTGCTTCAATCCTTTCTGGGAAAATGATAGACGCTGAAACGACAATTTCAGTAATATATATTATATACCTTTTATGCGATTTGTCAATCCCTTGTGCAGAAACCGAGCCGCCGTTTTTTTCCGTTTTTTCCTGTTTTTGGCTATTTTGCGAATTTTTAATCTAAACGTTAAAAATTATAAAGTTAATTTAAACTTATTTTAATTCAATCTTAAATCACTCACCGTTGACACTTTCAACAAATTTTTGTTTTTTTCGTGCTGAAAATCTCCCGCGTTCAACCCTGTTCCGAATGCAAGATCCCCCGCAAAAACGGAGATTTTATGTGAAAATTTGCGGCGTTTTTACGCAGTTTTTCGACGGTTTTCGGCAATCTTTTGTGAAAACAGGCAAAATAAAAACGGGGCAAAACGCCCCGTTTTTTAATTTTCGGTAAAATTATTTTGACTTTTTCTTTTCAAAAATTCTCGCGACTCTCACGGTAACGGAGCTTAAAACGATATTCGTTACAAGCTCAACGAGGAAATTCACTCCTATCCATGAAAGGAAAAGCATCGCCACGGGCGACATTGAACCGTCGGCAGGCGCGTTTCCCGCAAGGAAGCCCCAGAAAACGGTGAGCATCGTTACGGCAAAAAGTCCCGTGTTGACAATCGGTGCCAAAGCGCCCGTTATAACCGCAGAGGCGGTATCGTTAACCTTGGTAAGAGGGCGGTAGATGAGCCCTGCGAAAAGCCCCGCAAGAGTGCCCTTTCCGAAGCATACCAAAACGGTTGCAACGGCGTTGTAGTTAAGCATCATATTGATAAAGCCGCCGTCCCAGCCTGCAATACCGCTGATAAATACAACCGCGGAAAAGACAAATCCAAGCCCTGCGCCGACCTTCCAGCCGTAAAGCGCCGCGCCGATCACTACGGGCGTGAGCGCAAGCGTTATCGAAAAGGGGCCGAACTTTATAAAGGTGCAAATTATCTGAAGAACGGCAACGATTGCCATAAGAAGAGCCACAGTTACCATTTTTTCATAGTTGTTTTTTCTTTTTGCCATAAGTCATTCCTCTTTTTTAAAAAATTTACTTTACAAAAACTCAAAAATAATGTACTATATTATATAGTTATTATTTTACCACTTTTTCCGTGGAATTGCAACAAGTTGAGGTAATGTTATGAAAAAATTTTTTGATGAGGATCTTAATCTCGGAGCATTGAACGACCCCGAGCAGATAAAGCTCTTACTGCTTTATATTTTTATTTCGGTTCGCCGTCCGATGACCCTTACCGAAATAACCGACACCGTCCGTTACGAGGAGCTATGCAACTATTTCGATATGACAGGCTGCTTAAAGGAGCTTGTTAAAGACGGCCTTATGGACAGGACCGATATCGACGGCGAGAATTACTACAGTCCCACCGCAAAGGGCTTTTCGGCGCTTTCTCAGCTTGAGAGGCACATTCCGAAGTCTATCCGCGATAAGGCCGACGTTTCCGCCGCCGCCACCCTTGCCGCCATAATCCGCAAGGAGTCGGTCGTAACCGAAATAAAGGAGGTCCCCATGGGATATATGGTAAGGCTTTCCTTAAACGACGAAACGATGAAAATATTTGACACCACCCTCTATATGCCGAGCATCGGTCAGGCGAAAGCCCTTTGCCGTCTTTTCAAAGCAGACCCCGAGGGCGTTTATATGAGCTTTATGGGTTATCTCACCGAAAGCTCGAAGAAGTTTGACGAAAAGGAGTAATGACAAAATGACAAGAGGAGAAAAAGCAAAGGCACTTTTTGAAAGCGGCTATACCTGCTCGCAGGCGGTGGCGCTCTCATTTGCCGACCTTTTTGATATACCCGAGGAGACTCTCTCGGCGCTCGCCGCTCCCTTCGGCGGCGGTATGGGCAGAATGAGAGAGGTCTGCGGAGCGGTAAGCGGAAGCTTTATGGTTTTGGGTCTTACCGAAAAATACACCGACCCCGCCGACAGTGAGGGAAAGATGGCTCTTTACGCAAAGGTAAGAGAGATCGCCGATAAATTCAAGGCGGAAAACGGCTCTATAATCTGCCGTGAGCTTCTTGAAGGCGTCAACGCCGCACCCGGAGGAAATCCCGAGACAAGAAGCCCCGAATATTACAAAAAGCGTCCCTGCGGTGAGCTTGTAAAAAGCGCCGCAGACATAATCGAAGAATATCTTAACGAGCGCGCCTCGCTCTGAAAGGAAAATGAAAAAAATCGTTTTAATGCTTTTAGCCTTGTCCTTTACCCTTTCCTTTGCCGCATGCGGTAGCACAGGCGGAGGAGAGTCCTCTGTTCCCGAATCAAGCGTTCCCGCCTCTTCGGTTCCCGAAACCGACCTTTCAACCGAAATAAGAGAAAAGGCGGCAGCCTTTGCAAACGCCGTCAAGACCAATAACGTGGTTATGATGGAAACGCTCGGAAGCGCTCCCGTCGATACCTACGGCGCCTGGGCACAGCCCACCGTCTCCGACGTGACCGTTTCCGAAGGTAGCGTTACCAAAACAAGCGGAAGCTTTACCCTTAAGATAACCGTTACCGACGCGGGCGGCGTTGACGTTGTAGCCGTCGGCGAAAACCTCTATACCCTCACCATCGAGTGGAGCGACGATGACAACGCATATCTTTTCACCTTTGAAAAGGCATAAATTGAGGAAACAGTGCAATGAAGCTTACAGACGTAGATAAGAATTTTGCCGCACCTATAGCAAACGAAAACGGAATAGTTTATTTTGACCCCAATTTGCCCCCTTTTGATTTTTCGGGTCTTCCCAACAAGGAAAAGAACGGAAATTACAGAAGACTTCCCACCGCGCTTCAGGACGATCCCAACCTTTTCTGGGGCGTTAAAAATATGCAGGTGTGCTCGACAGGCGGTATGATAAGATTTATGACCGACTCCGACACCCTTGCGGTGAAATCCACTCTCTCGGGCATCTATCCCTATCCTCATTTTTCAATGATAGGTCTTGCGGGAATGGACGTTTATATAGGCAAGGGTAAAAACAAGCGTTTTGCCGGCAACGTTATTCCTTCGGAAAACGAAAAGGAAAACGTGGTCACCCTAAATTTGAAGCCCGGCCTCAAGGAAATCACCATAAACCTGCCCACCTACGCCGAGGTGCTTTCGATATCGGTCGGCGTTAAAGAGGGAAGCAAGCTTTTGCCGCCCACCCCCTTCAAAAACGAGAAGCCCATCTGCTTCTACGGCTCCTCCATAACCCAGGGCGGCTGCTGCTCGCACCCCGGCACCGCTTACCCCACCATAGTCTGCCGCGAGCTTGACGCTCCCATGATAAACCTCGGCTTTTCGGGAAGCTGTCAGGGCGAGATAATTATGGCAGACTACATAAACACTCTTGACCTCACCGCATACGTTTACGATTACGATCACAACTGTCCTACCATAGACTTTTTAAGAGATACCCATCTTGCCTGCTACGAGCGCGTAAGAGAGAAAAATCCCGACCTTCCCATCGTAATCCTTTCAAAGCCCGACTACCGCGGCGACGATTCCGACGATTTCGAGCGCCGCAATATAATTATGGAAACCTACCGCATCGCCAAGGAGCGAGGCGACAGGGTTGCCTTCGTTGACGGCAAACACGTCTTTGACGGCCGCTTCAAGGACGGCTGCACCACCGACGGCTGTCACCCCAACGATCTCGGCTTTTCAAGAATGGCAATAAAGGTATTAAAGGCACTTAACGAGCTTGGAGTAAAATAAGGAGAGATATTATGTTCTTTTCCGCGACGTTCTCAAAATTGCGTGACGGTATTTTCGAAGCCGTCGGCAAGCCGTTTTCAGCTGCTTTGAGATTATTCAAAGACAGATCCGAAAGTCCGCTTTCCGAAAGAGAGACGGGCAAGGGTATTTTTGAGCTTTTGCTTAAAATACTTTTCTTTTTCGCGGTCTTTTACGCGATCTACGCCACGATGAACGCCCACCGTCCCCCGCAGTTTACGGGCGACGCACACGGATATTGGAACAGCGCCAAGGTGTTTGTAAACACCGATAAGGTCTTTTCCTTTGCTCACTACACCTCCTATGCAAGAGGCTACCTCGCCTCCTTTACAGTCTTTCTTTTCGTGCGCTTTGCAACCGATTTTTTGGGCTTTATCGACCCCGTTTCCGCCTATTATTTCAGCTACGCACTTTTCTCGGCGGTAATCTTTACCTTCGTTGCTCCCTACGTCTTTTGCAAAGCATTCAAGAAAAGGTTTTCCTTCCTCTCTCTCGGAGTATTTATCTTGCTTCTCTTGATCTTCTTCGGCGGCGACTTTGCTCACCCGTTGACCGATATTCCCGCCCTTTGCTTTATCTTTATATCGCTTACCGCATATTTCAAGATGGACGACGGACGTTTCCGTCTTTTATCGGCTTTTCTCGTTGGCCTCTCCGCCGCGGCGGCCTATAATCTCCGCCAGATCTATCTCATCTTCCTTTTTGCAATGATAGCAATGACGGCGTTAAAGATATTTGCAACCCGCGAGGTCCACTCCTTTTTCGGCATTACGAGGGGATTTTTCAAAAAAATACCCGATAAAATAAGTAGCCTGAAGCCCGTTTTCAGAATAGTTTTAAACGGAGCAAGAAAGGCTCTCAAGATATCTGCCGTTATCCTCGGCGTCGTTTTGATAATGATACCGCAGGTAATAATAAACAGGGCGCATCTTAACAAAAGCGATTGGCAGGTGCAGACCCAGACCTATCCGCTTGCGGCCGAAGGGGTCGAATACCCCTTGGTGCTTTTTAACGCCCACGGCCTTGCCACAATGCTCAAGGTCGATTTCTGGGTACGTGACTTCAACACCCACGAGATCTACGCCGCCGTATATCCCAACTCCCCCTTCGAGGGCTACGAAAAATGCTTTGACTACGAAAGCTATTTCAGCTCCGTTCTCAGTCACCCGAAATGGTATATCGAATCGTGGCTTAACTCCGCATTTCTCGGAATGGTCGCGACCTACGGCGAAAGCTACGTTACCGACCTCACTACCGGCTTTTTCGAGCGCGCGGCATTGAGTATCTTTATGATTTCCTGCTTTGTGGTCACCGTTTCCAGCGCCGTTTTCAAATTTTTCAAAACCAAGGGAAAGCGCGAGCGCGCACGTCACAACTTTTTCACCCTCGTTCCCGTTTTGGCAATAGTGCTCTCGGGTGCCGTCTCCTGTCTTACAAAAATGGAAAGCCGCTACCTGCTTCCGTGGTTTGCTATAGTTTACGGCGTTTTTGCATTCTATTCGCTTGCCGATCTTCGTCTTAACATCCCCTCACTGAGATCGCACGCCATAAAGGCGCTCAAATGTCTTTTGCCGGTTGCGGTGCTCTTTGTCCTTTTCCTTTTGTGGTATATCCCGCTTCTTAAGGATAACTCGCTTATCATGGGAGAGCTTACGAGGGTTTACGGGGATTTTCTAAAGTCAATATAAATCGAAAACCGCCCGTAACGGGCGGGTTTTCTTTTTCACATTCTCTTGGTAGGGAACGAGGGATTTGTGTAATAAAAATTTTTGGGGTTCAAGCCCTCCTCGACCACCCGAAGCGCCTCGCCGAAGCGCTGGAAATGCACTATCTCGCGCTCGCGAAGATATTTGAGGGGGTCAAGCACGTCGGGATCGTCGATAAGGGTAATAAGGTTATCGTAGCTCTTTCGCGCCTTCTGCTCCGCCGCCATATCCTCGTGGAGGTCGGCGATAATGTCACCGGTTGATTGGAATCCCACTGCGTTAAACGGCTCGCCCGAAGCCGCCACCGGGTAAATTCCCGTGGTATGCTCTATAAAATAGGCGTCAAAGCCGCTTTTCTTGATCTCCTCGGGAGTAAGCCCGCGGGTGAGCTGATAAACGATGCTGCTTACCATCTCAATATGTCCGAGCTCCTCGGTACCTAAATAAGATTTTTATTGTGCATATAGTAAAATAATAAAAGGCTGTGCAACAATGCACAGTCTTTCTTTGGTTAGCCTTCTAATATTTGGGGTTTCCAATATTTATCAAAGTGGTCTCTATCAATATAATATACGGGATATGTTCTGTCTCGGTATTCGTCATACTTATCTGTATGCAACCTATCGTCATCAATGGAATAAAATATATGTGTATAGGTATCGTCCTCTAATGCTTGGTTTATTTGCTTGTAGTCTTCGTACTTGAAGTTGGCAAACGAAACTATTTCTAATTCGGGAAGCCTAGTAAAACAATAGCGATTGCCTTCAAAATGAGTGCCGATTTCACGGCAGTTTAATATGGCAAAGTCAAATCTGTTTTTATTCATATCCATACCCCCGTTAAAACGGCATTTCGTCGGCAACGGGAACTTCGGCATATTTATCTGCCGAGAAGTTCGCATAGCAGCAGGACATTTTGTTTCCGCCTTTGCCGTCATCGTAATAGACACAGGAAATGGGGATATGTTTCTCAAAGGCATCTTTGACGATTTGTGCCGTCGGGTTCGGGTATTTGCTATCGCCATACCCCGACATTTTGAAAATCATAATAAAGACAGTTTTGCTCTTGTCCTTGTCATATGACTTCATGGCGATAGAAAGATAGGGTTTGTTGGGGTTATCAATCAAGTTTGAAATGTAACCACCTAAAAAATAATTTTCATAAAGATTGTTTAGTTTTTGTGAAAGCATTGAAACTTACACTCCTTTTTGTTTATTTACTTAAACTTTTCTAATCAAAAGGAGTATATTCATTATCCGTTGTAAAGTATCTAACTTCTCAACCCATTTAAGTTATATATCTACACAAACACCTTTAATAAGGGTTATAACTAAAACCTTTTCAAAGTAATCTGCCTATGTACCTTTATGTAAGCGATTTAACTATAAACCTTATAAGTAAGTGTTTTACCTACTAACTTATGTAAGTTAATATCTATATAACCTAAAAAAGTTATATACCTATAATACCTAAAAGTTAAGTATATATAACTATATAACTTATAAAAAATTAAATTGCAAGTATTTTTGACCCCTTTTTCAAAAAATTTTAAAATTATTTTTTGCTATGCAGGTAGGTCTGCTCCAAATCGCTCCTTTGCTCCCCGTGACCGAGTGCGACCATCGTTTTTGCGACCCCGTTTTTTTCGGCAAACTCCTCTGCCCATAACTTGCGGATTGAGTGCACCCCCGACTTTATTTCGCCATTCGGGGCGCGGAGATTGAGGGCGGTGCATCGTCTCCGCAAATATGTGTTGATGCTTGACGGTTTCACCGAGAAAACCTTGCTTTGGGGGTCTTTGCCCTTTATTTGCTGACGGAGAAACTTTGCGGTCTCGTCGTTCATTTGTAGCACTCTGGACCTATTCCCTTTGTCCTTGTAGACAAGTAAGGTATTATCTTGAAAGTTTATGTGTCGAACCTCTAAACGGGACAGAGACCCGACACGAAGCCCCAAATCGTATGCCAGCCGTAGTGCCGACAGACTTTCGCATTGACGAGGGGCTGCGAGTATCTTTTGCATTTCCTCACGGGTGAAAGAGTATTGCTTTATCGTCTCGGTTTTCTCAATCTTGCTTTCGTCAACCGACACCGCATAGTCGGTGCGAATGTTGAAGGCTTTGTTTGCACACTTTGACAGTTTGAGCAGATTGCTTTGGTAGGTCTTAATCGTTTTCAAAGAACAACCCTCATCTACTTTTCGCTCTATATACGATTGGCACATATCGGGGGTAATTTCCTTTACTTGCTTGACCCCATATTCGTTTTTAATAAATGCGACGAAGTCGTGAGCAAAGTCTTTGAGGTTGCTCTTTGCCGACAACGATTTTATTATGTGGTCGCTATCTGCTTGTGGGTTGTGCTTGTCGCTATGCTTGTCAAAATGCAAAACAAAGCACATGTCCAAAGCAGAGTTAAATTGATAGAATAACGATTTTGACATTGTTTTGTCGCTCCTTTCGTGGTATTTGTCGCCATTGTCGTCGCGATCGTAAACGTCGCGCCGTTAATGGCGACATAATTTATGTAATTTTTAAGGTGCCGACCCATTGACCGACACCCTAAAAAATAATATATGTATCGTTTAACTGTTCAGATAAAAGATAACGGTGCCGTCGCTCCGCTATCCCAAAACAGCGATAGGAACTACCGCCGATAAACCGACCTTATCGTGTCGGTTGGGGTGTTCAACCAAAATCGCCCGATACAACGATTTTACGATTGAACATCATGGGAAGTGTGCCTTTGAGGTCGTTTACAGTCAAGCATTGGCACACAACACATGATTGGGGTTTAATGTGTGTGTTTTCTTGTGTGTGATTTTCAAAGATATAAAATATTCCTCCTTCATTTTTTCTCTAATATTGCTCCTTCATTGTATTATTGAATACAAATATAGCATGACAATGTTTTAAATAAAAATCAAGAAAAGGTATAAAATTAGCCGGGACCCAAAAGGGTCCCGCCATCATAAACAAAACACCCTATGACCACAGTCATAAGGTGTTTTGTTTATTATAAGAGAGCGACAAATTGGAATTTATCTATCCTAAATAGATAAAGCAAAATCAATCGCCTTATAAATAACTTCTTTTCTCATTTCTTTGGTCATTTTCCACGACCATTTATTTTCGTTCTCATCTAAAGGATGAATATCAGATACCATTAACAAAGCAACTACGTTTAAATCCAAATAATTTCCAACACTAAATAATGCAGATGTTTCCATATCAACACCTACTGCACCTTTTTTTCTCCATAGTGCTTCTTTATAAAATGTTTGTCGATATACCGCATCTGTTGATACAATTGAATGTTGTTTGCAATTTTCAACAAACCCAACTGCCGCTTTAAATAGTTTTTCATTAGGCTTATAATATTCTTCATTTTCAAAATAATGTAGAGACGTACCTTCTTCGGAATATGCAAGTGGTGGAATGATAATATCTCCTACATTAATTAAACTTGAATAACCACCAATCATCCCTACTGAAACAACATTCTCAATGCCTAATGCTTTCAAAGTTTCCAATGTATCTGCCGCTTGTGGAGCACCTCTTCCACCATCTAAGAAGCAAATATCATTGTGTCCTTTAATCTTATAAATAGGGCAAGCATTAAGAAATCTTGGGAAACGTTCCGTTATTAGTTCAACATCATATCGTTCTTTTATAAACTCAATGCCGCTCATATATAACAGTACTACTGTTTTTGGAAGCACAAAAGCATCCTTTTTTCCATGCGAAGACTCAACTTGTTCTTCAGCAGAAATTGTAGGTCTTGTTATATCATCCCTATAAAACCACATACAAATTTCCTCCAAGGCACAAATTCTTATTTATCAGTTAGTTGTATTATATCATAATCCGATTCAAAAAACAATTTCAGTTAGTCAATTTCGTTTTTAGGTGCAGTTTCAAGCAGTTCTGCAAACTGTTCTTTTGATAGGATAGTGAACTCTGCCGTGTAATCGTCGCCTCTGCCTGATGTCTTATATTGCATATAAATCGGCATTGGGATAAATGACAAACGAAACTCCAACAGATTAAGGGGATAAACAAAAATCTGCTTTGTAACCCTTTCGTAAAATGCCTCGTTTAAGTCGTTCTCGGAAAGAGAGAGCACAGACTCAAGCTGTTCTATATACTCGGTATATATTTGTATCTCTGCACTCGCAGAATTGCCTTGTTCTTGCATTTTACGGAGTTGTGTTTGTAAATCTTCATATTGCTTGTTAAGTGTCCCTATGCTTGAATAATAGGCAATATCAGGCACCGAGCCACCCGACCAACCCAAAGTGAGCTTTGAGATTTCGCCTTGCTTCTTTTCAAGTGCCGTTTGTAGTTTTTCTATCTGCTTGGTATTGTCTTTGGGTTTTGACAGTTCGGCAATTTCCTTTTTCATTTCGTTGAGCAAAGTTTCTCTATAAGGGATGATATATGCAGTAATAATATCGTGAACTGCCGTTTTTAGCACTCTGTCATTTACTCGCAGAGCATTACAACCCACAAGTGCAGTATCGCCCGTATCAAGTGTTATTTGCTTGTAATTGCCCCTTTGGTGATTTTCAAAGCACACCCAAGCACGATAAGGGGTGTTCTTTTGTTTCTTCACATAACTGACATATCTGCCACCACATAAACCACAATACACCTTGCCGCTTGTCCAATAGCGGTTTGAGTGCTTTGCCTTAATTTCTTCGCTCGGTGCTTTTTCTTCTAAAATCGTTCGCACCTTGTTCCATAAATCTCGGTCAATAATAGCACTTTCGGGGTGGTGGTCGGTTATATAAAATCGGTATGATTGCCCCGTGTTGTATTTCTTTTTGTGGGTGAGTGGGTCGGGGGTGTAGGTTTTGCCCTGTGCCAAGTCGCCCACATATTTTTCGTTCCGCAATATGCGAAGAATTACAGTATTACTCCACCCGTTTTTATATTGCTTGGTAGTGATACCTTGTTGCTCTAATCGTCTGCTAATTCGGTGAGTACCCTCGCCACTTGCGAACCACTCAAAAATCTTTTTAATGACTTCGGCTTCTTCGGGTATGATTTCAAAATGTTGTATGCCGTTGTCATCCTTGACGATATTATACCCGTACATTTCTTTACGACCGAAAATGACACCGAGTTGCATTTGTTGTTGCTGCCCCCAACGAACACGGCGAGAAGTTCTTAAACTCTCTTGTTCGGCATTGGTTGCTATCTGTGTCAATTTCTCTCGATAGTCATGTTTCTCGGTGTTTATGTCGTCAGACAAAAACCAAATATAAACACCCTTGTTCCGTAATTCTTCAACGATATTCAAGAGATGCTGAACATTACGGGAAAAACGGGAAACTTCCTTTGTAAGAATAATGTCAATGTTTCCGTGTCTGGCTTCAAATAACATTCGGTTGAAATCATCTCTTTTTTCAAGAGAGGTTCCCGAAAGGCCTTCATCTGCAAATATGCCAACATTAGTCCAATTTGAATGAAGATTAAAATACCTTGCGAAAAATTGCTTTTGTGCCACAAGAGAGTTCTTTTGGTCGGTATCGTCTGTCGATACACGGCAGTACGCGCAGACCCTATGCGGTTTGTTGTCGTCAGTTTTGAGGGTTGTTTTATTCGGCTCTATTATCTGTATCTGTGCCATTTTCAACATCCTCTCTTTTGATACCAATTACGTCCATTATGTAAGTTTTAATTTCCTTTATGAACGCTTCTTCTGCTTCGGTGTTTTTAAACAAAGCATCTAAATTGGTTATCACACATAAATACTCCCTGCCACAACTTACTTTATATTCATTGTATGCTTGGCATAAACGGGAAAATAACTCTTTGTTATCCATAAAGAACAATAGCAAACTTTGTGCTTGTTCTTTCGTCAAGTTGTTGCGACAGAAGTGTTTTAATCTAGTTTTTATGTTGTGTCTATAATTGTAATAACTCATAGTAACCCCTCCTTGTGTTACTATTATATCATAAACAATTTTATTCTTCAATACCAACGTCGGTAAGGGTGCCGATCACCTCGCCCTGCGACGCGGTAAAGCGCTGTGAAAGATATCTCATCGAGGCGCCGAGCTCGCCGTCGGGGCCTCCGAATGCCGAAATAACGAGCTTTGCGGTGTTGGGATTCGGATTTTTTATTCTCACGGGATACTGGAGCCTTTTTTCATATAAAAACATTCAAAATACCTTCCTTTCTCTCATATCTGCCACGGCCAGGGGGTGCTTATCCACGAATATCTGCCGTTTTGAACGCTCGATTGCGACATCGCACCGAAGGTGCTCTCGTATTCCTTTAAATATTCCATCTTTTTCTTAAGGCTCATATTGTAGTAATCGAGCGCCGCATCGCAGTTGGGGTGAGTGTCGAGAAAAAGGCGGGAATCCTCTGCCGCCATACTGTAAGCCATAATTTTTCGGGTAAGTAAGGTTCTATCGTCCACGGTTTTTTGCCTCCTCTAAACAAAACGGCTTGTCAAGCTCTTTAAAAACAGTTGCCCGTGTGATCGCAATTTCGGGCTCGTAAACTTCACGCCACGCCTGCATGGGAACGTAGGCTATCGCAAGAGGAAGACCCTCTCTGTCAAGCTCCATTGAAAGGGTCACCCGCGCCGTTGTTTCGGGCGATCTTACGGGGCCGCATTCATTTTTTGACGGCTGTGCCTCGGTCATCGGCTTGAAGACGGGAGCAGCGGTAAAAAAGTTGCCATCGGCTTCCGCGCCTTGCTTTTTCGTTTTCGAGCAGGCGTAATCGTCGCTCTCGAAAAATGCTTTGTAATCCATTATCCTTCTCCTTTGTTTTTGGTCTGACATCGCTGTCTTTTTCAGTATATGAAAAAGAAGGGAAGAAGGTGAAAATCGCCGCGGTAAGCAAAAAATACCCCCGCCTCGAATGGGGCGGGGGGGGGTTTATCAGCCGATAAATTTATTTTCGGTGCCGTCATATTTAACGAGGCTAACGCCGTTATTCGTTACAAAATCGTGAGTTGTGAAGCAAAGTATCCATTCTCCGCAGACCTCGAATTGCGTAACCTTTTCCGTTGTAAGCACCTCGTAGCCGTTGCCTTCTATATCTATTTTGCAAAGCTCGAAGTTTTTATTGATGTAGAAAATCCAGTTTCCGATAAATGAAAATTCCCACCCCGGCGAGCGCACCAAGACATCCGAAACTGCCACGGCCGTTTTGTTTTCAGTGTTTCTTATGTTGTAAAAAACAAACTGATTCAAGTCCCCGTCATAATAGCAAAAGTTTTCCTTGAAGAAAACGTATCGCCACCTCGGACAAACATCGTCTTCCTCAAAGACTTCATCGCCACAGATCAACTGTCCCGGTCCATGGAGAAAATCGGCATCTATCTTTCCCGGCTTATAAATCCAACCGTTTCCCAAAGGGAAAAAGTTGCTTGCTTTTTGTTCAGGCTCGCTTCCGTCTAATTTGATTTTATGACAAGTGTCATAGCTGCTTGCGGAATATTTATAATGCAAATATCCTTCATAAATAAACAGATTATAAATAAATCCGCTTTTTTCGCACAAAACAGTTTTATCGCTTCCGTCTGTTTTAATTTTTACCAAGGAGCTGTTCCCATCGACTTCCTCTTCAAAATAAAGATATCCATCAAATAAAAGCAAATCGGACAGTAACCCATTATCGCTTTTATATATCTTTTTTGTAAGTGAAAAAACGGTGTTTTCAAAAATAAAATACACTTCTTCGTTTTCCCAAACAACATTTGTGCAATTATCAAAAGCCCAAACGCTTCTTCCGAATTCTCCCATATTCGTTTCGGGAACGAAGGGAAGATTGCTCGGCGTAACAACAGAGCTTGCGGGCGGCTCGGAGGAGGTAACGTCGGAGCTTGCGGGCGGCTCGCTCGATGCAGGAGGCTCACTTGAACTGTTTTCCGTTACCGTGCAGGCAGTGATTCCGAAAAGCAAAATAAGCGCGGTTAATAATGTAAGTAATTTTTTCATAATGGTTTCCTCCTTTGAAAAAGCATTTTAAGAAAAATGATACCATTTCTCTCCATTTCCATTATAACACGCTACCCCCCACCCGTCAACGCATTTTTGTATTCCTCGGAATGTTTGTGCACCTTGCACAAAAAACGAGGGGCCGATTTGTGCAAAAATACAAAAAAATCTCCACCCGTTTAGCCACGGGTGCTAAAGGACAGTCAAAAAGCCGATATGGATTTATTTCCGTATCGGCTTTTTGCATTAGCACTACCGCCGTTGGTGGTGAGTAAGTGCGCTCTTCCTGATTGTTTTGAGTGATATGCTGTCTTCGACAGCGTTATATTTTTGCTACCGCAAAAGTGATATTGCAGGGGCTTCGCCTTGCAGTGATATTCTATTCGCCTCCTAAACTCGCGTAGCGAATACCACTCGGCGTAAGCCGAATATCACTGCGAAGCAATATAACTCGCCGAAGGCGAATAGAGTTGGCGTTGTGTCCTTAGGAACACAACGCCTTGGCATTCGGATTTTTGTTTTTTGAAATTAAAGCTCTTTTATATCGTCGGCGGTGATAACGGTAAGACCGTTTTCGGTGCAGATCTTTTCCGCAGTGTCGTTTGATGAGGCCTTGAATACCACGCAGGCCTTATTTCCCTTTGCTCTGCCTACGAAATCGTACATATACTCAATGGAAAGGCCCGTTTTGTCAAACGCCTCCAAAAGGGCGTTAAGACCTCCGGGAGCATCATCGACCATAACGGCAACGACCTTGTTTTCGGTTACCGAAAAGCCGTTTTCCTTAAGAACAGCCGCAGCCTTTTCGGGTTCCTTTACTATCATTCTCAAAACACCGTAGCGGGTGGTCTCCGAAATGCAAAGGCTTCTTATATCAATGCCGTTCTCACGAAGCACGCGGGTTATTCCGCAAAGTCTGCCGGGGGAGTTTTCCAAAAAGGTTGAAAGCTGAATTATCGACATCTTCTTTACCTCTCTATCAATAATTATATCCGAGCTCGAATGCTTTAAGGTTAATATCAAGAAGCTTTGCGGGCACCGTTGCCTTTATTGCCTCTATCCATTTTTCCTTTTTGATCTCGGAGCTTTTTGCTCCGACACCGAGAAGTACTACGTTGATAGCTTTGGCGTTGCCCGCCTCGTTTGCAAGAGCAAGCGCGTCAACCGCGGTTACCGACTGACCGAGCGCCTCAAGCTTTTCGATTATATTCTCGGGGTATTTTGCCGCACCCGTAATTACGGGCATGGGGTCTATTTCCTGAATATTTGCAATAAGTCTGCCGCCCTTTTTGAGATATTCACAGTAGCGGAGAGCCTCGAGCTTTTCAAAAGCCAGAATTATATCGGCTCCGCCCTTTTCTATTATGGGTGAAAAGACTTCCTTGCCGTATTTAACGTAGGTAACTACCGAACCGCCGCGCTGGCTCATTCCGTGAACCTCGCTCACCTTGACGTCGTAGCCCTCTGCAAGAAAAACGTTTCCGAGTATGCGTGAGGCAAGAAGGGTTCCCTGACCGCCTACGCCGACTATCATTATATTTCCCATTTCTTATGCCTCCTTACCGATGGCGCCGAGTGCGCATATCTTTTCGCAAAGACCGCAGCCTGTGCAAAGCACGTGGTTTATCTGCATTTTGCCGTCTTTCTTAACTATTGCGGGACAGCCTGCCTTGAGACACATTCCGCAGCTTACGCACTTTTTCGCATCGATGGATACGGGAGCCGAGGGCTTTACGTATTTAAGAAGCGCGCAGGGACGGCGGCAGATGATCACCGAGGGAGTATCGAGGGCGGTGTATTCCTTTATCGTTGTTTCGAGAGTTTTTATATCGAAGGGATCGACTATTGAAACGAGCTCGATGCCGATGGATTTCACAAGCGCTTCAAGCGAAACGGCAGCCGTGGGATCTCCCTTTATGTTTTTGCCGGTCGTGGGGTTCTGCTGATGACCCGTCATACCGGTTATTGAGTTATCGAGAATTATTACGGTGGAGTTGCTTCTGTTGTAGGCAATATCGATAAGTCCGGTTATGCCCGAATGCATGAAGGTCGAATCGCCGATTACCGCAACCGACTTCACCTTTTCGTTTGCCGCACCGTTTGCAATATTGAAGCCGTGAAGCATTGAAACCGAAGCGCCCATGCATATTGTGGTGTCGATTGCCGAAAGAGGAGCGGCGGCGCCGAGGGTGTAGCAGCCGATATCGCCGCTGACGTAGAGCTTAAGCTTTGAAAGCACGTAGAACACGCCTCTGTGGGGGCAGCCGGGGCACATTACCGGAGGACGGACGGGAGCCGCCTCGGGAGCCTTTACCGTTTCGGTTATCTCTCCCTTTATGACCTTCTTTATCTCGGTTGCGGTGTATTCGCCGCGAAGGGAGAAGAATTCCTTACCCTTTACCGAAAGGCCCAGCTTTCTGCAATGGGTCTCGATTATATCGTCAAGCTCCTCAAGCACCCATACGGTCTCGTGGCTTTCGCAGAAGCTTTTGATTATATCTACGGGAAGCGGATTGACAACGCCGAGCTTCAGATAGTCGGCAGAATCGCCGAGTGCTTCCTTCGCATACTGATATGAAATGCCCGCGGTGATAACGCCTATCTTCGAGCCGTTTAACTCGGTTTTGTTGAGCTTACAGCTTTCGGACCATTTTCTTATTTCAACAAGGCGGTTTTCAACGTCAACGTGACGCTTGATGGCGTTGCCGGGCATCATAACGAATTTGCCTATGTTTTTCTCGTATTTTTTCTTATCGGCGTTTCCTCTTTCGCCGATTTCAACGATAGACTGCGAGTGAGAAACTCTCGTTGAAAGACGAAGGATAACGGGGGTATCGAACTTTTCGGAAAGATAAAGCGCATCCTTTGCGAAATTAAGGCAATCTGCCGAATCGGAGGGCTCTATCATCATTGCCTTTGAGGCGATAGCGTGATGACGGCTGTCCTGCTCGTTCTGGGAGGAGTGCATTCCGGGATCATCGGCTACGGCGATTACGAAGCCACCGTTAACGCCGGTATATGATGCGGTATATAAAAGGTCTGCCGCAACGTTAAGACCTACGTGCTTCATTGCGCAAAAGCTTTTTGCTCCCGCAACGCTTGCACCGAATGCCGCTTCCGCCGCAACCTTTTCGTTGGGCGCCCATTCGCTGTATATTTCATCGTATTTTGCTATTGCCTCGGTTATTTCGGTTGAAGGGGTACCGGGATAGCTTGAGGCAAAAGAAAGTCCGCCCTCGTAGAGTCCTCTTGCGACGGCGTCGTTTCCGAGCATGAGTTTTTTCATTTTCATTTGCTCCAGTCTTTAATTGTGTATATTATATTATAACATCAATGTAGTTTATAATCAAGTAAATATTTTCGTTTTTTCCTCTTAACTTTCGCTATTTCGACAGATTTTTGAAAATAAAAACGCGGAAAGCTATAGAGTTGCACTCTTAAGGACAGTTTTCAAAAATGCGGTATATCTCGAAAGAGGTATGCCGTATTTTTGCATTTGTGGACACAAATGCAGTGCTTGTCAGGAAAATTGACAAGTCATAGGTGAACAAAAAAGCCTCCCTTGTGTAAAGGGACGCTTTGGTGCGGTGTAAATCTGTTAGACAAATCGGATTGGGCTAACAATTAAGTGTCAAATTCAAAATAATACAATGTGTTAGTGTCTAAATCATATGCTGCAATAGAAAAATTAAAAGAGTATCTGCTGAATAGGTTTGTGTCATCTGACTTGCCGCTTGCTTCCGAGTGGCGGTCAACAAATTTATAAACACCGTTGTTGATAATAGGCCAATGTGCTTCTTCTGCGAGATTATGGCAATAGACTACACCATCTTTTTCACCGCCATACATAATCAACTGCAAATTCTCCGTAAGAGGAAGCGGTGTCCAACCCCTAATAAGTTCCGTTGCTTGCGCTCTTTTTTCTGAGCAGTCCAAAATTAGATAATACGAGCCATCACCATGAAAACCATGTGTGTCTTTCTCCTCTATAACAGTAAACACACTTATTTTGAAACCAAAGTATTCGGTTCGTCTGCTACCTACGGTGCTACAAGAAGAAAAAACAATGCAAATAATGATAGTTGCTATGATTAACTTTACATGTCTCATGATAAAGCCTCCTTCGTCATATTCTATTTATCGTAAGAAAACATCTTTATGCACAGTGTTAAACACACACTATTATATTTCAAAACTGACAGAAAATCAATCTTCGTTTTTTGTTTTTTCTACTGGTGGGTAAAACTGTCCTTTATGGTACAACCCGATGCTTCCCGCGTTTTTATTGGCTTTGATTCAGTTAAGCAGCTCCGAATTTTTAAAAACGGCGTTTGCCGCCGCCTCGTAGGTCACGTTGTAGCCTCTTAAGAATTTTTGCGGCTTTTTCACAAAGCTTCCGTCTGCATTTTTCTCAAGATAACGGTGGCTTTCCGCCTTAAGCTCACGTCTTGCTTCCTTTGCTACCTTCGGGTCGTCGGCATAAGCAAGCCTTACGAGATAAGGCACGCCCGCGTCGCCGAGCTCCGAAACGGTGGAAACGTCAACCTTTTCAAGCTTTCCGCTGAAATACGCCTCGGTGTTGTAGGCCGCAACCGTTCTGTCGATGCCGACAAGGGCGGTAGCCGCGTTTAAAATAACCGCCGTTAAAATTACCGCTTTCATATAAGAGAAGCGCCTGACAATTATTTTAAGAGCGGCAAAAATCACCACCAAAAAGATGAAAACGGTGAAAATCGAGGTTATAATACGGAGCTTTGTAAGTCCGTAAGCGTTTATATACATCACCATTTTGGAAAGAGAGGTAGCCGCGATTATCTCGGTGAAAACGCAGACAAAGACCGAAACGGCTTTTAAATAGACGTTCCTTCCGTTTTCCTTTGAGAAGGCGTTGGAAACGAACAGGAGGAAAAGATTTATTGCGGCTATCGCCGTCATTTCAAAAAAGCCGCGACGGGCATAGTCGGCGTAGGTAAAATCGTAGCTTTCGGGTAAAATGCCCGAAAATGCATTGAAGAAATAGGCAAGCTGTGAGAAAAGATAGATGAGATAAAAGACCGAAATTGCCGAAAGCAAAACGTTAAACATTATCGGCTCAAGGCGCTTGAGCTTGTTTACGTCGTCCGGATCGGGCTTTTTCTTCGGGGTATCGGCACCGCTTCGAAGTCCGAAAAAGAGGGACATCACAAGCGGAAAAAGGATAAGGCTCAAAATTATTTCGGCAATAATTTCACCGATATCTCCGAATATTCTTTCCATCAGGGAGGAAAATGCAACGTCTGCCGAAATGAGAAGCGGAACGATGACGGGAAGGAATATAAGGGCAAGCACAACGCCCGCAATCGCGTAGCCCGCCGTCTTTTTGGATTTATCCGAAAGGGGCGGAACCGTCACCCTGAAGGCGTTTCCGATATAGCGGAAGGGATTTACGAATATTACCCTTAATATATCGATTATATAGAGCCAGCAGCCCGAGAAAAAACGCGCCGTTCCCGATATCTCTATAAGATAGACGGAACTGCACCATATCACCGTATTAAAGGCTATAAAATTCCCGTAAACGTCGGTGTGAAGAGCGAAGACCGCCGAGGTCAGAACAGCAAAAATTCCCATTGCGGCGCCGAAGAAGGTTATTCTCGGGAAGCCGCGGAAATAGACGGTGGCGGCAACAAAAACCGCAAAAAGAGAAACGGTGAGTCCCAGCCTCATTCCTCCGAAAAAGCCCAGAGAAACGATCATAAAGCTTAATGCAAGAAAAACAAATGCGAAGACGGTTTTTTCTCTTTGCGACATTATCCTTCCGTTTCCCGACGTTGCTTTTTCGGGAGAAAAAACGTTTTCCATAATTATTCCTCTTTTCTGTATTCCAGAATGTCGCCGGGCTGGCAATCAAGCTCCTTACAGATCTTTTCAAGGGTCTGGAAGCGCACAGCCTTTGCCTTGCCCGTCTTTAAAATCGAAAGGTTTGCAGTGGTTATATTGATCTTTGCGGCAAGCTCGTTTGATGCCATTTTACGCTTTGCGAGCATTACGTCGAGATTTACTATTATAGGCATATTTCGCACCTCACACGGTAAGTTCGTTTTCTTCTTTTATTTCGACGGCATATTCAAAGGAGTGCATTACGATACGCACCACAAATCCCATAAAAAGTGCCGCAAGTGAGAAGGCAAACAGAGTGATAAACCAGAATCCCGCCGCAAAGCAAACGGGTACTACCGCAAAGCAGAGATAGGACACCGCATTTAAAAGCTTCACGTTTTCGGTGACGAAAAGACGCTCTCCGATAACGTTTTTCAAAAGCTTGAAAAGCAGTGCGATCACCGCAAATCCGAGGGTTGCCGTAATGTAAAATGCCACGAGAAAAACGGTGTATTCTGTTTTTGTGCCGTGACCGATCTTTTCAAGAAACGGCATTAAAAACGGAGCACCGATAAAGAGCGCCAGAAGCGCCGCCGACCCTATTGCAAGCACCCAGAGAGTAAATCTTGCAGAGCGTTTGTAGTTTAACATAAAAAACACCTCTTTCGTTAAATATTGTATCACACGTATTATCGTTTGTCAATAACTTTTTACTAAATTTCATTATAAAATTTTTTATATTTTTTCGCCACTTTTTTGCAAAAAGCCCTTTAAATTATTTAAATTATTTGTTATAATATTATGAGGTATTATTAAATCAACTATTAAATTGCGAAAAGGACGTTTATTTATGGAAACGATTGCAGTTGTGCTTTCCGCTCTTGCCTGTCTTTTTTCCGCCGCGGCGCTTATTGCGGTGGTAACGAAAAAGCAAAAGAGCAACACCGACGAAATAAAGAAGATAATCGACGAGCGCGCAGAAAGAGATAACGCTCTTATTGCCCTGCAGCTTAAATCGGTTTCGGAAATAAGCCGCACCGTTTCGGAAAATCAGAACAACTCGATGGAAACTCTCCGCAAAACGGTAAACGATCTTTCCAATTCAATGGACTCTCGCTTCAAAACCTTTGCCGAATCAAACGAAAAGAGTCTTAATGCCATAAAGGAAAACACAGAAAAAAGCATTGACGGAATGAAAAAGGAAAACGAAACGAAGCTTAACGAAATAAAGGTAGTTGTTGACGAAAAGCTCCAAAAGACCTTAAACGAGCGCTTTGCCCAATCCTTCAACACCGTTTCCGAAAGGCTTGAAGCGGTGCAAAAGGGGCTTGGAGAGATGCAGTCGCTCGCATCAAGCGTGGGTGACCTCAAAAACGCCCTTACCAACGTAAAGGCAAGCGGAAATATGGGAGAGATACAGCTTGAAAGCATTCTCACCGAGATACTTCCCCAAAAGCTTTGGGAAAAGCAGTTTGCAGTAACGTCAGGAAGTCTTGACCGCGTTGACTTCGTTGTGAAGCTTCCCGGAAAGGGCGAGGATCCCGTTTATCTGCCTATCGACTCGAAATTCCCCGTCATAACCTACAACCATCTTCTCGATGCCTACGAATCCGGCGACAAGTCGGCTGTTGAGGCCGCAAGGAAGGAGCTTCACAGAGCTTTTAAGGCCGAGGCAAGATCCATTTCGGAAAAATACGTAGCACCCCCCGTTACCACCGATTTTGCGATCATGTTCTTACCCTCCGAGGGTCTTTACGCCGAGGCGGCAAAGGGCGAGCTTATCGAAGCGCTTTTGCGGGAATATAAAATAAACGTCTGCGGTCCGTCAACCGTAGCGGCGCTTTTAAACAGCCTGCAGATGGGCTTCCAGACCCTTAAAATACAGAAGCGCTCAAGTGAGGTATGGAGCATTTTAGGCGCAGTAAAGACCGAATTCGATAAGTTCGGCGGTCTTTTGGAAAAGACTCAGAAAAAGCTTGACGACGCAAGCAAGGATCTCGACACCCTTATCGGCACCCGTTCGAGAATGATACGCTCGAAATTAAAGGGCGTTTCCGGGCTTTCGGAATCGGAAGCCACGGCGGCTCTTGAGCTTGCCGCCGACGGCGAGGTTTTTGAATCGGCTGAATAAATTTATTAAAGCAGAGAGGAACGAAAGCGAATGAGGAAGCTTTTGCAAGGCTTCATAAAGCCGCTTGACCTGCCTTTATTGGCAGGCGCTCTTTGTGCGTCCGTTTTCGGAATCGCTCTCGTTATTTCGGCGGTAAATAACCCGCCTGCGGGAGTTTCGCCCGACCGTTTGGTCCTGGTGCAGATCGCCGCCGCGGTCTTGGGCCTTTTGCTCGCTCTCGTTATTTCGTTGATCGACTATCATCTCTTTGAGCCTATCTCAAAGTTTTGTGTGCCGGTGGCTGTCCTTGCCCTCGTGGCGGTTGGACTTTTTGCGCCCGAGATCGCAGGCAACAACAGCTGGCTCGTGGTGTTTGGAGTTTCCGTTCAGCCCTCCGAGTTTATCAAGCTCGTTTACATCGTCACAATCGCGGCACACGTAAGCTATCTCGGTGACGAAATAAACAACCCGAAAAATCTCTTTTTCCTCTTTTTGCATGCGGGAGCATATATAGTTGGCGTGCTTATTCAGAATGATATGGGAATGGCGACCGTCTACGGTCTTATCTTCCTTATAATGATAATCACCGCCGGCTTCAGAATCAAATATCTCGTGCTTTGCATAGTTCCCGTTATCGGAGCAATACCTTTTATCTGGAACTTCGTTCTGAAGGACAGGCAGCGCTTCAGAATACTCACCCTTTTCAATCCCGAGCTTGACCCGCTCGGCTACGGCTATCAGGTCATTCGTTCAAAGATCGCTTTGGGAAGCGGAAAGTTCTTCGGAGCGGGCTATATGCAAGGGGTAATGACGCAGACAAACGCCTTGCCCGCAAAGCACACCGATTTTATCTTCGCCGTCTGCGGCGAGGAGTTCGGATTTTTCGGCTGTATGACGGCAGTCGTTCTTCTTCTTTTTATCGTATCGCGTATTTTTTATAATACCAAAAAAAGCACCGACAGCTTCGGAAGGGCCATTCTGGTCGGCGTTTCGGCAATGTTTCTGGTGCAGATAATAATCAATATAGGAATGTGCGTGGGGCTTACACCCGTTATCGGCATTACCCTTCCCTTCTTCTCGGCGGGCGGCTCCTCAATGCTTTCCGTATGGCTTGCCGTAGGGCTCGTTTTGTCGGTTATGCGCCACAAAAAGAAAAATTGGCAGGAAGCCTTGTGATAAAGGAGCTTTTATGAGAATACTTTTTATTGCCGACGTTGTCGGCAGAGGCGGCGTGGAGCTTCTCGTGAATAAGCTTCCGAGGCTTAAAAACAAATACAATGCCGATTTCACGGTGGTAAACGGCGAAAATTCCGCACCCGGAAACGGAATTACCGAATACGAGGCAAACGCGATCTTTGCCGCGGGCGCCGACGTTATAAGCGGCGGCAACCACTCATTTGACAGAGGAAGCCGCGACGTTTTTGATATTCCTTACATTTTGAGGCCGCTTAATTGGAGCACCGATAGCGGCGTGGGAAGCGTTATCTACGACGCCGTCCGCTTCAAGGTCGGAGTTATATCGGTTTCGGGCACCGTCAATATGGTGTCAAAATGTGAAAATCCGTTTATTGCGGCAAAAAGTGAGGTATTAAGGCTCAAGGAGGAAACCGATACAGTTATAGTTGACTTTCACGCCGAGGCCTCGAGTGAGAAAAGAGCAATGGGATTTTGGCTTGACGGGATCGCAACGGCGGTCATCGGCACCCACACCCACGCCCAGACCAACGACGCCGAAATTTTAGAGGGCGGCACCGCCTTTATCTCCGACGCAGGCTTTTGCGGCTCGTTAAACAGCGTGCTCGGGGTAAACAAGGAAGAGGTTATCGACCGCTTCGTAAACGGCGGCAAGCAAAAGCTCGTTCAGGCAGACACGCCCCCTTTTCTTATAAACGGCGTTGTCATTGAATGTGAAAATGGCAAGGCAGTTTCAATAGAAGCAATCAAAGAAATTTTTGACAGATAGGAGTTTTATCATGGGTTTTATCAAAGCGATTCTTTTGGGTATTATTCAGGGGCTTGCCGAATTTTTACCCATTTCAAGCTCGGGACATCTCGTGCTTGCACAGCAGATCTTCGGTCTTTCCTATAACGAGGCGGAAAATTTAGCGTTTGACGTATTTCTTCACTTCGGCACACTCGTTGCGGTCATCGTGGTCTTCAGGGCCACCGTGTGGGGACTTATCAAGGCCTTTTTCTCATCGGTAAAAAAGATATTCACGGGAAAATACAGCTTCAAGGCGGCGGAAAAATACGAAAAAATGCTCGTTTACGTTATTATTTCAATGATTCCGCTTTTCTTCGTGCTTCTTGTTAAAGATAAGATCGAGGCACTTTTCGCAAGCACTCTCGCAGTAGGTCTTTTGCTTATTCTTACATCGGGTCTTCTCGTTTTGTGCGACCGTTTTTCAAAGGGAAAGATAACCTGCGAAAACGCAAAGCTCCGTCACCCCCTTATAGTAGGTCTTTTCCAGGCGGTTGCCACCCTTCCCGGCATTTCACGCTCGGGTGCCACCATAACAGGCGGACTTCTTTGCGGCTTTGACAAAGCCTTTGCCGTTGAGTTTGCCTTCGTTATGTCTATCCCCGCAGTGCTCGGCGCAAATCTTCTTACCATTCTCGACGTGATCGAGGTGGGAATGGAAACTCCCGTTATCTACTGCATCGCGGGGGCCGCCGTTGCCGCCGTCGTCGGCGTTCTGGCTATCTGGATGGTAAAGCTTATCTCCGAGAAAAATAAATTCTTCATATTCTCGATCTACTGCGGTATCGTGGGTATATTTGCCGTAATATGGTCTTTTATTAAATAATTCAAAAATTTCTTTCGTTGAAAGTTGGGTGTTTAAATGGCTAAAGCTAAAAAATCCCGGAAAATGAATAACGTGAAAAAGAAAGCCGCCGAGGCGCCGAAGAAAAATCTCGGCGCGCAGATAGCGGGCATTGCCCTCTTTTTCCTTGCCATTGCCTTTATAGCCGTGTTATTTTTCGACATCGGCACGGCAGGCGCGTGGATAAGATCGGTGCTTTTGGGTCTTTTCGGCTTCCCCGCCTACCTTTTGCCCGTAATTATGGCAATAAGCGGCGTTTACGCGGTATTCCCCAAAACCGCAAGACGCGCCGTGAAGCTTGTTTCGGGAGCGATAATGTTCATCTCGCTCTCCGCGGTCTTTTCTCTCTTTGCAAGAGATGGGATCGATGCCTCAACCTTCTCCGCGATGCTCACCTCCCTTTTTAACGTTTCTAACAAAAGCCTCTTTTCGGGCGGCGTTATAGGCGGAGTTTTAGGCTATCCTCTCGCAAGCGGCATCGGTGCGGTGCTTTCGGCGCTCATCTTTATTTTTGCCGCAGTGGTTTCACTCGTTTTGTATTTCGATATTTCGGTTGCAGCTATAATTTCGAAGCTTTGGGATAAAATAAAGGCAAAAAAGGCCTCGAAAAAGGAAGCAAAGAAGGAGGAGCCCGTTTCTGAGGAGCCTCCCAAAAGGAAGCCTATGCCGATAGGTGACGTCAACATCGACATTCCCATCGACGAGCCAGAGGAAAAGCCCAAAAAAGAAAAAAGGAAAAAGCGAAGCGCTATCGATATTCCTCTTTCGGAGGAAAGACCTCCCTTTGAGCCCGACGAAACGGAAATTCCCGAAATTTCAATTCCCTCCCCCGTTTCTCCCGAGGAGACCGAGAGGATAACCGTTACCGCCGAGGAAAAGGCGAAGATGATAAACGAGATCGAGGCCTCGGCAAAGTCCGAAAGACCTGCCGAAAAGCCCTACCGTTTCCCGCCCATTACCCTTCTTACCAAGGGCAATGCGGAAAATATCGACGCCACCGCCGAAATGCGCCAGATGGCGGACAAAATCGTTTCAACTCTTGCCTCGTTTGGCGTTGAAACGAGAATAACAAACGTTTCAAGAGGTCCATCGATAACGAGATTCGAGCTTGTTCCCGGTATGGGCGTTAAGATAAGCAAGATAGCAAACCTTTCAAACGACCTTGCCCTCGCACTTGCCGCAAGCAGAGTAAGAATCGAAGCTCCCATTCCCGGTAAGGCTGCCATCGGCATTGAGGTCCCCAATAAAAACAAGACCACCGTGTTTATGCGCGAGATAGTTGCAAGCCGTGAGTTTTCCGAATCAAAAAGCTACGTTACCGCCGCGCTCGGCAAGGATATAGGCGGCGGCTCGGTAATTATGGATATTGCAAAGATGCCTCACCTTCTTATTGCGGGCGCAACCGGCTCGGGTAAATCGGTCTGCATCAACGCGATAATCGTTTCGCTTATCTATAAGGCCTCGCCCGATAAGGTAAAGCTTATAATGATAGACCCCAAGATGGTTGAGCTTTCCGATTACAACGGCATTCCCCACCTTATGATACCCGTTGTTACAGACCCCAAAAAGGCGGCCGGCGCTCTTTGCTGGGCAGTTGCCGAAATGCAAAAGCGCTATCAGCTATTTGCAGATAACTCGGTAAGAGAGATATTCTCATATAACGCCTTGGCGGAAACCGACCCCGATCTTGAGCCGCTTCCCCAGATAGTTATTGTTATCGACGAGCTTAACGACCTTATGATGACTGCCCCCAAGGAGGTTGAGGATTCTATCTGCCGTCTTGCTCAAAAGGCAAGAGCCGCAGGTATGTATCTTATCGTTGCAACGCAGCGTCCCTCGGCAGACGTTATCACAGGTCTTATAAAAACCAACATTCCCTCCAGAATAGCTTTTGCGGTTGCAAGCCGTATCGACTCGGGCATTATTCTCGATCAGACGGGTGCCGAAAAGCTTATAGGACAGGGCGATATGCTCTATCACCCGATGGGCTCGGATAAATGCATACGCGCACAGGGCTGTTATATTCCCGATAAGGACATCGCCGCCGTCATCTCCTTTATAAAGGAAAACGGCACCGCAAACTACGACGATGCCGTTATGAAGGAGATAGAAAAGCAGGTCGAGGAGCGCGAAAAGGGCAAGGGCGACAAGGGCGGCGGAAACGGCGACTCCGACCCGATGATAGACGACGCTATTGAAATAGCGATCGATGCAAGAACCGTCTCTACCTCAATGCTTCAGCGCCGCTTGAAGCTCGGCTACGGCAGAGCCGCAAGAATAATCGACGAGATGGAGGAGCGCGGAATAGTAGGTCCTCCCGAGGGTTCAAAGCCCCGTCAGGTGCTTCTCACCAAGGCGGAATGGGCAGAGATACAGATGCGTCAGGCAGATATTGCCGAAATGAACGAAAAAGTTTAATTTTAAAAAGGATATGATAAAATGAGCGAATGCACACACAACTGCGAGACCTGCAGCTCAAACTGCTCCTCCCGCGAAAAGCAAAGTTTAATCGAAAAGCCCCATCAGCTCTCCAACATCAAAAAGGTTATCGGTGTAGTCAGCGGCAAGGGCGGCGTAGGTAAATCAATGGTTTCCTCCCTTCTTGCCGTAACGATGCAGCGTCGCGGCTTTTCCACCGCAGTTCTCGATGCCGACGTTACCGGTCCCTCCATTCCCAAAATGTTCGGAGTGAAGGAAAAGGCCGAGGCAGACGCAACCGGAATATTTGCGGGAAAAAGCAAGACCGGAATTAAAATGATGTCGGTCAACATGCTTCTTGAGGACGATACCGACCCCGTTGTCTGGAGAGGTCCCGTTATCGCGGGCGCCGTAAAGCAGTTCTGGACCGACGTTATCTGGGATGACGTTGACTATATGTTTGTGGATATGCCTCCCGGAACCGGTGACGTTCCGCTTACCGTTTTCCAGTCTATTCCCGTTGACGGCATCGTCATTGTAACCTCTCCCGCAGAGCTCGTTTCGATGATCGTTGCAAAGGCTGTTAAAATGGCAAAGCTTATGAACGTTCCCGTTTTGGCAATAGTTGAAAATATGAGCTATTTCAAATGTCCCGATTGCGATAAGGAATACGATATCTTCGGCAAGTCGAAGATCGCCGACACCGCACGTGATTTCGGAATCGACGTATTCTCGAGAATGCCCATTGACCCCCGTCTTGCCGCCGCGGCAGACAGAGGCGCCGTTGAGCTTTTCGAGGGCGATTGGCTCGAATGCGTTGCCGACGCAATCGAAAAGACCCCGAAGAGGGAGCAGGAATAATTGAAAAATAAAAAGCCGCTTTATGCGGCTTTTATTTTTTGATAATAAGATGAAACTTGATATTTATATTGCAACGCCTCATTTTTTATGATAAAATATAATAAGAAATATTAAGGCGGTGTTTAAGGTGAAGGTTATCCAAAGGTTAACTGCTTATCTGATTTCGGTTTTAATGATATTATCCTGCTTTTCTGCCTTCGCGGTTTTTTCCGTGACGGCTGAAAGCATTACCTATAACGTGTATAACGGAGAGGAGCTTATTTACAGCGACGATTTCCGTTTAAACGGTGCGGGGAAGTATGATATTTTCGTTTCGGAAAACGCCACGAAAATAACGCTTTTTGCCACCACCAACGAAAACGAGCTGCCCGTTTACACCGAAGGCGGAAACGAATTTTCGTTTGAGGGTGATACCGCGTCGGTTGCATTTACCGTCTCCGACGAGGCGTATTCACTGCTCTTTATCAAGGAGAACGAGGCAAACACCCTTATATCCGCAATTTCGGTCAACACCTTTGATTCCGAGGGCGCGTCCGATTCACTTTTGTTTGATTACAAGCCGTTTTTATTTGATTACAGTCTTTCTCTTCCCGATAACGCCGTTTCAATTTCCTTTGATATATCCGCGAAGGAGGGCGCAGAGGTAAAGATAAACGGAAAAGACGTTAAGGAAAGCTATCTTCTTTCCCCCTACGGCACCGATTTTGAAATTACCGTAACCCTCGGCAAGTTATGCTACACCTACCTTTTTGATTTCGGCGGAAAGAGTATTTCCTCCTTTACCCTGACGGGTGACGAGGGTAAGACAAACTTTGAAAAGAGCTTTACCGTTTACGGCGGAAGCGACGTTTACACCGTCTTACTTCCGAATGAAGGCGCAAGCTACCGTTTTGACCTCATTGATGGCTGCATCTTCTACGATGCCGACAGCGGCGCTGAGATAACCGACTCATTTACCTTTACAGACGGTATGAGGCTCGTTGCGAGAGATATAAAGGGAAACCGTCTTTTTGATTTGGTTCTCAAAGAGGCAGAAGATACCCGTCCCGTTTTGCTCGGCGTTGAGCTTTTGGTTTATAACGGCGACTACTTTCATATTTACAATATGAATAAATCAGAAAACGGATTCACCGCAAATTACTTCAGTAACGGCGATCATCTTTTGGTCGTTCCCGTCTTTGAGAAGGATTACGGCTACGGTTATAAGCTCACTCTTTCGGGCACGGAATATTCAAAGAATGACGGTATGCCGTTATTTACAGGCGATGCCGTTCTGACCGTTTTTTACGGCGAAGAAAGCTTTGACTACACAGTTACTCTTACTGCTAAGCCGGAGCCGCCCTTCATAAGCGAAATGGGCTTTGACTTTTTTGACGCCGCAGGAAACAAAATAGGACGGGACGCCTTTTCCGTTAAAAGCGGTGAGGAAAACAAAATAATCTGCACCGTTTCCGCCGACGTCACCTCGGTAAAGCTTTCAAAGCTTCTCGGACGCTTCTTCGAATCGTTCACCGTTAACGGCGAAGCAACCGACACAGTTCCCATCGGCGAGGACGCGGTAATCACCGTAACAAACGGAGAAGGATCGGTAAGCTATTATCTTCGCTTTGAGGCAGGCGCAGAGGATTTTTCCCTTTTTGAGGGATTCGTTATAATGCCCATAGACGCTGACAAAAACTATTTCGATGCGATAATTTACCAAGAGGGCGTAACATCATATAAGCTCAATTATTATACGGACGGTGCCTTTTTAGCCGTCACACCGAAGGCGTTTAACGGCGATATCTTTGTAAACGGCACCGAGGAAATTGCCCTCAAGGAAAGCTCCTTCATATTTTATCTCACGAGAGAGGAGCTCGGAAGCGAGCTGAATATCGAATTCAGAGTGGGCGGCGAAACTGTTGAAGCAGTTACCTTTACCGTTGATTACGGCACTCTTGAAGAGCCTGCTCTCAACCGCCTTGACGTCTGTTGCTACGGCAAGGACGGCGTCCTTTTAGGCGTTGTATCAAGCGAAGAGGGCAAAAATTACATCGATCTCTTGCCGGACACCTTCCGTTACGGTTTGGTCCCCGTAAGCTATAACGGTTACCTTGATCTGTTCGGAAACGGAAGCCTCTTACCCTTATTGGCATTGCCCGAATACGGCGGAAACGACGTTGTTTCGGTTATCGGCGTTAAGGGACCTTTTGCTCCCGAGGTCTTTGATTTCACACTTTTCAAAGAGAATTATCTTTCGGGCATTACGGTAAACGGCACGGCGATCCCCGATTTTTCACCCGATAAATTCGATTATACCGTCACCGTCGAGGGTGACACCGCCTCGGTTTTGCCTTGTTGCGATTTCGAAGGCGCAGAGCTTTCCTATCAAGGCGAGGTAACCCTTCTTAACGGCGAAGCCGTTACCGAGATAACCGTTACCAATAACGGTGTTTCAACGGTTTACACTCTTACGCTTAAAAAGGCTCCCTCGGAACCCGAAAAGCTCCTCTCCGAGTCGCTTATCTTAAACCGCGAAACCGGCTTTATCTCCAACTTCACTCCCCTTGCAGACGTTTCGGCGCTCATTGCTTCCTTTGAAAACGCCCCCGAAAGAATAAAGATATTCAAGGGAGAAGCCGAGGTCACCTCGGGTGCGGCGGCAACGGGAATGCAGGTAGTGCTCTATGATGAAATCGGAGCGGAGACCGACCGTCTTACCCTCGTTATCTACGGCGAGATAAACGGCGACGGAAGAGTAAACACCTCCGACATTCTCCAGATAGTTTTACATAACAACAACTCTCATCTCACGGGCGCAAAGAAGGCTGCCGCCGATATTAACGGCGACGGAAGAATAAATTCCTCCGATATTCTGCGAATTATTCTCTTTAATAACGGAACGGCTATAAAACAGGACAGATAAAATACTAACCCCACCCTATTTAACGGGTGGGGTTAGTGCCTTAATAAATCAAAACGGTCTCTTTTCATAACGAATCGAGACCGTTTTGACTTGTTAGCTACTTATCGAACATAATACGGATTAGGCTTGGTTAATAATGCGATGACGTCTATCACAACACCGATAAAGAATAATCCGCCTGTAAACAGATATAAAATTCCCATGCCCACTTTTCCTTCGTAAAATTTATGAGCACCGAAATATCCCAAGGTCAAGCAAAGTATCAATGCAACCCATTTGTTTTTAGGTCTGCCGTAATATCCTGCTCCGTTTTGGTTTACATTTTGATTAACGTTTGAATTGGCATTACTGTTGTTGATGACAATGCTCGGTTGCGCAGAAGCCGAGTTTTTTATTTCCTCAACCTGTCTTCCGCAAGCCGTGCATATTACCGCATCGGCAGGAATCTTATTTCCGCAATGCTTGCAAAACTTTGTGTTTTGTACCGTTTGATTTTCAGTCATATTTTCCATTTTTGTTCTCCTTATTTTTTACAATTATTTTAACACATAAGTATTCATTTGTCAACATATGTATTCATATTTTTTAAAGTTTTGTCGTAGAATATAATATAGAGGTGAAAATATGTTTATCCCTATGTTAGATTCTGTTACGGTAGGTAAGGCAATAGTATTTTTCAGACAGCAAAAAGGTTTGTCGCAAGAGGTTTTAAGCGGTCTTGCCGATATTGGACGCAGCCACTTAAGCGCCATAGAACGAGGAGAACGCAAGCCTACGTTAGAAACGCTTTACCGCATTTGCTCTGCTCTTGATATCAAAATGAGCACCGTAATATTAAAGATTGAAGAATATCTTGAAAGCCAAAATTAAAAATCTCCCTTTGCAAAATGCAATGGGAGATTTTTAATGTCACCTTCAGCTCCGTCGGCATATTATGTAAATGTGCCGTGCGGGCTTTTAAAAACCGCTTCGGTGCTTTTTATACCCCCGACGTTTAAACATCGTCGGGGGAGTTTTTATCTCACGAGCTCGGGAAAAATGCAAAGAGCCTCGTAAAGGCGGCTTAACGAAAAGTCGTCACCCGCCGTTCCTGCCGCAAATGAAAGACGTCCCGTTTGCTTTGCAAAAAGATATGCCGCCGTTTTCGGCTTTATTCTCCCCCTTTTTAGCTTTGACACTGCCGAAAAGATAACCGCGATCTGTTCGGAACGCTCGGAATTTTCCTTTCCGCCGTAACAAAAAAGTCCCGACTTTTCTGAAAATATCTCAAAAAACGCCGCGGCTTCTCCGCTTTTTGCCGCAAAGACAGCATCCTCGCCTTTCCCGAAGGCAAAGGTAAGGCTTATCCGCTCGTAAAGAAGCCTGAAGCTTACGTTATAAAACGGCAGATTTTTTTCATACGCCTCGACCACGCCGTCATAAAAATCCGAAAGCAGCCTTTTCCCTTTTTCCTCCTTTGAAAAAAGCACTATCCGTTTTTCCCCTTCGCCAAAGGTCAAAAGCTTCAGCTCCTCCTCTCTTGCTTTCCGTTTTAACTGAATAAAATCGTTATTCATTATTAACCCTCCTATATAAAACATTTTATTCAATTTCGCCAAAAAGAGAAGAAGTTAACGGATTTTTTGCATTCGGTTTACAAACATTGATTTTGTTAATATTTTATCATTGACTTTTATTGAAAAATCATTTATAATATATAAGTAAAATTTTGTTTTCTTAAAGGAGACTGGTTCAATGCTTAATTTAAAAAATGAAGCTCTTTCCAAATGGATCGAAGAGGTTGCGGCGCTTACCTGCCCCGACAACATCGTACTTATCGACGGAAGCGAGGAGCAGATCGAGGCTTTGAGAGCCGAGGCTTGTTCTACCGGAGAGCTTGAAAAACTCGATCAGGACAAACTTCCCGGTTGCTATCTCCACCGCACCGCCGTCAACGACGTTGCACGTGTTGAGCACCGTACCTTTATCTGCACTCCCACCAAGGAAGAGGCAGGTCCCATAAACAACTGGATGGAGCCCTCCGAGGCATATAAAATGCTCAACGGTCTTTTCGCAGGCTCTATGAAGGGCCGTACTATGTACGTTATCCCCTACTCAATGTCTGTTGTAGGCTCCGATTTTGCAAAGATCGGTATCGAGCTTACCGATTCCATCTACGTTGTTCTTAACATGCACATCATGACCAGAGTAGGTCAGAAGGTTTTGGACGTTCTCGGTGAGAGAGCAGACTTCATCAAGGGTCTTCACGCAAGAAAGGATATTGATGAGGAAAACCGCTACATCATGCATTTTCCCCAGGATAATACCATTATGTCCGTTAACTCCGGTTACGGCGGCAACGTTTTGCTTGGCAAAAAGTGCTTCGCTCTCCGTATAGCTTCCTACCTCGGACGTAACGAGGGCTGGATGGCAGAGCATATGCTTATCCTCGGTATCGAAAATCCCGAAGGCGAAGTTAAATACATCGCAGCAGCATTCCCCTCCGCTTGCGGCAAGACCAACCTCGCAATGCTCATTCCCCCCGAGGTCTACCGCAACAAGGGCTACAAGGTCTGGTGCGTAGGCGACGATATTGCCTGGATCAGAATCAGAGACGGCAAGCTTTGGGCAGTTAACCCCGAAAACGGCTTCTTCGGCGTTGCTCCCGGCACCAATGCAAAGTCCAACCCCAACGCTTTGGCAGCTACCATGAAGAATACCATCTTCACCAACGTTGTAAAGACCGAAGAGAACACCGTTTGGTGGGAAGGTCTTTCCGCAGCTCCCGATACCGGTATCGATTGGAAGGGCAACCCCTGGACCAAGGATTCCGGCGTTAAGGGCGCACATCCCAACTCTCGCTTTACCGCTCCCGCAGAGAACTGCCCCTGCATCTCCAAGGAGTTCAATAATCCCGATGGTGTACCGCTCTCCGCTATCGTATTCGGCGGCAGACGTGCAAAGACCGCTCCCCTCGTTTACGAGGCATTTGATTGGCAGCACGGCGTATTCGTCGGCTCCGCTATGGCTTCCGAGACCACCGCTGCGGCAAGCGGCGCAGTAGGCGTGGTAAGACGTGACCCCATGGCTATGCTTCCCTTCTGCGGCTACAATATGGCCAACTACTTCCAGCATTGGCTCGATATCGGCAAGAAGCTTGAGAATCCTCCCAAGATCTTCAACGTTAACTGGTTCCGCACCGATGCAGAAGGTCACTTCGCATGGCCCGGCTTTGGCGACAACATGAGAGTTCTCATGTGGATCCTTGACCGCGCCGAGGGCAAGGCAGAGGCTGTTGAGTCTGCTATCGGTTATCTTCCCAAGGCAGAGGATATCAACCTTGAGGGTCTTGATATGACCGTTGAGGACGTTAAGAATCTTCTTGACGTTGACAACGCTCTCTGGGCAGAGGACGCCGCTTCTCTCGAGGAGTTCTATGCAAAGTTCGAGGGCAAGATCCCCGCAGAGCTTCAGACCGAGCTTGCAAACCTCAAAAAGAGAATTTCTTAATTGCATAGTTACAAACCGCCCCGAAGCTTATTTCGGGGCGGTTTTTTCGTCTTTTTTAAAATTCCGCTTGCATTTTTCAATAATTGTGATATAATAGAAGCAAGTCAAAAGAGGAGGGTATCGAAATGGCATACATTATCAGTGACGATTGCATTGCTTGCGGCGCATGCGCAAGCGAGTGCCCCGTTGAAGCTATCTCTGAGGGCGACGGAAAATACGTTATCGACGCAGATGCTTGCATTGATTGCGGTTCTTGCGCCGGAGCTTGTCCCGTTGATGCTCCCAAAGCAGAGTAATTAAAAAAGAAAAACGAAAACGCCCTGTGGTCTCCACAGGGTGTTTCGGTATTCGGAAGATTTATTTTACTTTTCAAACCCGCTTTCAAGGGGTATTATTTATGGATAATTTTGAATTTTTGCCCTCGGGCGAGAGGGTCATTTCTTCTCCCGAGGTTTTTAAAATAGGAACCGACTCCTTTTTGCTTTCGGAATTTGTAAGAAGCAACCGCAATCAAAGAGCAATAGATCTCGGAGCCGGCACCGGTGTTTTGGGCCTTTCTCTTTCAAAGAGGATCTCTTCCTGCCTGCTTGTTGACTGCCAGAAGGCTGCCTTTGAGCTTATCAACAAGAATATTGAGGAAAACGGTCTTACAGGGCGCTACGAGGCCCTTCTTTCCGATGTTAAGGATATTCCCGTAAAATACAACGATACCTTCGACATAGCCGTTACCAACCCTCCATACTACGGAGAGGGAAGCGGCAAAAAGCCCGTTACAGCGGAAATGGCAACGGCACGTCACGGTGATTTTTCCGATTTTATCTTTGCCGCGGCAAGAGTTATTAAATACGGCGGACTTTTGTTTGCCGTCTGTCCCGCACAGCGTCTCTTTGAATTTGCCGCAGAGGCAAAAAAGGCGAGTCTTGCGATAAAAAGAATAAGGTTTATCAAAAAGGACTCGAAGAGCAGCCCTCACGCAGTGCTTATAGAGGCAAAAAAGGGCGCAAAAGAGGGCGTTATCACCGAGCCCGACGTTATCACTAAGGAGCTTTAAAATGGATTTGAACGGTCTTTACGTTGTTGCCACGCCGATTGGAAATTTAAACGATCTCTCTCCGAGAGCGGTGGAGATCCTTAAAAGCGTTTCATTTATTGCGGCGGAAGACACGAGAAATACTCAAAAGCTTTTAAATCATCTCGGAATCAAAAAAGAGATGATAAGCTATCACGCTCACAATATCGTTGAGCGTTCGGGAAAGCTTATTGAAAGGATGCAAAACGGCGAGTCGATCGCCTTGGTAAGCGATGCGGGCACCCCCGCTATCTCAGACCCCGGCGAGGAGCTTGTGAGGATCTGCCACGAAAACGGAATAAGGGTCACTCCCATTTCGGGGCCCTCCGCAGTCATCACCGCCCTTTCTGCTTCGGGCATGCCCACCGGAAGATTTACCTTCGAGGGCTTTTTGTCAACCGCACACAATTCAAGGAAGGAGCATCTTTCCTCACTTGTTGACGAAAAGCGCACCATGGTCTTTTACGAGGCGCCCCACCGCCTTTTGAAAACGCTTAAGGATATGGCGGAATATTTCGGAGACCGCAAGGTAGTGCTTGCTCGTGAGCTTTCAAAGTTTTACGAGGAGATAATTACAACCTCTCTTTTTGCCGCTATCGAAAAATACGAGCAAAAGGACCCCTTGGGCGAATTCGTAGTGATCGTAGGCGGAAAGCCCGAGGAGGAGATCTTACCCGATTATGACGCCGCCGAAAAAATATTCAACGAGGCCTTATCAAACGGTCTTTCCCGCACCGACGCGGTAAAGGAAGCCGCCAAGAAAACGGGGCTTCGCAAAAACGACCTTTACAACCGTTTTGTAAAATGAAATTTTCAAAGCTTTTGTTTTTCTTTACCGAGGCGGCTCTTTTTCTTATTTTCACCGTCGCCGATCTTGGTCTTGCCGCCTTTCCCTCGGCTTTAATCAAATATATTTCAATTATAATTTGCTTCCTCTTTGTCATTTTTGAAGCAGTCAGAAAAGTGATTAAAGGGAGGCTTGGAGGCACGCCCTTTATTTTAGCGGCGATGTCCCTCACCCTCGCTGCAGATTGGTTCTTGCTCGTTGAAAACGACCGCTACGAGTTAGGCGTTTTCCTTTTCTGCACAGTGCAGACAGTCTATTTTCTAAAGCTTTCACTCGGAAAGAAAAAGGGCACGTTTTTGCTGTCGTCAGCCTTGAGAATCTTTTTATTTTCAGTCGCTTCTGTTATTCTTCTCCATTTGGAAGCGCCGTTATTATATTTTCTTTCCGCATTCTCAATAATAAATCTTTTGTTAAACACTGCCCTTGCCGCATTTGCCGCATTTTTTAAAAAGGAGCCCATTGAGCTTGCTTTGGGACTTTTTCTTTTTCTGTTATGCGATATTTGCGTCGGAGCCTTTAATCTCGGTCTTTTCCCGAAGATCGAGACCTTCATTTTCTTTGGAATGTGGACGTTTTATCTTCCATCGCAAGCGCTTATTGCTGTTTCCGTAACAAGAGAGGAGGCTTCTCTTTGAAGCTTTTAAAAAAGTTCGGTTATTTTATAACGGTTATCTTTACCGCACTTTTCATTCTGAGCCTTTCAATAAGCCTTCCCATAACCTTCCGTGACTTTTACTACGGAAGGATAGACCATTACGGTCTTATTGAAGCAAGCGGCGAAAGCAGAGAAACCATCATTGATGCCTACGACGAGCTTCTCGACTCGCTTACCTCAGGCGCTCCGTTTGGAACCGGAGTTTTTTCCTGCAGCAAGGAGGCAGAGGCGCATTTTATGGATTGCAAATTCCTTTTTCTTCTCGATTACGCCGTTTTAGGTGTATCGGCAGTATTTATGGTCGGTTATGCAATTTATAAAATAAGAAACAGGAAAAACAAAAGCCGCGTTATATCCCCTTTGTTTTTCGGCTCCCTTATTGCCGTCTTCCCAATAGCCTTTTTCGGAATATATCTTGCCGTTGACGTGTGGGAGGCTTACAGATTTTTTCATCAGGTTTTGTTTTACGGCAAGTCAAACTGGCTGTTTGACATCACCCGTGACGGTATTCTGGCAATACTTCCCCAGCAGTTTTTCATCGACTGCGGTGTTATGATAGGCATTTCGGTTGTCACCCTTTCGCTGATTTTCATAATTTGCAGTATTACTGCCGTTATTTTAACGAAAAAACACAAAAATTTGCAAAAAAACGTTTAAAATCCTTGACTTTTTCAAAAGGTTGAGGTATAATACTACGTACCCTTGCTCTCAGAGATAGAGGGCCAAAGTCCAAAAGGAGGTAAATAAAACATGGAAAAAGTTATCCGTTCTTACGAGCTTGTCTACATCATCGACGCCGCTCTTACCGAGGAGGCTATTGCCGAGACCGTTAAGAAGTTTGCCGATCTTATCGCTGCAAACGGCACCGTTGAGAAGACCGAAGAATGGGGCAAAAGAAAGCTTGCCTACGAGATCAACAAAAAGACCGAAGGCTACTACGTTTTCGTTTGCTTCAAGAGCGAGCCTGAATTCCCCGCCGAGCTTGACCGTATTTTCGGCATCACCGACGGCATTCTCCGTTCTATGATCATCAACCCCGAAGAATAATTTAAGTGAGGTCTTTAAAGATGCTTAACTTCAACAAAGCAATGATATCGGGCAGAATCACCCGCGATCCTGAACTCAAGACCACCACATCAGGTTTGTCGGTAACCTCTTTCTCGGTTGCCGTTAACCGCAGAGCAAAATCCGGCGAGCAAAGCGTTGCTGATTTCATCAACGTTGTCGCTTGGAGAAACACCGCAGAATTCGTTTGCAAATATTTCAAAAAAGGCAGCGGCATCTTCGTTGTAGGTCAGCTCCAGTCAAGAAGCTGGACCGACAATAACAACCAGAACCGTGTAAACTGGGAAATTATTGCAGATGAGGTATATTTCGCCGAGTCCAAAAGAGATGCGTCTGACAATGCAGGCGCGGAATTTATGAACACTCCGGCAGAGAGAAAAGAAACGGCGGCTCCCGCTGTTGATTTTCAGGAGCTTATCGACGACGATGATAAGCTTCCCTTCTAATTTACGAAAGGAATGAAACTACAATGGCAGAAATGAACAATGCAGCAGAGAGACCTTCCTTCAAGAACAAAAAGAAGAAGAAGGTTTGCGCTTTCTGTGCTGATAAAAATCTCGTTATAGACTACAAGGATGCCGCAAAGCTCAGAAGATACGTTTCCGAGCGTGCAAAGATTCTTCCCAGAAGAATGACCGGCACCTGCGCTATGCACCAGAGACAGATCACTACCGCTATCAAAAGAGCAAGATACATTGCACTTTTGCCCTATTCAGCAGACTGATCAACCACGGCGTATCCTTTTCGGATACGCCGTTTTTCATTTCAACATAAAAAAATCTCCCGAAAAACGGGAGATCTTTTATTTTACTTCCTCATACATATCGCTTGCATCGGCTTTAAGCGAATGCTCTCTCACAGCCGTTACCTTGTAGCTCTGGCTGTTTGCGCCGAAGCGAATTGTAATAACGTCGCCCACCTTCACGTCGTAAGAGGGCTTGACCACCTTGCCGTTTACGGTAACGTGGTCGGTTCCGCATGCCTCAGCCGCCACGGTGCGACGCTTTATCAGCCTGGAAACCTTTAAATATTTGTCGATTCTCATTTATCTTCCGCCCTACAAAATTCTGACGCCTTCTTTTAAAGAAGGCGTCAAAACCTATAATCTTATCAGTCGATAGCTTTCTTAAGGCCTGCTCCTGCTTTGAATACGGGAAGCTTTGCTGCCTTGATTTCGATAACCTCTTTGGTTCTGGGGTTACGTCCTGTTCTTGCCTCTCTCTTCTTAACGTCGAAGGTGCCGAAGCCTACGAGAGTAACCTTGTCGCCTTTTGCGAGTGCGCCTTCTACTGCGCCGGTGAATGCGTTGAGTGCTGCCTCTGCTGCTTTTTTGGAAATCTTTGCGTCTTCTGCCATGATTGCAACGAGTTCTTGCTTGTTCATTTTATTTTCCTCCGTTTTAAAATATTATAATTTTTATATACTGTCAGGGGAACAGTAGCCTGACCTTATAACTTTTTCTTTGCTTTATCCCAATATTCGTTCTGTTTTTCAAACGAAAGCTGTGAAAATATCTCGTTGTCATTCAAAGCAAGCTCCTCGCATTTTTCAAAGCGAGCCATAAATTTTTCGGTTGAACGGGTAAGAGCCTCCTCGGCGCTTACCTTTGCAAATCTCGAAAGGTTGACCGCTGAGAACAGCACGTCGCCTATCTCCTCGCTTACGTTTGCGCCGTCGTTTTTCTCTATCGCCGCCTTAAGCTCTGCGATCTCCTCCGAAAGCTTTTCGAGCGTTTCTTCAATATTATTGAAATCGAAATGCTCGTTTCTTGCCTTCTTCTGAACCTTCTCGGCGCGAATCAGCGCGGGAAGCGCAGGGGAAACGCTTTTCATTACCGAGCTTCCGCTCTTTTGCGATTTCTCGGTCTTCTTTATCGCATCCCAATTCTTCAATACCTCTTGCGAATCCGCTACGCTTAAATCGCCGAAAACGTGAGGGTGACGAAGGATCAGCTTGCCCGAAACGCGGCTGATCACCTCGTTTATATCAAATCCGCCGTTATCCTT